>DAOTZF010000399.1:0-2089 GCA_034434415.1 Anaerolineales bacterium | reverse complement strand
CCGCGCTCGGCATGGCGCGCCTGTGTGACCCGCGCGAACTGAGTGACGCGCGCGCGAATGCCTGTAAAAAAATTACGAGCGCGATGACGTCCCACCCCGAAATGGTGAGCGGCTACGGCGAATTCGACTGTGAATTGATGAAGGCAGGTGAAGGAAAGATCCTGTGCAAACGAGGCGCCGAGGGATTCCAGATCATCGGTTTGTCCCCCGGTGTGCTGGGAAATAATTCACCGGGCATTGGCATCGCCTTGAAAGTGTCGGATGGCGATGCTTCACGGATGAGGTCAGATCTCGAATCGTATAGCCGCGTCCGCCCGGCGGTGACGTTGGAAATTCTGCGTCAGTTAGGCGCACTTTCGAGGAAGCAGGAGCAGGTGTTGGCTGATTTTGGACCCGCGCTGCCCGTTAAGAATCATCGGGGGATCCTCACCGGTCAATCGCGCCCGGTGTTTGAATTGTGAACTTGTAGGGGCGAGGCATGCCTCGCCCCTACAAAAATTATTCCATCAACGCTTCGATGATGCGATTGTTATCAATGATCCGTTCTGCAAGCAGGCGCACGATCCACTCGTGAAAGAGGGCGGCGATCTCCGGGTCTTTTTCCTGCATCTCTTTCAGCGATTGACCCGTTAAACGATACACCGTACTGTTGCGCGAGGCGATCACCGACGCGGTACGCACATTTCCGAGGTATAAGCCAATCTCACCCACGGTCGCGCCGCCGCGGATGCTTCGCAAGCGCATGCGTTTTCCGTTAGGGAGTTCGAGTTCGATGGTTACAAGACCGGACTCGACGAAGAACATCTCCTCGGCGGGATCATCCTGCTTGATGAGCACTTCGCCTTCTTTGAGTTCTCTTTTTTCTAGGTATTTCAACAAGCGGTCAATGCCTTGTAAGCCGGGAAATACACGTTTGATCTGATGTTCGACGCGCTCGATGAAACCGGTCAGGTCGTTCATGCCCTGTTTGGCAAGGATGCGGTTCTCGCACCACTCCACACCTTCATCGAGCGTGGGCTTAATGATGAAGGTGTCGTCGTGTTCATCGCGCAAACCGCCGAGTTCGAGATTTCTCACGATCTCGGGTTTGACCTCGGTCCACACCATGAGGATGTTGTTCGCTTCGGCGACCTGTTTGAGGCGGGTGATGCCGAACACTGCGGATGAATCCAAGTGCGTGACGCGGTGAAAGTCGAGAACGATGTATCCAAGCCGACCCTGCGATTGATCCGCAATGCGGGTGCGTAGTTTATCCAGCACGCCTTGAATCGTCCCAAAGAAGAGGAATCCCTGCAGGCTCATGATGAAAATTTCCGCGCCGTTCTTGTGCAGGATGTCGCGGTGAATCTTCGGGCGATCAACTTTGCTGTGATAAATCGAACCGTCCAGCGTGTTTTTGATCACGCTCACGCGGGAGTAACTGATGACGAACAACGCGGCGGCGATGAACGTGCCGGCGGCGATTCCCTCGAGAAACCCGACGGACGCAATAATGAAAAGAATGACCCACACAAGTAAATAGTCTAGAAGCGGGAGAGATTTGCGCGCGTCGATCAGCCAATCGGAAAGGAACGACAAGCCGAGATACAGCAACATGCCGCCCAATACAGGTTTCGGGAAAAATGAAATAAGCGATGCACCGAAGAACAGTGCCAGCCCGCAGATCGAGGCAGAGATGAGATTTGCCAGCCTGCTCTTTGCGCCGAGGCGGTGCGCCAGCGACGATAATCCCAAGGTTTGGTAGCCGACAGTACTGCCGCCCAATCCCCCGAACAGATTTGCCCAGCCCGCGCTTTGCAATTCGCGGTTGAGGTCAATGTCCTGTTTGACGGTCACTTCGAGCGCGCTGGCATTCAACAGCAACGCGATCACGCTGAGCGCGAGGATGGTCGCGATCTTGTCGAAGTTTTGCAGGATGGCGCCCCAATCGATCAGAGAAAGCGTTGCCGGTGTGAGCGGTTGATACAAGCCGCCGGAGGGGAATGGTCCGAGAAGCCAGCCGCGAGTCGATGCTTCAGCGACGGGAATCCCTGCGAAGAGAAGGTACAGATAGAACAACCCGGTGGCAATGATCAACGCGCCCGGTGTG
>DAOTZF010000398.1:0-6270 GCA_034434415.1 Anaerolineales bacterium | reverse complement strand
TGGAGGCGTGAGTTGTCTAAGGTAATGATTTTCTCGTTGCTCATTTTGCCTCCTTTCGGGGAATATAGTGTGGATACGAAAACTTCAGGGACTCGTACGAATCCCGGAAGTATCCAAGTTTATTCCTCAAGTGTACTGATATCACCTTCCGGCAACCCCTGCGCGCGGGCTTTCAACACGCGCCTCATAATTTTCCCCGAGCGGGTCTTCGGCAGTTTATCCACAAATCTCACTTCCTCGGGGCGGGCGATGGGTCCCATGTGCGTCGCGACGTGCTGTCGTAATTCTTCCGCGAGTTCTGCTGAAGCAACCTTGCCTGCGCGAAGTAACACAAACGTATAGATCGCGTGACCTTTGACATCATGGGGCAGTCCGATCGCCGCGGCTTCCGCAACGGCGGGATGGCTGACCAATGCCGATTCAACTTCCGCTGTGCCAAGCCGGTGACCGGAGACTTTGATCACATCGTCCACGCGGCCAATGATCCAGAAGTAGCCGTCCGCGTCGCGTTTGGCAGAATCGCCGGTGGTGTATTTGCCGGGGTATTTGCTCCAATATTGGTTGACGTATCGTTCATCGTCCTTGTAGATCGTCCTCAGCATCGAGGGCCAGGGATTTTTCAATACGAGATAACCTTCGGTGTCATCGCCAACTGGTTTGCCGTGGTCGTCCACGATCTCTGCCTCCTGCCCAAAGAACGGACGCGTCCCTGAGCCGGGCTTGAGCGGCACAACCGGCGTGGGCGTGATCATGAACGCGCCGGTCTCGGTCTGCCACCACGTGTCGATGATGGGGAGTTTGCCCTTGCCGATCACGCGGTGATACCACTTCCATGCTTCGGGGTTGATCGGTTCTCCCACCGTGCCGAGCAGACGCAAGGAGGAAAGATCGTGCTTGTCGGGCCACGATTCTCCGAAGCGCATCAATCCGCGGATGGCGGTTGGCGCGGTGTAGAAGATCGTGATTCCATATCGTTCGACGCATTGCCACCAGCGATTCGGTTCAGGGTAGGAGGGTCCGCCTTCGAACATAAAAGATGTCACGCCGTTGAGCATGGGACCATACACAAGATACGAGTGACCGGTGATCCAGCCGGGGTCTGCGGTGCACCACCAGCGGTCATCGTCGCGCACATCGAAGCAATATTTCAGCGTGGCATAGGTGCCGACCATATATCCGCCGTGTGTGTGCACGATGGCTTTGGGTTTGCCTGTCGAGCCGCTGGTGTAGAGGATAAAGAGCAAGTCTTCCGCGTCCATCACTTCGGTCTCGCATTTTCCCTCGGAGATGGGCTGTTCGAGCAGTTCGTGATACCAGTGGTCGCGTCCTGTCTCCATATTGACTTCGTTGTTTACGCGCCTGACGACGATCACATTTTCGACGGATGGACAGCGCTTCAACGACTCGTCCACGATTGATTTCAATTGGACGACTTTTCCATTCTGGAACGCACCGTCGCAGGTGACGACGAGTTTCGACTGGCTGTCTTCGATTCTCCCTTGCAGTGAATCGACGCTGAAACCGCCGAACACCACCGAATGTACTGCTCCGATTTTCGCGCACGCCAGCATGGCGAAGACGATCTCTGGCACGCGTCCCATGTATATCGTTACGCGGTCGCCTTTTTTGATGCCCATCGCTTTGATGATGTTCGCCATGCGCGTCACTTCACGGTTCATCGCGTAATACGAAAACGTGCGGTGGTCCCTGCCGTCTTCGCTTTCCCAGATGAGGGCGAGTTTGTTTTTGTAGTGATTTTTCAGGTGACGGTCAATCGCGTTGTGGACGATGTTGACCTTCGCCCCCGTGAACCATTTGAAGAAGGGCTTCTTGGAATCGTCCAACACTTTCTTCCATTTACTGTACCATTCGAGTTCGTTCGCTTCTGCTTCCCAAAACGCGCGGAAGTCCTTTTTGGCGAAGCGATGGAGTTTATCCCAATCCTTTAGCCGCGCCTGTTCGATAACTTGTTTGGAGGGGTAGTAAATTTCCCCAGAAAGTTTTGCTGGTTTCTTCACCGCGACACGCTTCGCGGTTGTTGGTTTCTTGCTCGCAGATTTGGATTTTTTCGTTGCCATGATTCTCTCCTCGAGTTGAAGTCTCTGTTGGTCGAGTAGTGGCGCGGAGCGACACGTATCGAGACCAACTGGGATTCAAAGGTAAATTTGTAACGAGAATTGCTTTACTGCATGGTGGTCTCCATACGACCTGCGAAGTTCACGCAGGTCTACTCGACCACCGGGCCTTTCATGAATTTTACTATTATTCGATCCAATCCAAAATCTTGTGCCATGCGCCGGCGAACGGCAGGAACCACGGAAAGCCGTTATACAGTCCCAGCGGCACGCCGGGAAAATCGAATTTTGCAAATGGATGTTCTTTGATGTTGCCTGCGAGCATCGCCTCCGCGACGGTCTTGCCCAAATGCGAAGCCATTGCCACGCCGTGACCCGCGTAACCGAGCGAGTAATACATCCCATCGATCTCGCCGACGTGCGTCATCATGTCGAAGGCGAAATCGAGCGTGCCGCCCCACACGTAATCAATTTTTGCATCCTTCAATTGTGGATATACGCGGATCATTTCGCGCCGCAAAATATCCGCGCTGCGCGCGATCGTATTTTTATTTTCAGGGAAGAACGCCGCGCGCCCGCCGAAGATCATGCGATTGTCCCACAATCGAAAATAATTCAGGTAGTGCATCGAGTCGAAGATCATGCGGTTCTTCGGGCTGAGTTCATTTGCAAGTTCATCGGATAATCGTTCGGTCGCGATGATGAATGACCCGATCGGAATTATTTTTCTTTGGAGTTTTTTCGTGACACTTCCCGTGTACCCCGACGTGCCGACCAAAACATTCTCGGCTTCAAGATTTCCGCGTTCGGTTTGGATGAAGAACCGCGTCCCGCGACGGGTGAGGTGGGTAACCCGCGCCCGCGCATGGAGCGACGCCCCAGCGTTTTCTGCCGCGCGTGCCAACCCTGCCACGTATTGCGCCGGGTTCAACCCCCCGCTGACCTCGTCCACAATGCCGCCGTGATAGATGGTTGAGCCGATTTCGTCCTTCAATTCGCTTGGAGAAACAACGCGGACATTGTGGTTGAACTCCGTTGCCATGAATTCCACTTCATCGTGAAAATAATCGAAGTGATTTGGCTTGGTGGCAACAAAGAGATGACCGTAACGCTTGAAGCCGCAGTCTATGTTTTCTTCTTTCACCACCCGTTCAACCGTATCCACGGAATCCACTGAAATTTGAAACAATTGTTTTGCCAGATCGCGCCCGTATCGTTTGATGACGGTCTGCATGGCGGGCTTGAGTCCGGTTAAGGTCATGCCGCCGTTGCGCGAACTTGCCCCCCAGCCGATGGTCTCCGCTTCGAGTACGGCAACCTTAATGCCGCGTTTCGCCAGCGTCCGCGCGGCGGATAGACCCGTGTATCCGCCGCCGATAACCGCCACATCCACTGTTGAGGGGAGGGGAGTTGTGGCGTGTTCCTCGCCGGGCATGTTGACTGTGGTGTGCCAGTAGATTTGTTGTTTCATTCGGATGGCGGTTTCGGATTGCGGACTTAAGTCCGCACACCTAAAATGGAACTCCAATCCAACTCGTGGAGGGTTTTGTGCAAACGATGATCATCATCCACGGCGAGGTAGCTGAGATTCGTGAACAATGCCTGTGCAATCTCGCGCGCAGGTTCGAGGGGTACGACATCGTCCTGCGTCCCGTGGATGACGGTGACGGGAACGGAAACAGGCTGAAGGTCCAAGTAGGAACCGAATGGGTCCCGCAATAATGCCGGGGCAAGCAGGATCAACTTCCGCACGCGAGTCGGATTCTTGCATGTGTATACGGTCCCCATGAGTCCACCGAACGAGGAGCCGATAATTGTCCAATCCGATTTGTCCGCAAGAATCGGTTCGAGCTGGGTCATGCGTTCCTCGAACGAACCTTTGAAGTCCGGTGTGAGCATACCCGGGAACCACTCACGGAACTGGCGCGCTTTGCCGCTGTTGCTGTCGCTTTCGAGCCCGTGCAAATAAATGAGTTTTGAGTTGTCGATGTTCATTCTTTTTGCATGCGCATGAGGATAACTTGCGTGAGAGAACCGATGACGAACAAGCCGCCCGCCACAAGGGTTTCTGCAGTCTGGCTGAGTCGGAAGAGCGTGGTGGCGTAGATCGCACCGATGAGACTGGAGATCGCAATCAACGCCCACTCGGTGAAGATGCCGAGGATGGCGGCGCCGATGAGCGCGCCGACGGTGAACGGAAGGATGGGAAAGGTCAGCACGCCAGGTTCGAAATATTCCATCATCATATAACCACCCGCGAAGAAGCCGGAGATGAAATAGCCTGCGCGTTCGTTGAGGATGACAAGCAATGCCGCGAGAATGCCCATCCCGATGATGAGGGCTGAATCTGCCCAGGGCGGCAGCGAGTCGGGGAGTTTCGGCGCGAGCCGGAAACCGACGAGAACCGCCATGCCTCCTGCGAATAGAAAATTTAGTTCGCGACCAAAGAACAGGATGATCGCGCCGATCACGCCTCTGATGATAAGCATATCCAAATTCCTTTCTGCCTGCGGGCAACCCCTCAGTGTTTTGCCTGCCGAAGCATCTCTCGTACGTGTGACTGAAGTTCTGGCGGCAGGTCCGGTGACATGCGGCGGAGTGCAACTACTGGTAACGGACTCTTCGAATCTTTCAGGATCTGCTGTAGGAAATACAGGGTTTCATCGGGTGCGGCTTTGTACAGCGCGATGAGTAAATCCTTGAGGTCGAATTGTAACGCGGCTGGGGATGCCTTGAAAATGGGTTCGACGATCTCGAAGATGGGAGGCAGGTTGTCGAACTCCTCCGATTCGATCAGAGGGACGATGGCTTGCAATCCGTTCGACCACATGCGCTGGCGCGTCGGATATAACCACTCTTTGACCAAAACCAAAAAAAGATCGGGCGTTTCTTTTCGCAGACGGGTGAGACTGGTCGTCAGTAAGGCGGCGCGCACCGACGGGTCGCGGACGGCTTGAGTCCACGCGGTGAGGCGCGCGAGCAATCTTTCTTCCTGCGGTGGGATTCGCCCAAGCAAAAACGCGGCGAGCAGGCGCGTTTCCAGCCAGCCTTCATCCCAAAGCGCGTCGGCGAGTTCCAGTGCTTGTATCGGATTTTTTTCGGCAACTGGGCTTAGTTCGGTTTCGATCTGCCGTAAAACAACCGGCGGAGTTCGATACGTTGGCAGCACAGATGAGGGGGCAACGCCTTGACTCCGCAGTGTGCGGTTGACGTAAAAATCCAGCAGTTCCCTCAGTTCGCGCAAAAACTCGGACGGCTGATTGAAGAGGTCAGCTAGGCGTGCAGTTTGTTTTCTGAGTCGGGCGAGGTCAATGGCGGGCATGATGAAGTGTCAAGTGTTTAAGTGTCAGGTGTCACGTGCAGATTTTACCTGACACGTGACACCTGAAAGCGTGACACTTTAATATGTTCTTGCGAAATACACCTTGCGTTTGGAAGGTTTTCCGCACACGATGCACGTCCCTTCGTGATCAGGCTGGTTCACGGGGATGTTTCGCGTCGTGGCTTTGGTATCTTCCTTTACCTTTACTTCACATTCCGCGGATTCGCACCAGTAAGCGAATGCCCAGCCATCCTGGACGATTCGCTTCAAGTCCTCGTAATCTTTGGGTTCGTGGATGTTGGCATCGCGGTATTCGGTTGCCCTTTTGAGCAGTGCGGCTTGAATCTCTGTGAGAAGCAGGTTCACCGTCGAAGCGAGACCCGTTTGCGAGACAAAGGTCTTACCTTCTTTGCCGGGCTTGTCGCGGCGGGCGAGCGCGACCGTCCCTTTTTCCACATCCTTGGGTCCGATCTCCACGCGGACGGGGACGCCGCGCATCTCCCAGTCGTTGAATTTGAACCCGCTACTGACGTTGTCGCGGTCGTCGAGTTTGATTCGAATCCCCGCCGCTTTGAGTTCCGCAAAGACGCGGTCGGCGACTTCCATCACTTTGACTTTCTCGTCATCGTTTTTGAAAATTGGAACAACGACTGCCTGGATCGGCGCGAGGCGGGGTGGCAGGACGAGTCCCTGGTCGTCGCCGTGCACCATGATCATCGCGCCGATGATGCGGCTCGAGATCGCCCATGAGGTTGTTTCGGCAAATTGAAGTTCGTTGTTCTTGTCGAGGAATTTGATATCGAACGCCTTTGCGAAGTTCGTGCCGAAATAGTGCGACGTGCCGGACTGCAACGCGCGTTTGTCCCACATCAT
>DAOTZF010000397.1:0-3529 GCA_034434415.1 Anaerolineales bacterium | reverse complement strand
CAAGGGTATCACTTCGCGCACCATGCCCGGCATCTACGAACTCATCGGCGGTAAGGTCAGTGTCAACCGCCTGCGTGAAGTGGATATCACCGACCTGCTCCGCCGCGAGCCGGTGCGTGTCAACGATGAAGCGGTTGGCGCCGCGCTTGCGGACAAGCGCGTTCTCGTCACTGGCGCGGGCGGCTCGATCGGTCGCGAATTATGCCGCCAGATCGCGCGACGCAATCCCTCCGAACTTGTTCTGTTGGGTCACGGCGAGAACAGTATCTTTGAGACACTCCTCGAACTGCGCGACGATTATCCCAACCTTGCCGTCTCGCCTGTCATTGCCGATATTCGCAACGCAGAACGCCTCGCGCAAATTTTTCAGGAGCATCAGCCGCAAGTCCTTTTTCATGCGGCCGCGCACAAGCATGTGCCGTTGATGGAAGTCAACGTTGTCGAAGCGGTCACGAACAACGTCATCGGCACGCGCAATGTCGTCCAGTCGGCGCTCAACCAGAACGTCGAACGATACGTGCTCATCTCCACCGATAAAGCCGTCCGCCCGTCATCCGTCTACGGCGCGACCAAACGCCTTGCGGAAATGATCGTGCTCGATGCCGCACATGAGTCAAAGCGCGCATTCACCGTTGTTCGATTCGGAAATGTTCTTGGTTCACGCGGCTCCATCATTCCCATCTTTAAAAATCAGATCGCCAACGGCGGACCCGTCACGATCACGCATCCCGATATGTATCGTTTTTTCATGACCATCCCCGAAGCGGTGTATCTAGTTCTGCAAGCCGCTTCGATGGAAAAAGGCGGTGAGACGTTCGTGCTCAACATGGGCGAACCCGTCCGGATTCTCGATCTCGCCGAAGACTTGATTCGACTCTCCGGGCTTGAACCCCACCGCGATATTGAAATTTCCTACACAGGTATTCGTGCAGGTGAAAAATTGACGGAGGAACTTTGGGATGAAGGAACACCGCTTGCGAAGACCTTACACCCCGACATCTTCCGCCTCGACGCGGACGTTTCATCTTTAAATTTGAAACTGCCTCAAGCCATAGATTCTCTCACTCGCCTCAGCCGCTCCGCGGACACTGACGCCATTATCGGACTCCTCGATGAGTTGATCCCCGGCTCCTCCATCCGTGAATCTCCGAAAGCGGATATAACATCGATTATTTAAAACATTCCGCTGGTTGAGTAGCGAGCGCACTTTGCGAGTATATCGAAACCAGCGGGTTTCTTGATAACGATTTAATAGAATTTAAGTGGTGGTCTCGATACGTCCCGCGAAAAGCGCGCGGGACTACTCGACCACCGTATAATTTATAAAATGCCTCTCATCTCCCTCGCCGACTGGAATCGCTTTCTCTCCCAACACCCGAACGCCCATCTCCTCCAAACAGGGGAGTGGGGCGAGTTGAAATCCGCTTTTGGTTGGAAGCCTGTGCGAATTGTTAGTGAGAATACAGGCGTACAGATTTTATTTCGCAAATTGCCGCTTGGATTTACGGTTGGATATATTCCCAAAGCAATCTTCGATCAATCCCTTTTACCAGAAATTGACTCCGCTTGTAAACAGAACCATGCAATTTTCTTGAAAATCGAACCTGATCTCTGGTATGACCAGAAACCTGAAACCTGGAACTTGAAACTTCGCACCTCTCCCCAAAACATCCAACCTCCCCGCACAATCATCGTTGACCTCCGCGGGAGCGAAGAGGAAATACTGGCGCGCATGAAACAGAAAACGCGCTACAACATCCGCCTTGCCGAGAAAAAAGGCGTGACGGTCCGCGCGTGGGACGATATCGCATCCTTTCACAAGATGATGCTGGTTACGGGTGGACGGGATGGCTTTGGAGTCCACTCGCTGGAATATTACAAACGCGCTTATGATTTGTTCCATCCCAAAGGAATGTGCGAATTGTTAGTTGCTGAATATGAGAACAAACCGCTTGCCGCGCTATTCGTCGCTCGAAATGGAAACCGCGCTTATTACCTCTACGGCGCGTCCACGGACGAGGAACGCAACCGCATGCCGACCTACCTCCTGCAATGGGAAGCCATGAGATGGGCAAAGGCGCGCGGCTGTGAAGAATACGATCTCTGGGGCGTGCCTGACGAAGACGAAGCGACCCTCGAAGCCAATTTTGAGACTCGGCACGATGGCTTGTGGGGCGTGTATCGCTTCAAGCGCGGCTTCGGCGGCGAACTCAAACGCGCCGCGCAAGCGATGGATCGAGTCTATAATCCGTGGTTGTATTGGGCATACTTGAAGTTTATTGGAAATAGAGAATAAAATTGGAAAGTAATATCTGGAATTCATTGATTTCTAAACTCCCCAATCCGCACTTCCTCCAAACGTACGAATGGGGACAGGTGAAGGCGAAGTATGGGTGGAATCAGCTATACGTGGTGTGGGATGCAGATGGAAAATGGAAAGTGGAAAGTGACCCCAATCTACTTTCTACTCTCCGCTCACCAATTGCTGCCGCGCTCATCCTCAAACGTCAAATCCTGCGTAACAGTTTCGCCGCGCGCCTTTCAATCCTCTATTCACCGAAAGGTCCGTTGCTCGATTGGACGAATGAGTCCTTGCGAACACGCGTGCTTAATGATTTGCAGTCTTTTGCGAAGAAACAAGGCGCGATCTTTCTGAAAATGGATCCCGATGTCCTGCTGGGAACGGGAGTCCCTGAAAGCGCGGACGATGCCGAAGATAAAAGCGGGCAAACCATCATGTCCGATTTGAAGCGGAGGGGCTGGGGATATGCGTCGGATCAAATCCAATTCAAGAACACGGTCCTGATTGATCTGAGTCCGACGGAGGAAGAACTCCTCGCGCGCATGAAACAGAAGACGCGCTACAACATCCGCCTCGCCGAGAAGAAAGGTGTTTCCCTGCGCGTAGGCGAGTCAGGAGATTTGGGGATGCTATACAAGATGTACGCGGAAACTTCGGTGCGTGATGGATTTGTGATTCGCGATGAGGGTTATTATCAAACAGTTTGGAATTTGTTTATGAATTCGCATGAACCGACTTGTGAACCCCTGATCGCTGAAGTGAACGCTGAGCCTGTCGCCGCGATCTTTGTGTTTTATTTTGCAAGTCGCGCATATTACGTGTATGGCATGTCGCGCGATGCGCATCGCGAAAAGATGCCGTCGTATCTTTTGCAATGGGAGGCGATGAAGCGCGCAAAGGCAAGGGGATGCGTGACGTACGATCTGTGGGGTGCGCCCGATGTGTTCGATGAATCCGATTCGATGTGGGGTGTGTATCGTTTCAAAGATGGGCTCGGCGGCAAGGTTGTGCGCACGCTCGGCGCGTGGGATTATGCGCCCAGCCCGCTTTGGTATGGGATGTACACAAATGTTGTTCCTCGGATATTGGATGTGATGCGTTCTCGAGGGAAGACGAAAACCAAACGATCACTTGGTGGAGCATGAATATTCCTAGATTGAGATTTGCTCATTTGCCCACACCCATCGAAGAACTCCCGCGTCTTTCTGACCTTCTGGCTGGACCGCG
>DAOTZF010000396.1:0-2163 GCA_034434415.1 Anaerolineales bacterium | reverse complement strand
ACGATCCTTGCGCTCAAGCCGCTCGGTTTCGAAGTGATCAACCTGGGCGGGCACGAGGTGATCACCATCAACGATCTGATCAAGATCATCGAAGAAGTGACGGGCAAAAAAGCGGTTGTGCAATACGGCGCTCCGAACCCCGCGGATATGTTGACGAATCAAGCCGATGTGACGAAGGCAGGCGTACTGCTTGGTTGGGAAGCGCAGTTCAACATGCGCGCAGGTGTCGAGAAACTCGTGGAATGGTACAACGCCGAACGCGAGTGGGCGAGGGATATTCTCACGCCGTGATTACTAATGTCGTTGCGAGCCAAGAAGTGGCGAAGCAATCTCCTCGCAACGGCAAAATACTTTATGTCCCTCTTTCAAAAAATTACCTCCAACCTGCGTGAAGATAATCTCCTTCGACGCGTATTGAACAGCAGTTTCCATCTGTTCAGCAGTAACACCATCAGCCTCGCGTTGAGCGTTCTGCAAAGCGCGCTGGTCTTCCACCTGCTAGAGGTGGGTGAACGCGGCGTGCTGCGTATCGTGATGAGCTACGCCGCCACGGTCAACACATTGCTTTCGTTCCGGCTGGGAGAGTTGATCGTGAGATATGGCGGGGAGTATCTCGAAACCCAGGAGAAGGAAAAAGCCTCCGCGCTGATGAAAGCCGCCTCGCTCACGGAGGGTTTCGTTTCACTGCTGGCTTTCATCGTTGTCGTTCTGACCTCGGGATGGGCATCTGAATCCATCGCGAAAACCCCCGGCACCGGTTGGATGTTCATCTTCTTTGCGATCGGCTTGCTTGCCAATTTCAATACCGAAACATCGCTCGGTGTTTTGCAGATCACCCGCAAGATTCGCCTGCAAGGGGTGATCAACCTCGTCCAAAGCCTCATCACATTTTCTGTGATCGTCGCGGCATATTTCCTGAATGGCTCCATCGAAGTCATCCTGTTTGCCTACCTGTTGAGCAAAGCCGTGTTCGGGATTGGCATGTTCACCGCCGCGCGGATTCAACTCCATCGCGTCCTGGGTGCAGGCTGGTGGAGGCAGTCCCTGTCCGCGCTCACAGCCAGGCGCGAGATCGCCCGCTTTGCCATCAGCACCAATATCAGCGCGACGATCAGCAAGGTGTTCCGCGAAAGCGAGATCTTGTGGGTCGGCTTCTTTATCTCCCCGGTGGCGGCTGGATATTACGACGCCGCGCTGACCATCGTCGGCTTCCTCTCCCTGCCAACGGACGCGTTGATCGTGAACACGTATCCCGAGGTGAACCGTCTGATCGTGATCAAGGCGTGGACTCAGTTGAAGGATTTTCTTCGAAAGATCACATCCTTTGCATCTCTCTATAACCTCGCGCTCGCGCTGGGGCTGGTGCTGTTTGGTCGTTTGATCCTTCGTGTGTACAGCGGCGAACAATACGTGGACGCCGCCTACCCGGCGCTCCTCGCCCTGCTGGTGGGGCTTGCCTTCAATTACTCGCTGTATTGGAATCGGTCGCTCCTGCTTTCGCTGGGCATGCCCGAATTTTCGATCAAGGTCACGCTAATCGTCGGCTTGATCAAAATTGCGCTGGCGTTCGTACTTGTGCCGCGTTTCGGGATCGTTGCCGCGGCCGCGCTGTTATCTTTTTATTACATTGCCACGGTCGGTGTGCAGGTTTGGCGCGGGGTGAAGAAGATCAGGCAATTGGAGATTGCGGCGTAACATGAAGATCGCGTTGATCACCAACTCGCGGATTCCCTCGCTCACCGCCAATTCGATTCAGGCGATGAAGGTGGCGCAGGCGTTGATGCAACTCGGGCATGACGTGCGGATGTTCGCGCCGCGTGAGACAGAACCTGCGACTCATGAATCGCTGAAGACTCATTACGGACTGCGCCTCGTTCCCGACGTGAAACTGCTCCTCTCCATCAAGGGACTCAAACGCCTCGACTTCATCGTCCATGCCCAGCACGCCGCGCGGAAGTTCGGAGCTGAATTAATTTACACATGGCTTCCTCAATCCGCTGTGATCGGACTGTGGACGAAGTATCCCGTTGTCTTGGAAATGCACGCGGACGTGACGGGACTGATGGGCGCGTGGTGGCTTCGTCAGTTTTGGAGGGCGAAAGGGAAGAAGCGGATGACGGTGACCACGTCCGCGTTGCGAATCGCGTTGGAGCGGACGACCAA
>DAOTZF010000395.1:0-1984 GCA_034434415.1 Anaerolineales bacterium | reverse complement strand
CCTTCGGTGGGAATATCAAAATCTTTTTCAGGCTCGGCGGTGATGACGATGAATAGCGCATTCTTTGGTCCGCCTTTGTGGAACTGACCCGTCGAATGCTGAAAGCGCGGACCAAAACCAGCCGTCACGGCATTGCCGGTTTTCGCACGAATTGCAGAGCGCATTTTTTGCAAAGCATCACTCATCTCAGCGTTGCGAGGCAAATATGCATTGATGGCAACATAGCCGCCAGGCCGCCGCCCTGAGCCTGTCGAAGGGTTTGCCTTCTTCAGGAATTTGCTCAACACGACCTGCAACGATGTGCCTGTTATCGCAGTCGGTGAGAATACCGTTACGCCGTCCTGCTTCCATGCAGGCTTGCCTTCCTTCAACTTGCCTTTCTTCTGATACTCGGCGATCTTCGCCTTCGTGATCTTCTTGCTCGATTCCACATTAGGCTGGTCGAACGCGTTGACTCCGAGAATCGAGCATGCGACCACTGTGGCGATCTCCCAACGGTACATTTCTGCGCCAATATCATAGGAATTCGTGATTGGTAATTGGATGACGGGATGACCCGCGTTGTGAAGCGCGGCAATGGCTTTATCGTTTTCGCCTGTTTGACGTAAATAGACAAAGATGCGGTCATCGCCATATTCTTTGACATCACCGAGTGGTTCGAGCGGAACAGGCAGGATGCCCTTGCCATTTTTGCCACTGGATTCGGCGATGATCTGCTCGATCCAACTTGCAAATGGGGACAAAGGCGCGTCAGCCACGACGGTCAGCTTGTCTCTGCCATGGAGAGCGGATTCGCCCAGGACAGCCCCCAACGCCATGCCCGGGTTGCGCGCCGCAGGGATGTGTTCACTACATTGAGCGCGCATCCAATCCGCGCGGTCAAGTAGACGGTTCAGATCCAAGCCCAGCAACGCGGCAGGGACGAGACCGAAGTCGGTCAATGCAGAGTAGCGTCCGCCGACGAATTCATCCGCTGAGAAGATTCTTCTAAAGTTGCGTTTTCTCGCCAAGGCTTCGAGCGAGGTGCCGGGGTCGGTGGTGGCGACGAAATGCGAACCGTCTTTCTTGCTCAGTTTCCAAAAGAAATCGAACGCCGCCATCACTTCGGCTGTGCCCCCCGATTTACTGGCGACGATGTATAGTGTTTTATCAGGCGGATAGTTTTTCGCGGCTTCTGCCACTTGCGCGGGTTCAGTGGAGTCAAGAATACCAACTTTCAAGGACGATGGACCATGGTCAAATAGCAGGCTGAACACTTCTGCCGTCAGCGAGGAGCCGCCCATGCCCAAAACCAAAACTCGATCGATTCCTGCATTTTGAATTTCTCTGGCAAATGATTCATACTCGTTCAACTTCTTGCGCGCTTTGTCCGTCGAGTCCAGCCAGCCCATGCGGATGGCGACTTCATGTTGACCTTCTTTATCTTTGAGTGGCACCCAAAGTGAAGGATCATGCTTCCACAGGCGCGCGGGGACCGAATCCGCTTCGAGTTGCGCGATCCGCTGGGCAACGGAATCAGCCAAAGGTCCGAGGGAAGAAGCGGCGTTCTTCCTCCGCTCATCGATCGTCGCGAGTAATTCTGAGAATGCATCCGCAAAAGCTTTGACGCCTTCGTCTTCCAACTCTTGAGTCATCACAGCCATCGATATCCCCGCGGCTTCAAGCTGATTGATTTCGTCCAGTGCCTGATCGAGATCGCGCATAAGGGTCATTTCCGCTTTGCCGTGATCCTTGAACGCGTCGAGCGTGGCAGGCGGAACGGTATTTACAGTTTCAGGTCCGATGAGGTTATCAACATATAGAGTGTCCGAGTATGCGGGATTTTTTGTGCCCGTGCTCGCCCACAGAGGGCGTTGAACGCGCGCGCCTTTGATCTTGAGATTCTCCCAGCGGCGACCCGCAAACGTTTTATGATATTCATCATAGGCAAGTTTTGCATTTGCAATCGCAGTTTTACCTTTGAGCGGAGAACCATCGGGAAGTT
>DAOTZF010000394.1:0-1516 GCA_034434415.1 Anaerolineales bacterium | reverse complement strand
GAAATCAACGTGAATTGAACAAAAGAACATTTAACACGCCATTAACAAGGGGAAAAATCTTTCATGGTATTGTTAACGCATGCCCGAAACGATTCTCGTGGTCGAAGATGAGCCTGCATTACGCGATACCCTCACCTACAACCTGAAAAAGGACGGGTTCACCGTCGAAGCCGTCGGTGATGGGCGGCTGGCGCTCGAATCGGCGCGTAAACTCAAACCTGACCTGATCATCCTCGATATCATGCTCCCCGAACTGGACGGGTTCGAAGTGGCGCGCATTCTGCGCAAGGAGATGATCGTCCCCATCCTCATGCTCACCGCCCGCGACGATGAGATCGACCGCGTCGTTGGTCTCGAAGTCGGCGCGGACGATTACCTGACCAAACCGTTCTCGATGCGCGAACTGATGGCACGCGTCAAAGCGCAATTGCGGCGCACGCGGCTTTTACAAGAGGAACTCGGAAAATCCGCACCGGAGAAAAAGCACGAAACGCTCCAATTCGGGAATCTCATCATCAACCTCACCCGGCAGGAAGTAACGCTGGACGACAAACCTCTCGCGGTCAAGCCGCAGGAATATCAATTGCTGCTGTTTTTTGCTGAGCACCGCGGACAAATGCTCTCGCGCGAATTCATCCTCGAACGCGTCTGGGGCTGGGACTACATCGGCGACAGCCGCACCGTGGACGTGCACGTCCGCTGGCTGAGGCAAAAGATCGAGATAGACTCAAGCAACCCGACGCGCATTATCACCGTACGAGGCGGGGGCTATCGTTTCGAGGGATAGAGGCGGATCATGCTCAAGTCCAAGCGCGCAGAATTCATCGTTCTGACCGTTTCCCTGCTGGTTACTCGCGCCATAGACGGGGTCCTCACGTACCTCATTACACCAGACTTGAGCCGCGAGCAAAATCCCCTTGTAAAATTCTTCGGCGCAAGCTGGGTTGGAATGCTTTCCATCGGTCTCGTGGTCATCATTGGCATGATCATCTGCCTGTATTGGAGCATCTATTCCAATGTAGATAACTTTCCAACTTCCCCAGACCTGACCCTGCCCAAGTATAAAAAGTTCTACTTCGACACCAAAAATAATCCCAATCTTCAAACCAACCAGGGGTTGAGGATCCTCGCATACGTATTCGCTTACAGCCTGCCGCGTGCAACGATTCTCTGGGGATTGCTCATCATCGTCCACAACACATTGGTCTATCTTGAAAACCCCGCGTACAAGTCGTTGCGTGAATCGTTCAATGTCATTCCGCTGTATTATATGGTCCTGCCCCTGCTGGGATTGTTTTTCATCGACCGTCTGCTTATACGGGAATATGCACGCTATCCATTTAAAAGAGGTGAATATCGTGAACACGCCCAATAAAACCGACCTTTCCATGCCGATGGAAAAAGCAGGTGTGTATAGTATCCTATTCGCCGTTCCGATTGCCCTGGCGTTTACAGTGATATACATCCATCGCTGGGGAACGGCTCAATTCGCGTCAGGCTTCGACGACCTCTTCGC
>DAOTZF010000393.1:0-12619 GCA_034434415.1 Anaerolineales bacterium | reverse complement strand
GAAACGGATGTCGCCGCGGTCGTCGGTTTTTATACGCTGTACCACGATAAGAAGGAAGGCAGATACCGCATTCAGGTTTGCACCGATCTGCCCTGTGCTTTGCGCGGCGCGGATAAATTCATGGACGACTTGTGCGCCAATTTGGGAATCAAAGCCGGTGAAACAACTCCCGATGGCGCAGTCACACTCGAAGCCGTGACCTGCCTCGCCGCGTGCGACAAGGCTCCCATGTTCCAAACGCAGGGACCCGATGGGATCAAATATCACGAGAGCATGACCGTTGATAAAACAATGGAATTGATTCGCACATTGAAGAATGCAGTGGGGGAGATGAAGTAATGGCGCATATCCTTTTACGTCACCGTGAAATTCCCGATATCAACAAACTCAACGTTTACAAAAAGAACGGCGGGTTTGCCGCGTTCAAGAACGCGGTCACCAAGATGAAGTCGACCGAAGTCATCGACGTAGTCAAGAATTCGGGTCTGCGCGGGCGCGGAGGGGCGGGATTCCCCACCGGGATGAAGTGGTCGTTCATCGACAACAAGAACTGGCCCCACTATGTGGTGGCAAACGCAGATGAGTCCGAACCGGGCACGTTCAAGGATCGCGAGATCATGGAAGGGAATCCGTTCCAGTTTTTGGAAGGCGTCGCGCTCGCTTCCTACGCGGTCGGTGCGAATGTTGCGTATGTGTACCTTCGCGGCGAGTTCTGGGAATTGGGCGCGGCGCTCGATGAAAAAATCGCGGAGATGGAAGAGGCTGGTTATCTCGGCGATAAGTTGTTCGGAACAAATTATTCACTCCGCATCTACACCCACCTCGGCGCGGGCGCGTATATCTGCGGCGAAGAAACGGCATTGCTCGAATCGCTCGAAGGCAAACGCGGACAGCCGCGCGTGCGGCCTCCGTTCCCGCCTGCTGTTGGACTTTACGGCAAGCCGACCATCATCAACAATGTGGAGACCTTTGCCAACGTGCCGATGATTTTGGCGAATGGTGCGGAGTGGTACAAGACGATGGGCACGGCAGACAGCCCCGGTGTGAAGATATTTTCACTCTCTGGGCGCGTGCGCAAACCTGGGAATTATGAATTACCTCTCGGCGCAACCTTCCGGGAACTGATCTACAAACATGGCGGCGGCGTGCAGGATTCACATACGGTCAAAGCGATCATGCCTGCCGGCGCGTCCTCTTCATTGATCCTTGTGGACGATGACAAAGTTCTCGATACACCGATGGACTATGCCAACGTCCGCACGCTCAAAGCGGACCTTGGGTCTGCTTCTATTATTGTGATCGACGATACCGTCTCGATGGACTGGCTCATCAATAAGACCGTCCATTTCTTCAAACATGAATCATGCGGCAAATGCACCCCCTGCCGCGAAGGCACGTATTGGATGTCTCACCTTACCGAACGGATTCACGGTGGTCACGGCTCGAAAGCCGATGTGGATCTATTGTTGAACGTGGCAAAGCAAATGCAGGGCAAGTGCCTGTGCGCGCTGGGCGAATTTTCCACGATGGCGGTGGTGACGGGCATCGAGCGGTTCAGAAACGATTTCGACAACGCGGTAAAAGCATAATGAGTAAACAAGTCACTCTTACGATCGATGGGAAACAGGTCACCGTTCCTGAGGGGCTGAACGTGGTGGATGCCGCCAAGATGGCAGGCATCGATATTCCCGTTTTTTGTCATCATCCAAAACTCGAGCCGGTCGGCATGTGCCGCATGTGTCTCGTGGAGGTTGGCCGCCCCATGCGCGACCGCGCCACCGGTCAATTCGTGATGGAGAACGGCGCGCCGAAGATCCAGTTCATGCCGAAACTCGAAACCGCCTGCACGAATAAAGTGGAAGACGGCATGGTGGTGCTAACTCAAAATGAAAAAGCAACAGCCGGGCAAAAAGGTACCGTTGAATTTTTGCTTACATCGCATCCGCTCGATTGCCCGATCTGCGATAAAGGCGGCGAGTGTCCGCTTCAAAACCTCACCATGGCGCACGGTCCCGGGCAGAGCCGCTTCATCTACGATGAAAAGATGCACCTCGAAAAGCAGGTTCCGCTCGGCGAGTTGATCTATCTCGACCGCGAGCGATGCATCCAGTGCGCGCGTTGTGTCCGTTTTCAGGATGAGATTGCCGGGGATTCGGTCCTCGGCTTCGACGAACGCGGACGCACGATGCAGATCGTTTCTTTCTCGGACCCCGGGTTTGATTCCGTTTTCTCAGGTAACACCACCGACATCTGTCCCGTCGGCGCGTTGACCACCGCCGACTTCCGCTTCGGCGCGCGCCCATGGGAATTGGATGCCTCACCTTCGATCTGTACCCAATGCCCGGTGGGATGCAACACCACGTTGAACACGCGCCGCGAAGCCAAAGCGGGCGGTGAGATCGTGGTCAAGCGCGTGATGCCGCGACAAAACGAAGAAGTGAACGAGATCTGGATCTGCGATAAAGGTCGCTTTGCGTATCACTACGCGGAGAGCAAACAGCGGCTCAGCAAACCGATGATCCGCAAGGATAAAAAGCTGGCGCGCGCCTCGTGGGAGGCCGCGACCAAACTTGCCGCGGAGAAATTCCTCAAAGCGAAAAAAGATTTTGTCGTTCTTGCTTCGGGAAGATTATCGAACGAAGACCTGTTCAATTTAAAAACACTTGCCGACCATGCCGGCGGTAAATCTTATTTGTACTCGCACATGGCTGGCGGCGAATTGACAACGCTTGTCGGCGTTGGCGCCGGCACAAACTTTGGAACGATGGGGAAGGGATCGGCGATCGTTGTCGTTGCTTCTGATTTGTATCAGGAAGCGCCGATTTGGTATCTCAGAGTCAAACAAGCCAAAGAACGCGGTGCGACCCTGATCGTGTTGAACCCGCGCGAGACGAAGCTCGATCGATTTGCCTCGTTCACCGTCCGTTATGAATATGGAAGTGAAGCGAAAGCAGTCCACGACCTGGCGAAGAAGAGCAAGGCGGGCGACGCGTTGATGAAAGCGGAGAACGCGGTCATCTTGTACGGCAGTGAAGGGCTTGGTGTGGCGGGTTCGCAAAGCCTTGCCACCGCATGCGCGAAACTGCTCAATGAAAACGGCTTTACCGGCAGACCCAACAACGGACTTATCGGTGTGTGGGAACGCGCTAATGACCAGGGCGCGTGGGAAATGGGTTTCAGCGTTGAAGAAGACCTTGCCAAAGCGTTGAAAGGCAAGTCCGTATATGTTGTGGGTGCAGACCCGGTGAACGACGACCCGAAACTGGCGAAGGCTCTCCAAGAAGCGAAGTTCGTCGCGGTGCAGGATGTGATGGAAACCGCGACCACTGAAATTGCAGACATAGTTTTACCAGCGCAAGCCTTCACCGAACGTGAAGGGACGCTCACGTCCGGTGAGCGGCGCGTACAGAGGTTCTATCCGGCTGTGCCGGTGACCGGTGAATCGAAACCCGACTTTGCCATCACCTCGCAGATCGCGCGGCAAATGGGTGTCATCCTCGAAGGCACCTCCGCTTCGGTAGTGTTCGATATCCTCGTCGAAACCGTGAAGTCGTTCGAGGGGTTGGATTACGCCAAACTCGCGGAAGTGAAGGAACAATTCCCCAGCGTTGGGCGCGGCGACGTGTATTACGGCGGCACAACGTACGAGAACAAGCACGGCTTGGGCGCGCATCTCTCATCGGCGGCAACGCGCGGGGAAAGGCTGAGCATACCGAGGGTCCAGAAAGAAGCGGTTCCCAGTCCGAAGGAAAAGGAATTCCTTGCCGTGCCTGTCAACAAGTTGTATCACCGCGGCACGACGGTGATGTCTGCGGAGTTGTTGCACGAACGGATCGGCGACGCCAGTGTGAGTCTGCATCCCGATGCCGCCGCGCGGCTTGGGTTGCGCGCAGGGCAGACCGTGAATGTGAGTTTCAACGGCACGAGCGGGGAAGCCGTTTTGAAATTGGATGATTCGATCGACGAGAAAGTTGCATTGGTGCCGCGTTCGATGGGCATTGCGATTCGCGAGCCGGTCTCGGTGAGGGTGAAGGCATGATGTATCTCCTTTGCTCTCGGCGGCGTCCCCGCCGCCGAGGACGGCGGCTTGAGCAATTCATTGTGAAGGTGAAGCCATGATCAGCGATTGGACTCTCTGGCTTGAATGGTTCATCAAAGCGTTGATTTTGATCTTCGCCTTGCTGGGTGGGTTTGCATACCTTACCTTTTATGAGCGCCGCGCGCTGGCTCGCATTCAAACGCGCATCGGACCCAACCGCGCGGGTCCGTTCGGTTTGTTGCAGCCGATCGCCGACGCGGTCAAGCTGATCTTCAAAGAGGAGCTCACGCCGGCAAAGGCGTATAAATTCGTGTTCTTCCTCGCGCCTATCTTGACCGTTGTTCCTTCCATCATTATTGCCGCGGTTATCCCGTGGGGAACATCGATCAATTTGTTCGGGCGCGAGATCAAACTCTACCTCGCGGATATCAACGTGGGTGTGTTGTATTTCACTGCCATCGCTTCGATCGCCGTGTATGGAATCGTTCTGGCGGGCTGGTCCTCCAACAGCAAGTACGCCATGCTCGGCGGCATGCGCTCGACCGCGCAGATGATCTCGTATGAACTCGCTCTCGGTATTTCGATGGTGCCAGTGATCCTGCTTGCCAATTCGATGAACATGAGGGAGATCGTCGAAGCACAGCGTTCGATGTGGTTCGTGGTATATCAACCCATCGGCGCGCTCATCTTCTGGATCGCCACGCTTGCGGAAGTGAACCGCGCACCGTTCGATATGCCCGAAGCCGAACAGGAACTAACGGCGGGTTATCACGCGGAATATTCGGGCATGAAGTTCGCGCTGTTCTTCATGGCGGAATACCAGAAAATGATCATCATCTGCGCCATCGCGGCGGTGTTCTTCTTCGGTGGGTATCTCGGACCCGGCGTGGATCAATATCCGCTTCTCGGACCGGTGTACATGGTTGTGAAGATCGTGATCCTGTTGTTCGGAATGATCTGGGTACGCGCCACCTGGCCCCGCCTGCGTTATGACCGGTTGATGACCTTCGGCTGGAAAGTCCTGTTGCCGGTTTCACTGGCGACCGTGTTCCTCACTGCCCTTGGAATTTTACTTTTTGAGATGACCGGCAACTCGATGTGGATGTGGTTCATCTCCGCCTCTTCTGCGATTGTGTTCTTGATACCCGTCCTTGGAATTTACCGAGCCTTGAGGAGACTTTCGTATGGGCGTGCTTGACCCTGCTGTTGAACTCGTCCGTGGGCTGTGGACAACGCTCAAATCGATGTTCGAGAAGCCCGTTACGATTCAATATCCTGAAGAAAAGCGGGAGGTCCGCAAGCGATTCCGAGGGCGTCACGTGTTGCATCGCTACGACAACGGACTTGAAAAGTGTATCGGTTGTTCATTGTGCGCCGCCGCCTGCCCCGCGGATGCGATCTTCGTGGAAGCCGCTGAGAACACAGACGAGAAACGCTTCTCGCCGGGCGAACGTTACGCCTCCACGTACGAGATCAACATGCTCCGCTGTATCTATTGCGGATACTGTGAGGATGCCTGCCCAACCGAGGCGATCACGCTGGGCGATAACTACGAACTCTCGTATTACGACCGCCGCTCGGCGATCTACGACAAGGATATGCTTCTGGAACCCGTCCCTGCCTCCGCGATGTTGACTCCACAAAAGGTGGAGCCAAATGTGTTCACCCGCTCGGTGCCGGAGATGGAGAATCCGAAAGATTAGGAAACAGGTAGACACGTAAACAAGTAGACACGTAGACAAGGAAAGATGTTTACCTGTGTACTTGTGTACCTGTCTACGATTTACAAACCATGACTCTCGATCTCGCTCTCTTCCTCCTCCTTGCTCTCGTCGCTATCGCCTCGGCGCTGGGGATGCTGCTCAGCGGCAACGCGGTGTATTCCGCCCTGTTCCTCGTGTTGAACTTCATCACGGTGGCGGTGTTCTATCTGATGCTCGGTGCGCCGTTCATCGCCATGGCGCAGATCACCGTGTATGCGGGCGCGATCATGGTGTTGTTCCTGTTCGTCATTATGCTTCTCGGCGCGGAAAGTTTGCCCAAGTCCAATGTGCTTCCGTGGCAGAGACCGCTTGCCATTGGGTTGTCCCTCCTCCTTTTTGCCGAGGCAGTATATCTGCTCGTTACAAAAGCTACCCCTGAGGGTAATATCCTGCCACCGGCTGAGACGGTCAACGCAACAGAGAATTTGCAACACCTAGGCGTTGCGCTCTTCACCGATTATTTATTGCCATTCGAGGTCGTATCCATCCTGTTGTTGGTGGCTATGGTCGGTGCGATCATCCTGACTAAAAAAGAGAAAGGGGCTGCCAAATAATGGTTCCCGTGGACTATTACATCCTTCTTTCGGCGATATTGTTCACCATCGGTGTGACGGGTGTGCTGGTGCGCCGCAACGCGCTGATCATCTTCATGTCCATCGAGTTGATGTTGAACTCGGCGAACCTCGCCATTGTGGCGTTCAGCAGTGTCATCAAAAGTTTCAGCGGGCAGATCTTCGTCTTCTTCGTGATCGCGGTCGCCGCGGCGGAGGTGGCGGTGGGTCTCGCGCTGATCGTGGAGATCTTCAAGTCCAGACGCAGTATCGATGTGGACCAGATGAGTTCGATGAAGGGATAAATCCGTTGGTCGAGTAGCCCTGAGCGAGCGTAGCGAAGTCGAAGGGCGTATCGAGACCAACGATGTTCAAGAGGAATTTTGTAACAAGAGTTTTCTGCTTATTGGTGGTCTCGATACGGGCTTCGCCTTACTCGACCACCGAGGCAAATAGGAAATTATGTTATTTAGCGACTCAGTAAATACAGGTTTTCTTTTTCTCGCACCGTGGCTGGTGTTCTTTCCGGTTATTGGCTTGCTGATCAACATCATCTTCGGTCACAAGTTCAGCGAGCGGACAATTGGCACCGTGGCGAGTCTCGCATCCGGCGCGGCGTTCGTGGTGTCTGTTTTGCTGGCATGGACGGTATCAGGCTCCCACGGCGAAGCGATGCGCTGGCATCTCGCGGAATGGATCCACATCGGGACACTGAATCTCGATTGGACGTTCCGCGTCGACTCGTTATCCACGACGATGATGCTGGTCGTCTCAGGTGTCGGGACTCTCATCCACATTTACGCCATCGGATACATGCACGAAGACGTGCGCTTCAAAAACGACGTGGGGCGGTTCCGCCGCTTCTTCGTTTTCCTCAACCTGTTCATCGCGGCGATGATGATCCTCGTCAGCGGCGACTCGTACTTGATGTTGTTCGTCGGCTGGGAGGGGGTGGGGCTCTGTTCATTCCTGCTGATCGGATTCTGGTACGAAATGGATACGCTCGCGCGCCCCTCCTGGGCGAATTCGGACGCGGCGAAGAAGGCGTTCATCGTCAACCGCGTCGGCGACTTCGGTTTCCTCATCGCGGGCTTCATTATGTTCTACGCATTCGGAAGTTTTCAATTCGATGCTGTGTTCTCAAAAGTGCATGAAGTTCACGAAGGAGTGATCGTTGCCATCACATTATTTATGCTGGTTGGTGTGGCGGGCAAGTCGGCACAGATACCGCTGTACGTGTGGCTTCCCGATGCAATGGCAGGACCTACACCGGTCTCGGCGTTGATCCATGCGGCGACGATGGTGACAGCAGGCGTGTACCTGATCACGCGTTCCGCGCCGCTGTATTCCTCCGTGCATGAGGCGCAGAACATCGTTGCCATGGTCGGAGCCGTCACCGCGCTGTTCGCCGCCACGATCGCAGTCGGTCAATACGACATCAAGAAGGTTCTTGCCTATTCCACCATTTCACAACTTGGCTTCATGGTCGCCGCGGTGGGTATGGGCGCCTACGTGGCAGGGATGTTCCATCTCGTCACGCACGCGTTCTTCAAGGCATTGTTGTTTTTGTCCGCAGGTTCTGTAATTCTCGGTTTGGAGCGTGGACATCACCATGCAGAACATGCGCATCATCATGAAGAAGCAAAAGGCAAGATAAAGAAAAAGCAAGGAAAGAGGAACCCTTCGACTTCGCTCAGGGCAGGCGAGGAAACAGGGCATGAGGAGCATTCTTCAACGGGTCATGGTGAAGTCTTTGACCCCGGCGATATGCGCAACATGGGCGGGATACGCAAGACGATGCCTGTGACGTTCTGGCTGTACATGATCGGCACGCTCGCGCTGGCAGGCATCTTCCCATTTGCGGGATTCTGGTCAAAGGACGAGATTTTGCTCGATGCAAGCCTGCATAATCAAACCGTTTATTGGCTGTTGACCGTCGCCGCGTTCTTCACTGCCTTTTACATGGGACGTCAAATCTGGATGGTGTTCTTCGGCGAGGCGCGGCACGAAGCCGCCGCGCACGCGGAGGAAAGTCCGCGCGTAATGACTGTCCCGTTGATGGTGCTGGCTGTTCTTTCCGTATTGGGCGGCGCGTTGAACCTGCCCTTCGAAGGGTTTCACAACCTCGGTCACTGGCTCGAATACACACTGCATGAAGTGGAATCGCTTCCGCTCGATCTGCAAGTTGCCGGCATTTCAACCATCCTTGCGTTGCTTGCCATTTCCATCGCATGGATGCTCTACGGACGCAAGCCGCTGGTCAAAGATGAGAAAGACCCGCTCACCTCTCTTGGTTTCATTTTCAAAGGCATGAACAATAAATGGTGGGTGGATGAGTTGTATCAATTCCTTTTCATCACGCCATACGTGAAAATTTCACAGTTTCTTGCAGATGTGGTCGACTGGCGTTTCTGGCACGATTGGTTCCATGAGAAGGTCATCGCGGGAACGTATAACTGGGTCAGCAACGTCGGCTTGAACCTCTACGTCGACCAGCGCGGCATTGATGCCTTCGCGAACGGACTGGGCGCGTGGACCCAGTCGCTTTCGGGAACCCTCCGCAAGGTCCAGAACGGATTCGTACGTTCCTACGCGCTGTCGGTCTTGTTGGGTGTCGTACTTATTCTTGGGTATTTGATTTTGAAGTAACCTCCCGTGTTCCGACGGGGTCTCAGACCCCGTCGAGCAAATGGGTAAAGAGGATTGAACATGGAATTTCTTTTGCAACCGCTTACTCTGCTGACCTTCTTCCCGCTGGTAGGGATTCTGGTATTGCTCTTCCTCCCCAGCGAAAATAAGAACGCGCTTCGTTGGACCGCGCTCATCACCTCGCTGGTGACCTTCGCCATTTCGATCTGGGTGTTGACGATGTTCCGCGCCTCCGATGTGGACTTGCAACTGGTCGCCCGTTACAACTGGATCACCGTGGCGGGCTGGAACATTCAATATTTCCTCGGCATCGACGGGCTGAGCATCCTGCTCGTGTTGCTGACGACGCTGCTCACGCCCATTTCCATCCTCTCCACGTGGACCGCCATCGAGGAGCGCGTCAAGGAATTCATGATCTTCTTCCTCCTGCTCGAGATCGGGATGAACGGCGTGTTCCTCGCGCAGGATCTGTTCCTCTTCTACATCTTCTGGGAATTCACGCTCGTGCCGATGTATTTCCTGATCGGCATCTGGGGGGGACCGCGCCGCATTTACGCCGCCATCAAGTTCTTCCTCTACACGATGGCGGGTTCGATCCTGATGCTGCTTGCGATCCTGTGGCTCGGCATTCGGGGGCAGACCTTCTCGGTGCCCGATTTGATCGCACAAGGCGGCATCCCTGCAAACATTCAATGGTGGCTGTTCCTCGCCTTCACCGCCGCGTTCGCGATCAAGGTGCCGATGTGGCCCCTGCACTCGTGGCTGCCCGATGCGCACGTGGAAGCGCCAACGGCTGGCTCGGTGATTCTTGCGGGCGTCCTGCTAAAGATGGGTACGTACGGCTTCGTGCGATTCAACCTTCCCTTGTTCCCCGAAGCGGCAGTCCGCGCCGCGCCGTGGATCGCGCTCTTCGCCACCATCGGAATCATCTATGGCGCGGCAGTGTCGTATGCGCAATCCGACGTCAAGAAATTGGTTGCGTATTCCTCCGTCAGCCATCTCGGCTTTGTGATGCTCGGCTTGTTCGCGCTCAATCCCGAAGGCATCGCGGGCGCGATTTTGCAAATGATCAACCACGGCATCAGCACTGGCGCGTTGTTCCTCCTCGTCGGCATGATCTACGAACAGACGCACACGCGCGAGATGAAAGTCTACGGCGGCTTGTGGAAACTCACACCGGTGTTCGGCGCGATCATGTTGATCGTCTCGCTCTCCTCGATGGGCTTGCCCGGGCTCAACGGCTTCGTGGGCGAGTTCACCATTTTGCTTGGCGCGTGGGGCGCGGGGCAAAACGGCGTTTTCTATTTTGGCAACGTATGGTTTGCGGCGATCTCCGCGCTCGGCGTGATCATGGCGGCGATCTACATTTTGACCATGTTCCAGAAAATGTTCCTCGGTCCGCAAGGCGAAATTGTTGACGAGGTGAAGAAGCACGGACACAGCATCCGCGACCTCAACTGGCGCGAGATCGCCATCATGGTTCCGCTGATCATCCTCATCTTTTGGATCGGCTTGTACCCCGCGCCGTTCTTCGATCTTATGGCGCCGGCAGTGGAGAATCTTGTTGCGATGATGCCCCTTCCGTAAAGCCATCCACGGCTGAACGCTGATGGCTGATCGCCGAAAGATTTTATGACTCAATCTGACCTCACCACCATCCTCCCCCTCACCCTCCTCACCGTTTGGGCGTGCGTGCTCTTGCTCCTCGACCTTTTCATCCCGAAGACGCGCAAGGGCGTCACCGCGCTGCTCTCCGCGTTAGGGCTGGCGGTCACGCTTGAGTTCACGCTCTCGCAGATCGGCAGTGAGGTATCGGGCTTCAACGGCATGGTCGCGCTCGACGGTTTCTCGACCTTTGTCAATGCTCTGCTCCTCGTCAGCGGTTTACTCGGTATCGCCCTCGCCTACGGATACGTCAAACGCATGGGCATCGAACGCGGCGAATACTACATCCTGCTCCTCTTCAGCGTGGTCGGCATGATGCTCATGGCGCAAGCCACCGATCTCATCATCGTTTTCCTCGCGCTCGAATTGCTTTCAATCCCGCTCTACGTGCTTGCGGCATTCGCGCGACCCAAAGAAGAATCTGAAGAAGCGGGACTCAAATACTTTCTGCTCGGCGCGTTCTCGACGGGATTTCTCGTCTACGGGATCGCCCTCATCTTCGGCGCGACTCAATCCACGAACATTTTCGCCATCCTCGAGTCCGCTTCGGACTCCAATTCGACCTTGCTCCTCACCATCGGCGCCGCCCTCCTCCTGATCGGTTTCGGCTTCAAGGTCGCCGCGGTTCCCTTCCACATGTGGACTCCGGACGTGTATCAAGGCGCGCCCACCTCGGTGACCGCCTTCATGTCGTCCGGCGCGAAGATCGCAGGCTTCGCCGCGTTGCTGCGCGTGTTCGCCATCGCGTTCCCCTCCCTCGCCGTGGACATGACCGACATCTTCTGGGTATTAGCCGCATCGACGATGATCCTCGGCAATGTGGTCGCCATCTCACAGACCGACATCAAACGGATGCTGGCGTATTCCAGCATCGCGCACGCGGGCTACATCCTCATGGCATTCGTGCCGTATGGCAATCCCGAAGTCCGTGATGTTTCGATCGCGGCGGGTTTGTTCTATCTCGTTTCGTATGCGTTCACCAACTTCGGCGCGTGGGGTGTGGTCATTGCGTTGGAGAAAAAAGAAGGCAGGGGATTGGCGATAGCAGATTACGCCGGGCTCTCGAAGAAACATCCCGCCCTTGCCCTTGCCATGACCATCTTCATGCTCTCATTGATCGGCTTGCCTCCCACGATCGGACTTGTCGGCAAGTTCTACCTCTTCCGCGCGGTGATCGCGGGCGGCTTTACGTGGCTCGCCATCATCGGCGTGCTCACCTCGCTCATTTCGGCATACTACTACCTGCGCGTGGTGGTCACCATGTACATGAAGGACGGCGACCCCTCCACCGAACGCGAAACCTGGCTGGACATGACCACAGCTGTCGCTGCGCTGGTGACCGTCGTCGTTAGTTTCGTACCGCAGTACCTGTTCGCCTGGGCGAGCGAAGCGGTGTTGAAGTTGTTTTGATATTTCGTCATTGCGAGGAGCCATAAGGTGGCGACCACGCAATGACGTTCATGTTTATCGAATCAAAAACGGGACAGTGAATGATCACGGTCCCGTTTTCGATTTGAGGGTCAGATACCTAAACGATTGTTACGATGGTTTGCTGACGGCTACCGTTACACTAGTGACCAGCATGATCAATGCGACGGGAGCCCAAAGCGCGCGTTCGCCCGCGCTGGGAGTGATGAGATTCAGCACCAGGCTCAACGCCGAGAATGCCACGACCACCCAGATCAGCCAGCGGGACGTCCGCGACCATTTTGGTAGAGCGACGCCTGCGCGAGCCAAAACAACCAGAGCCAGCGCGGCAAGGATCGCGGCTTGGACAAGCGCCGCAACCCGCAATTCCGGCGGGAACTGCCCGGGATATGCTCCACCCATGGCAAATTCTCCCCACGGAGCGCCAGCCGCCAGTGCGATCTGAAACGCGATGACAACAAGAGAAATTACTGCATAGGCGAATGCGGCGATACGTGATTTATTCATGTGAAGACCTTTCTGTT
>DAOTZF010000392.1:0-2411 GCA_034434415.1 Anaerolineales bacterium | reverse complement strand
AAGTATCGTCAGTGGGCGAAACAATTCTATGAATAAGATTCGATGTTCATGAAGCGACGGACGGGCGATGCTTCCAATGTTGTGTCGCTTGTTCGAACGCGTGCCCAAGCTGTAAAACTCCCCAATCGTCTCGATGCCGCCCGACGATCTGCACACCTACAGGAAGCCCCGAGGCAGTAAACCCCCCGGGCACAGACAGGGCAGGGTGACCCACCGTCGAAATGTAATAACACGATTTCATCCAATCAATGTAGGTCGTCAACATCTCCACATCATCGATTCGAGTGGGATACGGTTGCTCCACATCGAAGGGCAACACCTGACTCACAGGCAGAATCAGGAACTCGTATGTCTGCATGAATTCGCGAAGGCGATGATACAACTGCGTGCGTTTCATTTCCAGCCGCGCGAGATACGGACCGGTCAGAGACATTCCCTGTTCGATGTTCCAGACGACCGTATCTTTCAACTGATCTTTATGCTCCTGATATTCCGATGCGAGACCCGCCTCGAAACTCCACGCGCGCCAGGCTTTGAAAATTTCATCCGCGTCTGAAAAATCGGGTTCGGCATCCTCCACGACACACCCCAACGATTCAAACACCGAGCGGGTCGAGTCCACCACACGTTTCACTTCCGCTTCATAGGGCAAACCAAGATCCACCCACGCGAGACGCGTGCCTTTAAAATCGCGCCCAAGCGGTAGCGCAAATGAAGAGCCCGCGTCGCTTAAAGCGATCGGCGACCGGTCGTCTCGCCCGGCGAGAACCGAGAGCAGTAACGCCGCGTCGGCAACGGTGCGCGCCATCGGTCCATCCACAGAAAGTGTGAACCATCCGAGTTCATTGGGATGCGAAGGCACGCGCCCAGGCGATGGTCTCAGCCCGACCACATTGCAAAAATTGGCTGGGTTGCGAAGCGAGCCGCCCATGTCGCTCCCATCGGCCAGAGGGATCATCCCACACGCCAATGCGGCTGCCGCGCCTCCACTGCTCCCGCCGCTTGTTTTGGACAAGTCATATGGATTCCGCGTCGCACCGAACACGGGATTAAAGGTCTGCGACCCGGCTCCAAATTCGGGTGTATTTGTCTTGCCGATGGCGACCGCTCCCGCGCGTTTGATGCGTTCCACGACAAGCGAGTCGGCATTGGGCACAAAGTCGCGATAAATCGGCGAGCCGAACGTGGTGCGGATTCCACGCGTGGGTTGCAAATCCTTGTGCGCGACGAGAAGCCCGTGAAGCGGACCAAGGATCTCACCGCGCACAAGCGATTCGTCGGCGCGTTTTGCCGCCTCCAAAGCCTGCTCCGCGACCAGAGTGATTATCGCATTGACTTTTGGGTTCACTCTCTGGATCTGCTCGAGATGCGCAGACAGGACCTCACGTGCGGAGATCGCTTTCGTTCGCAAGAGGCGTGCAAGTTCGGTAGCTGGGAGAAAGCAAAGGTTTGTCATGATTTCCCGTTCGGCAGAAATTATTTGAGCGATTGTACCCTGCTTGATTTCAAACCATAACCTGTTGTTAACACGAATCTCCCACATGGTTAATATAATTACGCCATCGCAACGAACAGGTGAAAAATCATGGAACTCGATTACAGCGAACTGAGCAACGGCATCCGTTTGATCAAACTCAAAGGCAGGTTGGACATCCTCGGCACGGGCGAGATCGAAACCAAATTTACGGGTTACTGCGCGGGAGATAAAGTCCTCGTCGTCGTGGACCTTGCCGAGGTGGACTTCCTCGCCTCCATCAGCATCCGCCTGCTCATGCTGACCGCTAAATCGGTCGCGAGCCGCGGCGGGCGGATGATCCTGCTCAACCCCATTCCTGAAGTGCAGAATGTGCTTGAAATGACAGGCATCCCAGCGGTCATCCCGATCTATTCTTCGATGGAGTCGGCGGAAGCAGTGTTGCTCGGATAATAAAAATGGTCCCGGATGAAATTCATCCGGGACCATTTTCATTTAATATTAGCCGCAACATTACCCGGCAAGTTTCCGCGCCATGTAGAACGCCATCCAGCGGTTGTTGATCTCTTCCTGTGCCCGCTGGCGCGTATACCCATACTTGACTTGAAGAAGGGTCACGAACTTATTCTGTTTGTCGTCCGCTTTGTCCACTTTTTTCAGGTCGTGCTCAGCCAGCAGACTCCACCATTCGGTGGAGCGACTGCGAAACACCTTCCACTGCTGGTCGAATTTCGATTTTGGACTGTTCATGTGTTCTCCTCAGAGAGTATAAAAGTTGACCGACTCAGTTTGGAGTTTTCGAGATTTCGTTATGATGACTATCCGATTCCCCGTGAATAGGCAAAAACAAAATTGATAAACTCTTTCACGCCTATTGTACTACACACCGACCTAAAATCGATGATTTCGCTATAAATTGCAGAATTGAAAACGGTCT
>DAOTZF010000391.1:0-1720 GCA_034434415.1 Anaerolineales bacterium | reverse complement strand
CGCCTGTCATGGATGCGTGATCGCGTGTGGCCGCGTGGTGGACATCGGCAACGGAAAACAAAAAGGCCCGGAATACGAATCGATCGTGGGGCTTGGACCCAACATCCTCATCCGTGACCTGCCCGCGATCGTGCGGCTGATGGATCTGTGCGACCGCTATGGCATGGACACGATCAGCACGGGCGGCACGATCGGCCTCGCGTTGCATCTGTTCGACCGTGGATTGATTTCGGAAAATGATACGGATGGGATGATCCTGAAATGGGGCGATGAAGCGACTGCCGCGAAACTCATTCACATGATCGCGCATCGCGAGGGTTTTGGGAATCTATTGGCGCAAGGCGCAAAACGTTTTGGCAAACATTTCAACGCGGAAGAGGAAGCCGTGCAGGTGAACGGACTCGAAGTGGCGTACCACGATCCGCGCAGTGTGTCGGGCATGTCGCTGGTGTACGCGACGAGTCCGCGCGGCGCGTGTCACAATCAATCGGATTATTTCTTCGTTGAGTGGGGACAGGCGGAAGAAGGGGTGGGGCTAAAGTTCTACGGGCGTCAGGCGGGAGCGGAGAAGTCGGGCAACGTTGCCATTCATCAAAATTGGCGGACGGTATTTAACGCATTGGTGATGTGCATCTTCGCGAATGTCCCTCCGCAAACCATGGTGGATCTGATCAACTCGGCGAATGGATTCAATTGGGATATTGATGAAATGATGAAATGCGGAGAGCGCGGCTGGACTCTCAAACGGGCGATCAATAATCGTTTGGGTCTGACGCGTGCCAATGACAAACTGCCGAAGGGATTGCACGAACCGATGCCGAATGGCGGTTCCGCGGGATACGTGATTCCCTTTGAAGAAATGCTCGAAGCCTATTACGAAGCGCGTAAATGGGACAAGGTCACGGGCAAGCCGTCGAAGGAAAAGTTGTTGGAATTGGGGATGGAAGAGATCGCGCGTGACTTATGGGGATGATTTTTTTGTACACGGATTACGCGGATTGCACGGATTTACACGGAAGGAATTTAAGAAATCCGTGATCTCCGTCAAATCCGTGTTCATCCGTGTACAATTCTTTACCCCTTCACGTACGACAATTTTTCACAGATCAGCCCATCCTTCAACTTGAACACATCCACACCGCGGACGTGTCCATCTCCCCACGTATATTTCCAGCGCATCACCACATGGAATCCCAGTCCGAAAATTTCCTCGATGTCAATGTGCGCCTGCGGCGACTCGGCGAAGAAGTCCCGCCAGAATTTTGTCACGGTTTCCTTCCCCGAGTATCGCGTTCCATCCGGGGCAGGGTCCGTGTTCTCGAAGACCGTGTCGTCGCTGGTCAGTTTCATCATCCCGTCCACGTCGTGACGGTTGAATGCGTCGTTGAACTCCAATACGGTGCGAACACCGGCTTCAATTTTTGACATGCGGGCGGGGGTCATGCTTCCTCCAGTTATTCGAACTGAACGTCTTCCACGGTCTGGTTGTAGATCTTCCAGACCCCGTCATCAGGCCGCAGGATCATGATCCCATTGACGGTGTTATTACGAAAGGCCGGGCCGCGGAGTCTGCGGGTGTAAAGCGAAAAGTGTATCTGGCTTCATCACGTGAAAGGCTGACAACACTCAAATTATAGAACTCCACTTGCAAATCATACTGCGCGAACATATCCTGGAGCGTCGTCTCGGTCTGTTGGTATCCCGGGCTATTGGGATGGAT
>DAOTZF010000390.1:0-6951 GCA_034434415.1 Anaerolineales bacterium | reverse complement strand
GGTTCGAGCACGTTGCCGCAATTGTCGCATTGATCGGAACGTGCGCCTTCGTAGCCGCAGATGTAACAAGTCCCTTCCACATAGCGGTCAGGCAGGAATCGTTTGAGCGATTGCGAATACCACTGCATGGATTTGTCTGTGTATAGAAATCCATTTTCTTTCAGTGCAAGGAAGATGGCTTGCGACACTTTGAAATGATTCTCGGTGTGAGTGGTTGTGAAGAGATCGTACGTGATGCCGTAGCCCTGAAACAATTCAAGGAATCCATTGTGATATTTTTTGTACACTTCTTCGACGGGCTTGCCTTCTTTATCCGCGGCGAGTGTGACGGGCGTGCCGTGAGAATCCGTGCCGCTGACCATGAGCACCTTGTTCCCTTTGAGCCTGTGGTAGCGCGCGACAATGTCACCGGGCAGGTGTGAGCCGGTGATGTTGCCGACGTGGATCTCGGCATTGGCATAGGGCCAGGCAATGGCGATGAGGATGTTTTCGGGCATTCTTTCTCCTTCGGAGAGCATTCAGCCATCAGCGTTCAGCTTGAGCTGTTAGGTTTTAACTTTTTCTGACAGCTGATAGCTAATTGCTGATCGCTGCGTCAGCACACAAACAAAAAGGCTGTCCGCAAAATGGACAGCCCGTTACTCGCTAGACGCGACGATCTAACGCGCTCTCCATTCAGTTCGGATTCGCATTTCCATAGGCATCGAAGTATTTATTAAAAGTCTCGCGTTCATGCGGCTATTTTACAACAATTTCTTCAAAACCGAAAACGGAGAATCGTCTGTATGCTGGCTGTGACCGCAGTCCTTCACATTCAAATCCTGCCCGCATTCGATGCATAATCCTTTGCAGTCCGGGTCGTGGATGGGATTGATGGGCACTTCGAGAAGCGCATACTCGCGCAGCAAGGGGGCAAGGTCAATCTGCATGTCGTCGGGGAGCAGCAACCCGGTCTCGCTCACTGAGCCTTTCTTGAATGCATACAACTCTGTGATTTCCCAATCCAACCGCTGGTCAAACGATTGTAAACAACGCACACATTCGAGCGCGGTGTCGGCTGAGAATTTTCCCTGCACAATGAGTCCCTGCGGGGTACGGCCGATTTGAACCGACCCTGTCAGGTTCGACACCTCAAGGTCTTCGAGTTTCGCTTTATCGAATTCAAAAGGAATCTCGTGGCTGTAGCCGACTTCCTCGTGAACGATAAAGCCGACATTGATGCGGAATGGTTTGCGAGGATTGGTCATGGTGGTTTCGATACGGCGGCGGTCGAGTTGGACGAAGTTCGTTTCGAGACCCCGCCGCCTACTCAACCACCGATACTAAATTTTTCTATCGACAATAAACTTCGCCAGATCTTCGAGCGCGTCTTTCTCAGGGGAGGCTGGAGCAACCTCCAGTGCAGCGAGCGCGCGGCTGACGGCGTTGCGCGCCTCTTCGAGTGATTGCTCGACCGCGCGGCTTTGGCGAATCGCATCCACAAGACGCTGCACGCGGGCGGTATCTTTCCATCCGCCTTCAGGGAGCGACATTATATCGTCGTCATAACGATTTGCCTCGGCAAAGTAAATTGCAGGGAGGGTCACCAAACCGTTCAGCAGATCGGAACCAATTGGCTTGCCGACCGTGGACTGATCGCCGGTAAAATCGAGAATATCGTCCACGATCTGGAATGCCATGCCGACTTCATACCCAAATGCTTTCATGGCAGAGCGCACTTCTTCCTCTTCGGTTGCGACCATGGAAGCCGCCAACGCAGACATTTCGAACAGGGACGCGGTCTTGGCATAAATTCGGTTGTAATAATTGTTGCGGTCGATCACGCCGCGGGCGGAGAACATCTGCGCCAACTCGCCGTTGACGATGGTTGCCAGTGTATCGGCGAAGAGTTTCATCAACGGAAGGTAGTCGGTCTCTGCTGCGAGTTTTGCGGCACGCGCAAACAGAAAATCGCCGGTGAGCACGGTCGCGGCAGGAGACCAGCGCGCATTCAGCGTCGGCATTCCACGGCGGAGCAATGCGCCGTCGATCAAATCGTCATGAACAAGTGTTGCCGTGTGAAGCAACTCCACGGAAGCACCCAGGGTGACCAACTTTTCTTCGGGCGCGCCAAGCATGTTTCCGACGAGCAAGCCCAAGGTGGGTCTGATGCGTTTTCCTCCCGCAGACAGCAAATGCTCCAGTGCGGATTTTAAATCCGGGTGTTGTTCATCGCCAGCCTGTTCGCGCATCCGCTGTTCGACGAATTGGAGTTGGTCTTGCACCGAGGTGAAGAAGGTGGTTGTGCTCACGGTTGCGCCTCCCATGCGAACAGGCGAATTGCATTTGCCGTGGTTGCCAGGGCAATTGCTTCACGCGTTATCCGATGGATTTCTGCAATTTTATCAGCAATGAGTCCCACGTTCGCGGGCTCGTTGCGTTTCCCGCGGTGGGGGATGGGGGTCTGGAATGGCGAATCGGTTTCGATGAGGATGCGGTCCAGCGGCAGTTGGCGGATAAGTTCACGCTGTGAATCATTCTTCTTGTAGGTGATGGGTCCGGTGATGCCAATGAAGAAATTCATCTTCATTGCGCGTTTTGCCGAATCAAGATTTCCGTTAAACGAGTGAAAGACGCCGGGTCGAGAACTCAGTGCGGTTAATGTTTCATGCCAAGGTTCAAGAAGTTCAAGCAAGTCATTTGTCGCTTCGCCGGTCTCTGCATCGTTCTCTTCACGCAAATGGAGAATGACAGGTTTGTTTACTTTTTTTGCAAGTTCGAGATGGGGAAGGAGGTTATAACGTTGTTCCATTCGCCTTTCGGTTTCTTTGACCCAGTAATAATCGAGCCCGATCTCGCCGATGGCAACAACTTTTGGATGGTCGGCAAGTTCGCAAATCCCATCGAAATTTTTCATGCTGAATTTTTGCATGTCTGTGGGGTGAAACCCTACAGCGGCGAATATATTTGAATGGGTTTCTGCCAGCCTCACTGCTTCGTGACTGGTTTCAAGGTCCATGCCCGGTACCAATAATTTGTCAACACCTGCCTCGGTTGCCCTTTGAATCACTGCATCGCGATCCCCGGCGAATTGATCAAGGTACAAGTGACAGTGAGTGTCTGTAAGCATATTCAGACTTTGTTTGTGAAAATTATAACATATAAAGCACTTCTAAAAACAAAAAGCCCCGTTGGAAGTGGGGCTTTCGTGTAACCTGCTAGAGCTTATTTGATACCCGCAACTTTCAATCCGTCATCGAGAATTGATTTCACCTTATCGCCGTGAGTTGTTTCGCAATAGACTCGCATGATCGGCTCCGTGCCACTGAATCGAATCAACAGCCAGCCGCCGTCTTCAAGTTTGAATTGAAAGCCATCCACAGTGACGAGTTCGGTAACCTTCAAGCCGCCGATGGTTTTTGGATTGGCGTTCAGGATGGTTTGCTCGCGCGATTTCCTGTCACCTGAGAAGGGGGTGTCCACGCGGTCATAGAAATGTTCGCCGACTTTAGCGAACAACATCTTCAAGAGTTCCGTCGGTTTCTTCCCGGTCTGCACCATGAAATCGAGGAAATACAAACCGCCGAGAATACCATCGCGTTCGGGCACGTTGTTGCGGAACGCATACCCTCCGCTTTCCTCGCCGCCGATGAGCGCGTTGGTCTCGATCATCTTCGGCGCGACGTATTTGAATCCCACGCCTGTTTCGTGGACGGGCACGCCGTAGATTTTCCCCAGTTTGTTTAGCATCGTGGTCGTAGAAAGCGTCTTGACGATATCGCCGCGTTCGCCGCGTACTTCGAGCAGGTACAACGCCAGCAGCGCATACACGCGCAGTTGGTTGATGAACTCGCCGTTCTCATCGCCGATGCCGCAACGATCCGCATCGCCGTCTGTGATGAGTAACACGTCCGCTTTGTTCGTAACCGTTGCTTTGAGTCCAACATCGATGTTCGGACGGATAGGTTCGGGTCGCTTCATTTCAGGGAACGACGGATTTCTTTCGTCGTGAATTTCGATGACTTTCGTCTTTCCGCCTTCGAGCAAGCGCGTGAACCAACCTGCGCCGTTACCCCACATTGCATCTACCATCACAGTGAAGCCCGCATCCTTGATCTTTTGAATGTCCACAAGTTTGTGAAGGTTTCTGATATATCCTTCGGACGCATCGAACACCACAACTTTGCCATCCCGTTTCGCATCCTGGATGGAAACACGCTTCGCCTCCGACGGGTAATCTGGAATCAGAGCTTCGATTCGTTTCAATCCCTCAGGGTCTATCGCCCCGCCGTTCGAGTCGCGGACCTTGAATCCGTTGTCAGTGGGCGGATTGTGCGAGGCAGTGATATTGACCGCGCCGCAGGCTTTCTTTTCCACAACGGCAAATGCGATGACCGGTGTCGGAGTCGCGCCATCCGTTAGGTACACATTCAAACCGTTGCCGACCAAAACCTCGGCAACTGCGGAAGCAAAATTTTCCGAGTGGAATCGCTTGTCGTATCCAACAACGACCCACTTGCCGCCGAACCCCTTTTCGACAAGATACGAGGCGAATCCCTGCGCGGCGCGGCGGACGTTGTCGAACGTGTAATCTTCGGCGATGACCCCGCGCCAGCCGTCTGTGCCGAATGAAATTTTGTAAGCCATGAGAAACTCCCTGAACAGGATGTGTTGTGCGAAATTATAACAAGGATTGGAAACCCAGCCCTTTTTGCAGACAGTCTCGACAAAAATCCTCCACTCGCCTATACTCCGACCATCTTCTTTGCGGAGGATGGGATGACGAAATATCTGGTGGTGGTGGCAGGAAACATCGGCGTGGGGAAGACCTCGCTCACCGAGCGAATCGGTTCGCGCCTTGGCTGGTGGACGGGGTACGAGTCGGTGGCAGATAACCCCTATCTTGCCGATTTTTATGGCGATATGCGTTCGTGGTCATTCCACTTGCAGGTCTTTTTTCTTGGTCATCGCGCCGACCAATACCTTGAAGCCGCGCACGACCCGCGGTCGGCAATCCTCGACCGGAGCATCTACGAGGATTTTTACATTTTCGCGCGCGCGTTACATCACATGGGAGATTTTGCCGAGCGTGATTATCTTGCCTACCGCAGATTGTTCGAGTTGGTGGTGGGGAGCATACCACGCCCCAATTTACTGATTTATCTGAAAGCACCGGTGAATGTGCTGATGGACCGTATCCGCCGCCGCGCCCGCGGAATGGAATCGGGCATCACAGCGGAGTATCTATCCCTCCTCGATTCATTCTATGATGAATGGCTGGGCGCGTTCGACATGTGCCCGGTACTCACCGTCCGCACGGATGACCTGGATTACGTGCATCAACCTAAACATCTCGATACTGTTATCGAGCGGATCCAGAACAAATTGGCTGGTAAAGAGACGGTCGAGTTCTAATTGCCGGGTTCGTTGTTTCGTGCGATAATGCAATTGCCATGGACGAATCCCTGAAGACAACCAATCTCTCAGCCAGCCTGCTGACGCGGATTCCGCTGTTCGCCTACCTGCCTACCGAGGAACTGAAACTGTTGTTGAATGCGCTCGATAGGGTGCATTTAAAGGATGGTGAGATCTTGTTCCGTGAGGGTGAGCCAGCGGAACATTTATACATCGTCGCGCGCGGTCAACTTGAGATCAACATGGCTTCGGGAACCGAGGATGAACTTATTCTCAACATCATTAATGAAGGTGAATACATCGGCGAGATGGGAATCATCATGCCCGGCGGAAGGCGTACTGCCGGCGCACGCGCCCGGGGCGATGTAATGCTGCTCAGCATGAGTCGGACGCAATTTCAAGACCTGCTCCATCGCCACCCTGAATTGGCAAACGCGATGGTGGCAGTGCTCAGCCAAAGACTCGATAATACGAACGTTTCCACGTTCCGCGATCTGACCGAGAAAAACCGACAGTTGCAGACTGCATACGACGAACTTAAAGCCGCACAGGAGCAATTGATCGAGAAGGAACGCCTCGAGAAGGAACTTCAGGTTGCCGCGGAAATCCAGATGTCCATTCTCCCGGATGTGTTGCCCGCACCCCTGGGATTCGATTTCGGTGGGCGAATCCTGCCGGCCCGTCAAGTCGGAGGCGATTTCTACGATGTGTTCGATCTTGGTGGCGATAAGATCGGTGTATTGATCGGCGATGTGGCAGATAAGGGAGTCCCGTCTGCCATATTCATGGCGCGGGCTCATGCACTCATCATTGCTGAAGCGGATAGCACCACATCCCCTGGTGCAGTACTGCGAATGGTCAACACACACATCACGCGGCTCGAAAAGTCCACGCAGTTTGTCACCGCGTTGTTTGGGATTCTGGATGTGAAAACCGGGAAATTTTCCTATGCACGCGCAGGGCATGAACCGCCGCTATTGGTGGGCGCGCATGGTGATGTGCATCGCCTGCCGCACGAACCGGGTATGGCTCTCGGTTTGTGGGAAGATATCACACTGGATGAAAACAATTTCCACCTTGCGCCGGGTTCGTTGTTGGTGTTATACACAGACGGCATGACAGATTGCCGAAACCCAGCTGGCGAACCGTTCGGTCTCGAGCGGATCAAAGAGACGATGAAAAGCTTACGGTCTCACACTGCTCAATCTGCATGCGACCATCTGCTCGAGACGCTTACAAAATATCAGAACGGCGCCAAGCAGGATGATGATGTAACACTGGTAGCCATCAACGCAAATTGAAAACAGACCGGGTCATGACCCGGTCTGTTTTATTTCAAGCTTGTTTCAGCGCTTGTTTGATATCCTCGATCAGATCGTCTTTGTTTTCAATTCCCACCGATAATCGTATTAGAGCGGGATCGACCTCGAGTTGAGAGCCAGCGACGGATAAATGCGTCATCGCGGCAGGGACTTCGATCAGCGATTCGACCCCGCCGAGCGATTCGGCGAGCGCGAAGATCTTTGTTGCCTCTACAACCCGAATCGCGGCTTCCTT
>DAOTZF010000389.1:0-10151 GCA_034434415.1 Anaerolineales bacterium | reverse complement strand
GTGCCGGCGCGCTCCACCAGACCCGCCAGAGCGTCTGTATCATTCAATTGTTTGCAGGTGAAATACGCCTTCTCCCACTCACCGACTGCTTCGTATGCCTTCACCATCCTTTCAAGCATCGATTGAATTTCCTGCGGGCGTTCCTTCTTCAAGCGCGATTGCAGAAATTCACGAAAGAGCGGATGATACCGAAGCCAACGACCATCCTCTAATGGTAAAGCGAACAGGTTTTTATCGAGGATCCATCCCATCAACTCGAGCCAACTGGGTGGAGTCGCGTAGAATGGACCAAGCACAATATCACAAAATTCTGCGTTGAATTCCTCAGGCAGGGAGGTTCGCAAAAGAAACTCGCGGATATGCTGCGGTTGCTGGTCGAGGACCTGGCGCCCCAAGTATGAAAAGGTATCGACATTGGCAACCTGCATCCCCGCCGACTCGGAGAGCACCATACCGGTGATCCAGCCACCCGTCTTCTGGATAATCTCGTTCGCCTTATCCTCCGGGAGATGTTTATGGTGATTCTGTGTGTATAACGCCTGCAACTCACGCGGCTGGAACGCTAGATCCATATGGTTGAGACCCGCCACTTGTTCCCGCGCAACCATCAACGTAACGTCATCCAGGTCTGGAACGGTACGCGACGAGATGATGAGATGGCAATTTTCATCCACCAGTTGCAGGAAGCGTGTGATCAGGAAGGAGATCAACGGCGCATCATCGAGAAGATGGTAATCGTCGAGGATCAGGAGGTAATCATCTTCCACGCGATCATAGAGTTCGTTGGTCAGCGCAACGAGCAGAGCCTCGGCGTCGGTCTCTATGCTTTTCAAATTGTTCAACAGATTTAAAGAGGATTCCCCCACACCCGGAAATCGCTCGGCGAGCGATGCGATCAAATACGCCATGAACCTCTGCGGATCGCGATCCAACGGGTCGAGCGCGAGCCAGCAGACGGGCATGTCGGTATGATGCGCCAGGTCGATCAACAGTGAAGTCTTGCCATATCCTGCTGTGGCGGAGAGCAGGACAAGTTTATTTTCAAGGAAGGACTTCAACCTTTCCAGCAGGCGCAGGCGCGACAACAGTTCCCGGCGGCGTGTCGGGACAATTATTTTTGTCTTGCTGATTGGGATGGATGACTTTGCCATTCGATTTGACAAACCTGAACCTATTGTACTGAATTTTCAGGCAGATTTCATCCGCATTTTGTTACAAATCTCAAAATCTGGGAGGTAACCGGTTCACGGTTTAGACAACTCCTCCAGCATACGCGCGTGGATTCCGGGCGCCGTCGCCAGAATGGATTGGGGCGGTGTGATGTAATCCGCTTCGCCGCGTATGTTCGTCACGCGCGCGCCTGCCTCCTCGCAGATCAACCCGCCCGCTGCCACATCCCACGGTTTGAGTGAAAGCTCCCAGAACCCATCGAAGCGACCTGCGCCTACATAGGATAAATCGAGCGCGGCAGAACCGAGACGGCGCACCCCCTGTGTCAGTTTCGCAAAGCGGACAAAGTTCGAGAAATTATCCTGCGCAGTATTCCACGTATCATAAGGGAAGCCGGTCACAAGCAGGCTTTTTTGTAATTCGGAGGTAGGCGAAGCGTGGAGAGGCTTTCCATTTAAATAGGCGCCTTGACCGCGCTCGGCGATGAACATCTCGTCGCGAAGAGGGTCGTACACCGCGCCCAGCTTCAACGTCCCGTAAGATGCGTAAGCAATCGAAACAGAAAAAATGGGGACGTGATGCGCGTAATTCACCGTCCCGTCCAACGGATCGATGTACCAAACGTGTTCGGCATCTCCGTGAATCACGCCGCTCTCTTCGGAAAAAATATGATGGCTCGGAAAATCCGATTGCACCCTCCCCAACAGAAACGCCTCAGACTGATGATCCACTTCGGTAACCAAATCGATCACGCCCTTGTAATTCACTTGATGTTCCTTGTTATAGCCCTCCCGCAGGATTGCGCCCGCTTCACGGGCAAGGTTTTCAAGATACGAAAGTGTCGGTTCCATCCCATGCTCCATTAAATTTTTGCGGCGGGTTTGCGCCCGCCGCATGTTTTGAATTTATTTTTTCAAACCCTCGAGCGTCTTATAGATATCGTACAGTTCGGTCTGAATCTCATCGCGGTCGCGCATGGACTGTTGAAGCAACGCCTCGAAAGCCGCCTTTTGGTCCGGCGGAAGCGTGAGCAGAAGCCGCTCTGCGCGCGCGATCTGCGAATTCTTGTGGCGCAATTTGTTTTCGAGGCGCGTTCGATACCCCAGATAGAACCGCTCCATATCCAGCGGCAAAGGCTGGGTAAACGGTTGTTGCGTGACCAACTCGGCAACCGTTAGAAGAAAATCCTCGGTGTCGATCGGTTTTTCGATGAAACGTGAAGCGCCGAGGCTCAAGGCAAAGTCCTTATCTTCCGGTGTGACGTACGTAGCGGACAAGAACACAACCGGGATGGAACGCGTCTCGGGGTTGAGCCGCAGTTTCTGCACAAACGCATACCCATCCAGTTTCGGCATCAAAATATCGGTAATGATCAGTGCGGGTCGCTGACGCGCAACCACCTCCAGCGCCTCTTCACCATTGCGGGCGGTGATCACGGCATAGCCCTTGAACCGCAAGGTCACTTCGAGCAATTCAAGCACATTGGGGACATCTTCGACGATCAGGACGGGTCCATACATGACATTCATAACTTGATTTTACCGTACCCAGCCGGGGGAAAAGCCCGCTTCATTCTTTGACATGAAATTGCCACCGTTCCCACACGGACTCTACGCCCGCGCAGGGTCATCCGGTCCATACGCGCGAACCGAATGCGGAACAGGCAAATTCCACCGCGAGTTTGGCGGTCTGGCTTTTTTCGTCGAGGATCGGGTTCACCTCTACAAGATCCATACCAATAAGCTTGCCGGTCTCTGCGATGAACTCACATGCAAGATGCGCCTCGCGATAGGTCAACCCACCCGGCACCGGTGTGCCAACCCCCGGCGCAAAACGCGGATCGAGCGCGTCGAGATCCATCGAAAGGTAGATTCCATCCACATCACGGCTAATGCGTTGGATGCATTGCTCCAATGCGGCCAGCATGCCGATGCGGTCGATTTGTTCCATGCTCAACACAAGCACACCGGCTTGACGTAGATTGTTTTTCTCGCCGGGGTCGAGGTCACGCGCCCCGAGAATGGCGACCAAGCCCGGGTCCACGACCGGAGGCGTTTCATCCCACAGCGCGGTCAGGCGCGGGTCGCCGAGCCCGCATAATGCGGCAAGCGGCATCCCGTGGATATTTCCCGACGGGGTTGTTTCATGCGTGTTGAAATCCGCATGGGCATCCAGCCAAATAACCCCGATTCGTTTTTGCCGCGCCGCGCCGCGCACGGAGCCAATGGACAGACTGTGATCGCCGCCCAACACCAACGGAAACCGCCCGCCCTGAATGGAGGTGGCAACCGCGCCAGCCACGCGCCTGCCCATCGGTACGATGCAATCGATATATTTGAGTTTGGGATCGGTGATCGTGCAAGTTTCCAGAATCGGAACGTCGATGTTGCCTTTATCCTCGACAACGTGACCCAAGCCCTCCAACCTCTCACGAAGGTGGGAATATCGAATCGCACTGGGACCCATATCCACGCCTCTGCGATTCTGACCGAAGTCCATGGGTACACCGATGATATCTATTTGCATTTGTTACTCCTAAAATTTTATTTACCGCAAAGGCACGAAGAACGCGAAGTTTTATTATTAAAGAGGAGATGACTTTTTAGGATAAGGGGTCTCTCCAGTGAGGTTCAGGACGAATCGCTTTATTCCATGTTTCATCAATGGTACATTCCAATTCAGGAGGAAACCGATCTGGCTATTGGTCAATTTCATATATGTCAACAATTGCGCTTCATGGACTGGCAGGATGGATTCGACGGATTTATTTTCAACTATGACCAGTTTGTTGATGAAGGTATCAATTCGGTAACCGACGTCGATCTTCTGATCTTCGTAAAGCAAAGGGAGTTTCACTTCGGTTTCAGCATCCCAGCCACGCTTGCGAAGTTCGTATGCGTGGCAATATTGGTATGCTGACTCAAGCAAACCGGGACCCAATGCCTTATGCACTTTGATTGCACAATCAACAACATCTTTGGCAATCGCTTCGATATCTGACATCCCTTCTTTCTCCTTAAATCTCTTTGTGTCCTTCGCGCCTTCGCGGTGAGAGAATCTATACCTGATACATTGTCACTTTATTTTTTCCGGCATCCTTCGAGCGATACAACGCCCGGTCTGCTGCTTGCAGGATGGCTTCGTCTGTCGAACCGTGTTCGGGATAGGATGCGGCGCCTGCTGAAAACGTGGCAAATAATTCTATGCCTTCATATTCGATGGCGGTCTCTGCAAAATCCTGACGCCACATTTCAGCGCGTTCGTACGCGGTCTCGAGCGTCGCTCCGGGCATGAGGATGACAAACTCCTCGCCGCCAAAGCGACAGACCACATCGCCTTTGCGCGTATGTTGATTGAGGAATTCTGCGATCCTTTGCAGGACCATGTCTCCGCACTTGTGACCGTAGGTGTCATTAAACTTCTTGAAATTATCCACATCCATGATGACCACGGAGAGCGGAGTTCCATCGCGTTCCGCACGAGCGACCTCCAGCGAGAGAAATTCAGTCATGTAGCGGCGGTTGTACACGTTGGTCAATGGATCGCGAATCGCCTGTTCCTGTAATTTTTCACGGAGTTTGTTGATCTCTTCCAGTTGCCGGGTGAGGGTCTCGTTGGCAAAGGTGAGGTCGTTCTCGAGCCATTTATGCTCGGTGATATCGTGCGCGACGATCACCCGTCCTTCCAACTGGTTCGCTGAGTTATACAAAGCCGTCACCCTCACCTCGAGCGTGCGCGGCGGATCGCCGGGGATTTGGATCTGTTCGTGAGTCTCGTTGGCAGTGAGGAAACAGCGAAGCAGTTCGGGCCACTCGCGGAACACTACAAGTGGATCATGACCGATGATTTCATCCATGCTTTTGCCAAGCATGCGGTGCGCGATGGAATTTGCATCGACCACGATATCGCGGGCGTCCACTACAAAGACCATTTCTGGAATGTGTTCCAGCACGTTGTGGCGTGCGATGGGAATGAGATCGAAGATCCGAAGTCCGAACACACTAAAGGCGATCAATGCGGCGCTGACCGTAAAAGAAATGGGCGTAAGGTCGATGCGCAGTAATGATTCGGGGCGAAGGCTGAGCACCAATTGATAACCAACATTGACCAGGATTGGGATCAACACCGCAGCGATCAGCACATACATTTGCCTCCGATAAATGTTGCGATGCTGGATCGCGCGCCTGAGGAGCAATCCGATTGCCGCCAGACTCACAAGGTAAGAATAGAGAAGGGCAATAACGTACCACGATCCGCGTTCGATCACCAACGGTCCACCTGTCTCTGATACCAGGCTGACGGAGGCGTAATACAGGTGGAACCATTGCTCCGAAAACAGAAAGACAAGCGCGATGCCCGGAATGATAAAGAATAATGCGGCAGTATATCGATTTAACCACCCATCCAGTCGGTTATAACGCAGGGCAAAGAAGAACCAAAATACAGGGACGGTGAGGATTCCGATATTTTCAAGTTTCAGCCACAGCAGTTTCGTTTCGAGGGATGTGGAAAAAGTGATCATGGCATAGCAAAAATTCCACACAGCCAGCATGACCAGCATCGAAAGTAGCGATCGTCGTCCGGGGGCATGGGGTCTGCGCGCCAAAAAGGCGGCAATCAGCAAAGCCGCACCTGAATTCAGCAGCAGGATCGAGGCAAAGAAAATCCACGTAGCGTTCAAAAAAATCGCCCTATTCGGGATGAAAAAGACGGGTTTCCCCGTCATTTTGTGTTATGCAGTTCTATAATACCCCACATCTACAGAATATACCTTCCCCCGTTTGATAACCTGCCGTACTAGATTTGTCCCATAGCGATAGCCCAGGTGACGATAATCCGGCACGGAAAGAATCAGCATATCCGCTTGTTTGCCGACTTCGATGGAGCCGATTCTTTCGGACCTGCGGATGGCGTGCGCTGAATTGATGGTGGCCGCGGCAATCGCCTGTGCAGGCGTTAACTTCATGGCGCGGCAGGCAAGCGCGATGACAAATTGCATCGACTCGTTCCACGAGGTGCCAGGGTTGCAGTCCGTGGCTAGAGCTAGAATTGCGTCCGCTTCTATTAACTTGCGTGCAGGTGTGTAATCTTTTTCAGCAAGCCCAAAAGGTGTGCAAGGCAAAGAGACAGCGACCGTATCCGATTTTCCCAACGCGGCGATGTCTGCGTCAGATGTGACAACCAGATGATCCGCAGACGCCGCGCCCAACTCCACGGCGAGCGAAGCGCCGCCAAGGTTGTCGAACTCGTCCGCGTGGATCTTAAGTGGAAATCCCAGCGAACCAGCCGCACTCAGGATCTGACGCGATTGATCCAAGTCGAAGGCTTTGTCTTCGCAGAACACATCCACGAACGGCAGAGGCAAGCGCGGCGCGTGAGTCCCCCACCACTCTTTGAGCATGGGCAACATTGTTTCACACACCAGGTCGGTGTAGCCTTGCGGGTTATCTTTGAATTCAGGAGCGATGGCGTGAGCGCCGAGAAATGTGATGGCAAGGTCGAGCGGACCTTCGTCGTCGAGCGCGAGTAACGCTTTGAGCAGGCGAAGTTCCGTCGCGGTTTGCAAGCCGTATCCCGTTTTGGCTTCGACCGTCGTTGTGCCGTGCGCGAACATACGCAGTAAACGCGGACGCGCCTGCGCGATGAGTGACTCGATGGATGCCGCCCGTGTCGCGCGGACCGTGGAGATGATTCCGCCACCTTCCGCCAGAATCTCCAAATACGGCTTGCCTGCCATCTTCATCTCGAATTCGTTCGCGCGATCGCCGCCCCAAATGATGTGTGTGTGCGGGTCCACAAAGCCGGGCATGAGCACACATCCGCTCGCGTCGAGGGTCGGTTCATCGGGATAGGCGGCTTTGAGTTCGGCAGTGGTTCCAACTGCGACGATCTTTTCATCGCGCACCACGACCGCGCCGTCTTCGATGATGCCGAGATTGCCGAGGGCGTGTCCCCTTTGGGGACCGCCCACAAGGGTGAGGAGTTGGGAGGAAGAGTGGATGAGCATAATTCAGTATCCAGTTGTCAGTGAACAGTGTCGGGGTAATTTAACCACAAATGAACATGGATGAACACAGGCAAATATACGGGTTACTAACGGTTATACTATCGATAAAAGGAAATCCTTCTATGGCTCACCCTCTCATTGACCAACTCCGCTTCACCCGCAGTGAATTCATGCGCGGGGTAAAAGGCGTCACAGACGACGACGCCCGCAAACGCCTCCTGCCGATGAACTGCATCAGTTGGAATATCGGTCATCTGGCATGGCAAGAACAGAGATATTTTCTGGGTTTTGGGCAGGGAAAAATATTGTTTCCAGAAATTGAAAAAGACTTCGCCTATGGCGCGCCCGCCAGCACACCTCCGCTCAAGGAAGTGCTTGCGGCGTGGAAGGCGATCACCTCCGCGGCAGACCCGTGGCTCGATTTGCTGACCCCTGCCAAACTGCAGAACCATCCGGTCGTCAACGGCAAACCGATCGCCCGCATCAACGGAAATTTGATCCAGCGTACCATTTATCATTACTGGTATCACACCGGCGAGAATCTCGCCATCCGGCAACAACTTGGGCACAAGCGCCTCCCGCAATTCGTGGGGAATATCGACGATCAAGCATCCTACCGACCTGAAGGTAAAATGAAGAAACGATGAACATCCTCCTCCGCCCTGCCCACCCTCTTCGAGCAGCAACTCGACACCGAAGCGACGGCGATGGCGGCGTTCCCCTCGCGGGATGAGGACGCGTTTTATGTCCATTCACGCAAGATCATGGCAGACCAGTCCGTTATTTTCAGAGCCATTGTTTCCGACGGATCAGTAGCAGGAAGTATCGGCAGTTGGGAAATGGAAGGGAACCACGAAGTCGGTTATTGGATCGGAAAAGAATTTTGGGGCAAAGGAATCGCCACACAGGCGCTCACCGAGTTATTGAAGATCGTGACGACCCGCCCGTTGTTCGCACATGTGGCGCAACATAACGTCGCTTCTCGGCGCGTGCTGGAGAAATGCGGGTTCGCAGTGGTTCGGGAGGATCAATATACAAATCCTGCGGGGGTTGAGGTGCAAGAGTTTGTATTAGAATTGAGCGCAACGGAAGGATAGCACTCGTGAGCGCTTTTCGTCATTTCGTAAATCGAATCAAGATTCGCCTGCGTGGGAAGTACCAGATCGTTGGGTGGAGGATGACACCCGATGAAGTGGTCGCATTCTTCAAGCAGCAGGAAAAGACCGTGCTGACCTTCTTCGGCTTCTCCGGCTTCCAATACGACGAAGAGCCTGAGGTCCTGGAGATCGCACGAAGCGTTTTATCCGGTTATTCCCCTGAAACAACACTTGTCAACATCGGCGTGACTTCGGATGGGGCGGGAATCATCTACCCGGTGGCAAAAGAGATGGGGTTTCGCACGACGGGAATCGTTTCGACGCGTGTGATGAATCATCCGCACCGCATCAGCCTCGCAGTGGATATCATATGCATCGTGGTGGATACTGTATGGGGCGGAATCTTACCCGGCACCAACACACTCTCCCCCACGTCGCAAGCCATGATCGCATGCAGTGACATTCTGGTGGCGATCGGCGGCGGAAAGATCAGCCGCGATGAATTGATCGCGGCAAAAGAAAAGGGGAAAACATTCCAATATTTTCCCGCACCAATGGACCGCGCCTGGGCGATCGCACGTGCAAAAAGCAAGGGGATGCCACCCCCCGAATCATTCGATGGGGAAGTTCATGAATGGCTGGAGAACGACACCAACCCCTGATTGTTTCCCGGGATTGACATTCACAAGAGGCAAATGGTTTTATTCCGGTCTCTTCAACAAATATGTAGTCAGGCTACCATATTGCGGGGGCATGGAATATGTAAAGATCAAATCGCGTTCATCGAAATCGGACGGTTCCCACTCAGGGAAATCTGCTGAGATCGAAACGAGCCTTGATCCCCGCTTCAACTGTTTCTCCAGATATGGCGCAAGGCGCTGGACTTCCCTCGACGTGGCATACAGAAAAACAACATCCGCCTTGCTCAAGTCGGTTTTCAGATAATTCCCCCAAATCAGTTGAATTTTGTTCCCCAATCCGCCTGCTGTGATTCGCAACCAGATCAACGCGCATTGGACAGGTCCCACTTCGATTCCAACGGCGCTCGCGCCAAACTCACGCGCAGCAATGAGGAGCACGCGTCCGTCACCGGCGCCGAGATCGTACAGGGTTTCGCCGGGGCGCAGGTGTACCAATTTCAACGCCGCGCGGATTCGATCCGGATGGGTGGGGCGTGAAGGTAACCCGTACAACGCGGGGATGAAAACCCATAGCAATCCTAAGATGAATAGAAAGAGGAAGAAGCCGTACAAAATTAGGATGATCATGCTTCGCTTCTTTCCGTGCGGCGGAATAACGCTACTATTCTCGGCAGAATCACAACCTTCTTGGTCAATTCGCCAAGCGCGAGCAAAGCAAGGATGGTGAAGAAAATGGACACGATCACGATCGGGAAGAAACCGAAGCGCGTGTATATTAAGGTAGAAAGCGATGCACCGATGGCACGTCCCAGAGAGTGACCTGTTAGATTGAATGATAGCAACGTTGCGCGCGCTTCAGGGACGAGTTCAGACATCAACGGGATATGGCTAACCATAATGTATTCGAATGTCAGGTAATAGAAGAACAAACCGATCAACGCTCCCGTGGGGGTTGTTCCAATGAACGGAAGTAACAACGCGCTTGCGGCATTGGCGACCAGTCCGATGACCAAGGCGCGCATTTTGCCAAGCCGATCCGTCGTCAACGCAACGAGCCCCTCACCGCTGAGTTCGGAGAGACCGATCACGGCAGAAGCGCCTGCCAGCGCAGCGATTCTTAACCCAAATGAATCTTCGAGCCACACGCCGAAAATCAAATTGACCAATTCATTGCTCGCGCTCGCCCACAAGGCAATGGAGATACCTGCGAGAGCGGGGATGTTCGTGAGCACCGCG
>DAOTZF010000388.1:0-12357 GCA_034434415.1 Anaerolineales bacterium | reverse complement strand
AACAAACTCGTGACCACCAATTGATATGCACCGCGTTGCAACGAGGGTTGGGTCGAGTCCGGTTCGGCGAACAACAATGAATACGCCGCGGTCGCGCCCTGGCCATCCTTGACGAACCAGCCGCGCCAGGCGGGGTGATCGCTCAACATCTTCGCCACCGGGATTCCCGAATCGAAATCGTACCCATCATTAGCATGTATTGCCACAGATTTCAAATCCGTACTCGCCCCATCGGGAGTGATCCACGTCAGTGAAACATACGGGAATTTTTCTGTGTAAACCGGGTCGAGATACAGGTACATGTCGCTGGGAGGTTCGGCATAGTTGTAATCGAAACTCATGGTCACTTTCTTTTCCGTCCAACCATTATCCAGTGGGCGCGTTGAAACCGAAACACCTTCATCCCCCTCCTCAAGAATCAGCGCGGAAAGGCGCGGCGTTTCACTGAAATAATTGAACCAGAGCGGCATCGCCAGCCGCGGGGCAACAACCTCCCCAGTCACGCGATTCTGATCGAAGTCCCTGCCAAACTCCTCATACGGAAGCGCTAAAACAGCATACAACGAACCGAAAAGCAGGATGACGATCACCGTCAACCCAAAGATCGCCGACGGATACCGGCGCAATTCCTGAAGAAAGAGGCGATTTCGTACACGGGAATCAATCATCGCTTCTTTCATCGAACGTAAAACAGCGGATAATTCGAACCCCCGCTTCCTTTCCGGGACCTCGACCTGCCTCTGCACCGTTGGCTGTTCTCGCACCGGATGCGCGGAGGATGATCCCCTCCTGTGCGTCCCCCTTTTAAATCGGGCGTTCTTTTGCGCAGAGACATTGCTCGGTACAAGATGAATGCGCGGATCAACGATCACATACACCATATCGAGGATAAAGACCAGCAGGCCGAGCAGGTAGGCAAAGATCACCACGATCTGAATGACGATCATCAGATCGCCGATCTGAATGCTTTCCTGCCAATAGTTCGGCAGCGCTTCGATGTAAAGCGAGCCGATGCCGGGCCAGTCGAAAATCTTTTCAAGAGCCACCGTCAACTGCCAGAAACCGATGAGACTGGTGGTGAAACTGGTGATGATGTACGGCAGGGCTGGCTTGAGGATGTATTGACGTTCGAGCACATGGTCTGGTAATCCCTTGGCACGCGCCAGTTCGACATAATCCTCCTCGGAGTAGATAATGAAGAAGGTGCGCCATGCATATACGAGTTGGAACAGAAGGCTCAACACCAGCGCGGAGACCGGCAATACCATATGTTTTATCAATTCAAAAGCGGTTTTTCCGGTCTCCGGCGGCTTGAAAGGGTCGAACATGCCGTTGACCGGCAACAGCCGCAACTGCACAGCGAAGATCGCGATCAACAACACCGCGAAAACCCAGCTCGGCACGGAGGAGATCGGTGAAAGGATGGTGACCACCCGGTCGATCCGGCTGCCGTGATGGCGCGCCAGATACAATGCGATCGGTATACCCAAAAGAAATACAAGCAGATAGGCGGTACCGACCAACAAAAGTGTATTGGGTAAATGCTGCCACACGGGATTGTCCGGAAGATCTGTGATCGGCGCAGAACCCATACCAAATACTTCCACATACGCCGTATCCAAATCGCCCCAGTTAAAGGTCAGCGCTTTCATGGTCCAAAGCAGGTTTCTTGGCAGGAGCGGCAGGGTAAGGCCGGCTTCTTCGCGGATCTTTTGCCGATATGCTTCGATCTGCATATCAATATCCCCGCCGTTCGGGTCATACGGAAAAGTCCCGACATACATACTGCGCCGAATCAGCGTTTCGATCTGCGCTTCGAGCCTTGCGGCGAAGGGTGAAACTGATTCCCCCGCCTGCAAAGTTGACGAGGGGTAATTCACAATGAACATTGTGATGAAAATCCCCACAAAGATGGTCACGAAGATGGTCAACGCTTTCCCTGCAAGGTATCGTACCGCGCTGGCAAAGAGACGCACGCGACTCGGCATCGAGAACATGGGTTGACGTACGGAAACCATCGAACGAGTATACAGCCCCCGTTTCCTCTTGCAATCCTCCTATAGAGCGGATGAGACGCTTCTACAGGAGTAATTTATTCAGGTTGTTCTTTTACTCGATACAGGGGATGTTGACCAAATATCCATGCAAATAGATCAAGAGAAAAATCTCGATTCGTTTACTTACCAATCATTATTCTTCTCATACCCCAACCTGACCACCAAATCCCCCGCGACATCTTTGAACAACTTTTTATGTTCCACAGTAAAAAACTCGTGCCAGCTGCCAGTCTTTCCTGAACGAAACGTGTGACTCTTCCTCGGCTGGATCGCCTCTACCAAAATGGATAATGCCTTCTCACGCGGCGTGGAGATTTTGTAACCCGTCTGTTCCACTTCATCGAGCATGGCATTCAAAGTGGTATCCCGATCGTTGATCAAATCCTCGAAGCGGATGCACATCACGCCGGGCGTCTCCAACCACTGGAAGACGCCTTCGTAGCGCTGTTTTACGCTGACCATGTACAACCCGTCGCGGTCAATGCCGGTAATTGCGACCTTGAGCCGCTCGCCGAAATCGGGAAGAGAGTTGTAGAAATCGTGCATTCCGTGTTCTTCATGCATGTCGGTGGCGAAAAACACTTGAGAGATAAGCATGTCACGCGGGTCGCGGTAGATGAAGTAATTCACACGTTGAGATGTGCAAAGAAATGCAACATTTTCAGGCGTTGCGTCCACGTATCCCCAGCCGATCACCCCGCGCGGCAAATTCTCCAATTCTCCCAATACTTCTTCTTTCCTCTTTCTTCTCCCCTCCTTTGTGATTGTCCGAATCGGTTCCGCCTCCACAAAACGATATGGCATGATCTGCGTAAAGCCATTCAAGACTTGTAGCAGCAGGTGCGATCCACTTTTAGGTTTCGAGTTACCGAAGATGGGCGGCGCCTCGGTGAAAGAAAACCGCCTCCATCGCAGGATGGCTTGGGCGGTTTTGCCGTAGGGGCGGATAGCGCGGCGGAGTTGTTGAGCAAATCCCATGATTCAAGAACCAGCCGCAGAGAACCTTGAGTTTTTTCTCTTTGAACTCTGTGATCTCTGTGGCGGAAAAAATTTATTCATCCACCACGCGGCGCAATTTCTTCATCGAACCCATTTCGGATTCGTACACCTTCTTCACCCCATCGCCAAGCGACGCTTCGGTCACGCGGATGTATTTGACGAGCCGCTCAAAACCGGCAGGTTCAACTGATGCCGCCTGGTCCGAGCCCCACATGGCGCGGTCGAGGGTAAGGTGACGCTCCACCATGCACGCGCCGAAGGCAACTGCAATCGCAGTTGGTACGAGTCCCACTTCATGACCCGAATACCCGATCGGAATGTGTTGGAATTTATCTCGCAGGGTTTTCACCATGTTCAGGTTAAGTTCCTCCGGCTCGCACGGATACGTGCTGGTACAGTGCATCATCACCAGGTCTTTTTCGCCTGCCACTTCGATTCCCTTTTCGATCTGTTGCATCGTCGACATGCCCGACGACAGGATCAAAGGCTTGCCGGTCGTCCGTGCTTTGCGAATCAGGTTGAAGTCCGTGAGGGAAGCGGATGGGATTTTATACGCAGGCGTGTCGAACTTCTCCATGAAATCCACCGACGGCTCGTCCCACACCGATACCATCCAATCGATCTTCTTTTCGCGGCAATAGCGGTCGATCTCGGCGTATTGCTTTTCATCGAACTCGACCTTGTAACGATATTCGAGATAGGTGATGTAGCCCCACGGTGTCTCGCGCATCTGGGTTTTTTGTTCGGGCGGAGTCGCCACATCAGGTGTGCGCTTCTGGAACTTCACCGCGTCCGCGCCGGCGTGCACCGCCGCGTCGATCATTTTCTTGGCGATCTCAAGATCGCCGTTATGATTGATACCGATCTCCGCGATGACATATGTGCGATGACCATCGCCCACTAGGTGGTTCCCAATTTTTAATTCACGAGTCATGTTTTATTTTCTCCATAAACCTCACAGGTCTTTAAGACCTGAGATGTCTCTTCTGTTTAATAGTAGATCACACAACTCACGCACCGCGCCGTGCCCACCCGCCTTCGTCAGCACGTGATCTGCCGCGCGCAACACTTCGGGATATGCGTCCGCGACGGCGACCGCCCAACCGGCAATCTCGAAACACGGCAGGTCGTTCCAATCGTTGCCAATGTAGACCGCTTCCTCCGCTTTGATGTTTTTTTCCGCAAGGATGTCCCGCATCGCGCGCCCTTTATCCTGCAAGCCCACCCCATGGACCGCCTCCACCCCCATCTTTTTCGCCCGCGCGCTGACTACGGAATTCGTTTCAGAGGAGAGGATCATCACATCGATGCCGATCTCGCGCAGTTGCTTGATCCTCATACTGTCACTGCGTGAAGCGACGATCGTTTCGTGCCCGTCCTGGTCGGTCCACACACGATTATCGGTAATGACACCGTCAAAATCGCAGATGAGCAACTTGATGTTCTTCGGCATAGGTCTGCGAGTTTTGCCGGGTGTAATCATGTCCAACTCGCCCGTCGAAACGAGATGTTCGTAGCGCGCCCAATCCTGCAAATTATCAATATCAACCGTGTAGCGCGAGTCGATAATGATTGGGTAGATCACCCCGCCGCTCATCGAACCGCCTTTGGTGATGGTTTCCGTGCGGATGGCGTCGATGTGACCGGTCTGCCAGTAGATGGGAGGCAGAACTTGCCGCGGCGCGTTGTAAGGTTCTTCTATGCCCGGCACACCCAGCAGATTCTTCATGGGTCCATGTTCGCCGCTGATGCGCCACATCTTGTGCGGGTTTTGCCCGGCGAGCACAACGCCGCGCACACTGTCCGCATCCGCGTGTTTTTGTAGAATGTTGATGGCATCGTCCACAAGTCCGCGCGGGCGGATGGGTGATGTGGGGCGTAATTGCACGATAATTTCAGGATGGTATTTTTCGTTTTCAGCCAGCCACTGCAGCGCGTGCTCGAATACCGGCAGATCGGTGGTGTTGTCTTCCGCAAATTTTGCCGGGCGCAGGAACGGGGTCTCCGCGCCGAACTCACGCGCCACGGATGCGATCTCTTCATCGTCTGTCGAAACGATGACGCGCGTCACGAGTTGTGACTGCTTCGCGGCGGCGATGCTCCATGCAATGAGCGGATAGCCCGCAAAATTGCGGATGTTCTTGCGCGGGATTCCCTTCGAGCCGCCGCGCGCAGGGATGAGGGCGAGGATGTGAGTCATAGTCTCGATATTCGATATTGGAGAATTCGACGGTCGAATATCGAATTATCGAATATCGTCTTTACCACGCCGTCCACCCGCCATCCACGACAACATTATTTCCCGTCATGTACGAGGAGGCATCCGAAGCGAGGAAAAGTAACGCGCCATTCATTTCGTCTTTTTTCGCCATGCGGCCAAGGATGGTCTTGGCTGAATAATTTTTCTCGAAATATTCCTCGTGGTCGTTGTAGATTCCGCCGGGGGTGAGCGCATTCACGCGGATCTCCGTGCCGGCGTAATACGCGGCGAGATATTTGGTGAAGCCCAGCACGCCCGCTTTCGTCACGGTGTAATACACAGGCTTGTACGCAACGCGTTGACCGTCTTTGATGTAAATTCGTTGATCGGGTCCGTTCAAACCATATGTGGAGCAGATGTTGATGATGCTTCCCTTTTTGCCTTGTGCCAGCATCGGTTTGACGCATGCTTGAGTCATCAGGAACATGCCGGTCAAGTTGACGTTGAGGGCGGCGTTCCAATCCGCGAGCGGATAATCCTCGAAGGAGCCGGGCGTCATCCCTTTTTTCATTGCATCCGCATCGAACTTGGGGTCGAGCGCCGCGCTGTTGACGAGGATGTCGAGCCGACCAAAAGCAGATAAAACTTTGTCCACCGCTGCATTCACCGACTCTGGCTGAGTGATGTCGGCGGAGAGGGCGAGGGATTTGAATCCACTTTGGGTGAGCGAATCCGCCGTCCCTGCGGAGGATGCGGCGTTCAAATCCAGCACAGCGACCGATGCGCCCGCTTCCGCCAACGTGCGGCAAAATTCTTTGCCGAGCAATCCCGCGCCGCCGGTGACGAGGGCAACGCGTCCGTCGAGTTTGAATTTATCTTGAATCGTCATGGTTCCTGTGTATAGATCGAGTCGCCTTGCGATCGATGTGCGAGGTGTAATCCTTCGGTCAGCGCATCCACTTCGCTGGCAATGTTGCCGCCGTGATCGAAAATGGCAAGCACGGCGCGCCCTGCATTGATCTCGGCTTGCATACGAGCCACACCGTCTTCAAAGCCGGGCACGACTTCGGCGCGCGCTGAATCATAACCGGTCGGAACCACAAAGGTGCCGCGCCCAACGTATAAATAGACTGCGCCGGGTTCATTCGTGAAGATGGCGACATCCTCAGGCAGTTCACGCAAATACGCCATCGCCTCCGAATCGTACCATTGGAAGGATGCGTAGCCCAACCCGCTTTTCGACCATGCAGTGATGGTGATGGACTGTTTGTAAAAAGATAATGCCAAAAGGATGAGAGACAATACGATGGTGAGGCGGCGATTTTTATTCCGCAGCCAGATGCCTACGTACACCAACAGAATCAACAGGCACACGAACACCGGTGAAAGGATGCGCAATTTAAATTTGGTCGCTGCGTCGAACACCGTCATGGATGCAACGATGGAGGCGAGATAGGCAACCAGAAAAAGTCCGACGGTGAATGAGATGACCTCGCGCGTTCCCTGACTACCCAAGCCGGTCGGCGAAGGACGCGGTGTGAGCGGCGAAAGATATTTCCACGCGCGGTAGGCGGTCCAGGCGAGCACGATACCCAGGATGAGAAACGTCAACGCTTCGGCGACGCCGGGCTGTTTGATCACCGCCTTGTACCACGCCGCCACAGGGATGAGAAAATCCACGAAGACGCGAAACCCCTGATCTAGAGTCTCTGCGGTGATGGGATGCCACGCGAAAGCGCGGTTGGTGGCGTTGTCGGCAATGATGCGATTACGCAGCGCCCAGATCAAAACCCACGGGAGGAATCCTGCAAGGAAGACTCCGATGCTGGTCAGTCGTTTTCGCCAGCTCGTCCGCAAGACGAAGATGGCGACAATGAATGTCGCGGCGAGGGCGAGCCCGGCGTACCGCGTGAGATACGCCAACCCTGCGAAAGACGCGCATGCAACCAGCCACCACCATTCGCCCGCAACCCCCTTTCCAACCGTGGATGGCGGTCGCTCAAAGTACAAGTCGAACATCCAAAACGAGAGCAGGGTGAGGAAGATAAAAAGCGGTTCACTCATCGCAACCGTGTGCACTTGCAACAAGTCACCGTTCAGTACGAACAGCGCGGCGATCACCACACCGGACGTCAACGACGGCGTCATGCGCCACACAAGGACGCCGAGCAACCCCGCATTCAAACCGAACAATATCGCGTTGAGAAATCGCGCACCGCGCAGCGGGTCAAGACCGAACAAACCAAGGAAAGCGAGGGCAGATGAAAAACCCGGCGGGAAATGTGTAACGTATCCGTTCGTTGCCAGCCATGCCTCGCGATAGCCGTTCCCATCCAGCAAACTGCGCGCGCCCGCGATATAGGCGATCGAATCATCTGAAAGCCCCAAGCCTTCCGGTGTGGCGCGCAAAACAAGAAACACCCCGGTAAAAACGAGCAGGATCAGGCTGAGGAAGGAGGCGAGGCGGAGGGTATCGCGAGGGGTCATATGAATTTGTAAGGGCGGGGTTACCCCGCCCCTACGCAATTAATTGTGGTTCAAGTATCCCTGATCTTCGAGATACTTGATGATGGCGTGAGCGTTCTCTTCGGGAGTCGCGCCGAAACCTTTGAGCGTAATTTCAGGGTCAATCGGCGGCTCGTAGGGGTCGTCCACGCCGGTGAATCCCATCGGGTGACCTTCCGCCATTGCCTGCCGCGCTTTCGCGTACAGACCCTTCACGTCGCGCTGTTCACAGACTTCGACCGGCGTGTCCATGTACACGGTGATGAAATTCTCGCCGACCATCTTGCGCGCTTCGTTGCGCGTGGAGCGATATGGGCTGATCGCCGCACAGATTACCGCGCCGCCTGCCCGTACGATCTCGCCAGCAACAAAACCGATTCGTAAAATGTTCGTGTCGCGGTCTTCCTTGCTGAAGCCGAGTCCTTTGGAAAGATGTGTTCGCACGACATCGCCGTCGAGAATGGCGATCTCGCGTCCGCGTTCGAGCAACAACGAGGTGAGCACCTGCGTGGTGGCGCTCTTGCCCGAACCGCTCAAGCCAGTGAACCAGATGCAAAATCCCTGCTTGTGACGCGGCGGATACATCTCGCGTAAAATTTCGGCAGTCTCCGGGCGTGTGAACCATTCGGGCAGTAATTTTCCCTTGGCAAGGTAATCGTCGCGCACCTGCGTGCCGGAGATGTTGAGCGTCTTCGCGCCCGGCGGGACATCCTTCGCTTCCACGTAACGATCTTCATCGGGGAGATACAACAACTCCTCGAAGGGAATCATCTTGACGCCGATCTCGGATTCGTACTTCTTCATCAACTCCTGCGCGTCATACGGACCGTAAAACGGCTTGCCCGTGGAGTCTTTGCCCGGCCCCGCGTGGTCACGCCCGACGATGAAGTGGTTCGCACCGTGGTTGCGGCGGATGATGGCGTGAAGCAGCGCCTCTTTCGGTCCTGCCATTCTCATCGCGAGCGGCAGCAGGCTGAGCATGGTTCTGTTCTTGTCGTAGTGATGATCCACCAACGCGCGATACGTGCGGACGCGGGTATAGTGATCCACATCACCGGGCTTGGTCATGCCTACCACCGGATGGATGATGAGCGAACCTTTCACTTCCGCGGCGGCGCGTTTGGTCAACTCCTCGTGGATACGATGCAACGGGTTGCGCGTCTGAAACGCGACAACGTTATCGTGTCCCATCTGTTCGAGCATCGCACGTACTTGCGCGGGTGTGTGGCGCAGGCTGACAAAGTCGTGATACTTTGGCATGTTCACCACTTTGATCGGTCCGCTGATGCAGACCTTGCCCCAGCGTTCCATCTCGGAGATCATCGGGTGACGCGGGTCGGTTGAACCGTAGGCGAGCGCGGCTTCGGTGTTGGCATCCCAGTGGAAGACTTCATCGAGCGTCATCACGGCGATGACATCGTTGTTTGTGTTGCGCAGAACGAGATCTTCGCCAACCGTTGGCAGTTCTTTCGGGTCGGCTGTCAACGTGATGGGCAGGGGCCAGAGAGTCCCATCCGCAAGGCGCATCTCGTGCAGGACGCGTTCATAGTCCGCTTTGCCCATGAAGGTTGTCAGCGGTGAAAAGCCGCCAGTGGCAAGCAATTCAAGGTCGCATAGATTGCGCATGGTGATCTTGATGGAAGGCAGTTTGGAGGCGCGGGCGAGAAGTTCTTCGCGCTCTTTCCCATCCACAACAAGGTTCACCAGTTCTCCCCCGTACGGGGCGATCAGTTTGGCTTTCGACATTCGTGCTCCTTTTATTTCACAGATGATTCTGTTTGATTTGCTTATGCGAGGCGCAATTATATCCTAAAATTCAGCAAATGAATTTTGGAATCCATTTTTCTTATTCGAGACAATAAAAAGCGTCAATAACCTCGACAACCGTATCCGATATTCCGTTCAATCCCCCGATATTACGGCACACCTGAAGCGCGATATAAGGCTCAGTAGAAATTTGAGGTGCAAGTTCAAGCAGGCGATCGACATCTCCCGTTACCGCGTAGGCGTGAAGGAACGGCATCCACTCGATCAGGTCAGACGGGGCGAATCCGTTCGTTTGCGCTTCTCTTCCGAGACGGATGACCGTTTCCCAATCTCCACGCTGGCGCGCAAGGTCAGCGGACTGGAAGAAAAAGCACCAGCCGCGCGCCGGCTCAGGTCCGAAGACCAGTTCCGGCGGCGCATGAGACGATTTGTCCACGAGCACGCGCTCGAGTTCTGAATAGAATCCGATCACGCGAATCGAATCCGGGTCGTTTGCCGAATATTCGGGCTGGAGTCCGTTGAGGGCATGGACACATGAATCGGGAGATGGTTGGGAAAGCACAACGACATTCCGATAATTTTTATAGGTGATGATTCCGCGGCGGTTGTCATATTCCTGCGGCTGGCGCGTCAAAATATTTTGCACAGCGATCGGATTCAACACGGCCGCAAACAAACCGGGCTGAACGAACTCGTCATTCTGACTTTTCGGGTAATAAATGAGGCTCGCCGGACCCCAAATAAAGTAATCCTCCTCGGTTGCTATGCCGGGGATATTTGCGACCAAAGTCGTATTCTTCTCGAACTGCGGAATGCGCCACGCGACCTGCCACCAAAAGCTGTTGATCGTCTCTGTCTCTTGCGCATGTTTGACGGCATTGGCATGATGAGTGAGCGTCGAGACCAATAATAAGCCAGCGAAAAGAAAAATTCTGAGATTTTTACCATTCACTTGAAGCAGAACCACCACCAGGATCATCGCCACACCGAACGAACTCATCAAGGCATAGCGGGAGAATGAGGGAAAATAAACTTCACGGTTCACCATCGCGATGGGAATCAACCCACCAACGGCTGTGACAATTCCTAACAGCATGGCTTCGCTGAAAAATTCTCGCCGATCCGATTCGCTCGATGATTCATTGTTTTGCATTTTGTTGAAGACAAAAATCACCGCACCAGTAATGAGGATCGCCAGAACCCCGCCCCAGCGTTGGATGTGACCTGTCAATTGCGAAAGCGGAATTACATAGGCGGAAAGCGTAACGTCGAAGAAATCTTGTACGACTTGAACGATCCAGCCGTATGCAGTTTGGAATGGGTAAAGCCTCAACCCTTCAAACTGAAAACTAACATCGGTCGCCTTGCGCTCGCCGTCAAAGAGAAAGATGCGCCAGAACCCAAATCCGATGACGATCAACGAATAGGGAATCCATGATTTGATGGTCGCAATGATCCGTTCGCGATAATCGTTGGCAACGCGACTTGCCAGGAGGAACAAAATCCCCAGCCTCATGGCTTCGAACCCTGCTTCGTATTCCACCAACCCGAGATAGAAAATTCCAAGAAGGATGGCAATGACGATTTCGCCCCATCGAACAATATTGTTCCTATGAAAATACGCGTGGGCAGTGAGCACAATCGAAAGCATCGCAAGGGTGAGACTGACCATTTGCGGCAGGTAATCAATTCCGTTGGGTTGAGAAAGAAAGCCGGGATAAACGAGATACAAAACCGCCATTCCCATCGTCCAGCGTGCTTGACCACGCCAGAGCATTTGCAACAGCCAAAGGAACAGACATGCGCTGATCACACGGAAGAACCATGCGCTCAGGTTGTACAGCAATACATTCTGCCCGAACAACTCGAATGCGGGTCCCAAGACGTACGCTCGCAACGGGCGATCCCCACTGTAAATTTCGTGGAAGACTTCCGCGCCATTTGCCCCGGCAGAATACATCAGATACCAGTCGTCGTGCGTGAAACCAATCTGGTTGATCAACGGCAGATACACAAGCGCGCCGATAACGATCAGGAAAATTAAGTCAACGAGAACAGAACGGACTCTCATTTAATTTCCCCGAGTGAAATTACTCTACCGGTTGCTGATGATTCCTTGACTGCCGTGGCAAGTTGCATCACGCGGACTCCATCTTCCAGCGGACACGAAGACTCAACCTCACCGTTCGCAACCGCGACGAAATGTTTCATCTCTTCGATGAACATCGCGTTGCGTTCCCAATCTGGAGGAAGAGGGTATGTTTCCCATTCTCCCTCACCCCTAACCCCTCTCCCAATGCCCCCTAACGGGGATGCTTCGCGAGGAGAGGGGGATTCGGCTCGATAGATTCGCGTTGTTCCATCGGAAAGATTCCACTGCAATGAACCTTTCGTACCCACAACTTCGAAATAATGCGACGGCGGTTGCTGGTTGTAATCCAGGTGAATGCTCCCCAACGCGCCGTTCGCAAATCGGAGGCCGATCTTGGCGGTATCCTCCACGTCCACTTCGAGGTCGCTAAGTTTGGCGGTGAAACCCCAAACGGATTCGACATTTCCCACCAGCCACGGAAGATAATCAAGCGAATGACATTGCGTCAGCACCACGCCGCCGCCGAGGTCCGCGCGCGCCGCGTAGCCCTTGCGATAATCCTCCCACGGATGCCATGCCGGGAGATATTCGCCGAAGTGTACGTGAGCGGAGACTACACGCCCGATCTCGCCCTCTTGAATCAATTGCTTTGCGCGAACCATGCCGGGGTGAAAGCGGAACTGGAACCCGACCAGCACCTTCGACCTGCTTTGTAACACTGCGGCTTGCAACTCATC
>DAOTZF010000387.1:0-4032 GCA_034434415.1 Anaerolineales bacterium | reverse complement strand
ACTTCGTTGTTCGTTTTCATTCCCCTCCTTCGTTACTGGGCAGATAACCCTGAAATGTTCGGTCTTCGCGCGATGACGCGACTGACAAGCGCGGAAGCCGAGATCACAAACCCAGTATGGCAGGTGTTCCTGTCGAACGTATGGAACGCACTTAAAATGTACAATTTCGATGATGGAGAGATCTGGGTGCATTCCGTCACCCACCGCCCCGCGCTGGATGTTGTCACAGCCGCGTTGTTCTTGTTGGGCGTGACACTCGTGTTGATACGTTATCTTCGCAATCGTTACTGGCTGGATCTGTTCCTGCTGGTGTCCATTCCGTTGTTACAGTTGCCGTCCACATTATCCATTGCATTCCCCGGTGAAAACCCTTCACTGAATCGCACAGGGGGTGCCTACATTCCTGCCTTCATCCTGGCGGCGATGGCGCTCGATGGTTTGTTGACCAGTTTCGGGCGCGGAAGGATGCGTATCATCCTTGCCTCGCTGTTGGCGGGAATCCTGTTGTACGCTTCCATCATCCAAAATTACAATCTGGTTTTCGATCAATATTACACATCCTTCCGCCAGGGATCGTGGAACACATCGGACATGGGCAGGGTGATTCGCGGATTCGAACAGATCTCCGGCACAACGGAGACCGCCTGGGTGGTGCCGTTCCCGCACTGGGTGGATACGCGTCTGACATCCATTTGGGTTGGCATCCCCGACCGCGACATGGCAATGTGGCGGGAGAATATGGGGAGTACAGTGCAATTTCAAGGACCGAAGTTATTCATCCTTAAAGCTGACCTTGAGCACCCGGAAGGGAACGATCAAGAGTCGTTGGACGTTCTACAAACGCTCTACCCGGAGGGTCGATTGCGCATGTTCGACTCGGATATCCCCGGGCACGATTTTTGGATCTTCTTCGTGCCGGGAAATTAATAGACCTGACAGGTTTCCGTGAAACCGCCGAGGTCTACGTATTTTGTTAGGAAAATTATTTGCCTGCAAGGTTAATGGAAAACCTGTCAGGTCTGAAATTATGAAACGCGAAAAACATTCTTGGGTTTTCGATCTACTTCTCCTGCTTGTGCTTGTATTGGCAGGTTATTTGCGCCTGACAGGGGTTAATTGGGGCGAGGGTGAACACCAGCATCCGGATGAGAACTTCCTTTCCGGGGTGCTCGGCAGTTTGCAGGCTCAAACATGTACGGATGAAACCGTCCCCGTTTCAAATTGCCCCGAGGAACAGCAACGGTGGATCAGCATTAGGGAGTATTTCGACAGCAAGACCTCTCCTCTGAATCCATACAATCACGGATATTCGTTCTTCGTGTACGGCAACCTGCCGATGACCCTCGTTCGCGTCGCGGTGGATGCGATGGGCGAACCGGATGTGAAATTGCTGGGCAGGCAGTTCTCTGCACTCGCCGACCTGTTCACGATTCTTTTCCTGTACCTGATCGTCTCGCGCTTGTATGACCGCCGCGTGGCATTGTTCGCCTCCCTCTTCTCCGCGCTGGCTGTGATGCAGATCCAGCAATCGCATTTCTTCACGACGGACTTATTTGTCAACGCGTTTGCGTTTTTGGCGATCTACTTCGCCGTTGAGATCGTGCTCAGAAAAGATCAGAGACGGGAGCCTGAAGATTCTCCAATCTCGAATTCTCAAATTCTCAGATCTCTAATTTCCAATCCGCTATTTCTCTTAAGCATCGGCTTTGGCGTTGCCTACGGCATGGCACTCGCATCGAAGCTCAACATCTATCCTTTGGCAATTCTTTTACCGGGTGCCTTCGTGGTGCGACATTTGACAATAAACCGCAGACGGCACACTGGAGAGTCGGATGAAACCATCGCCAACCATCCACTGACAACTGTCCACAGTCCACTGTCAACTGATTACTGGATTCTGATCGCTGCCTGCCTCATCGCCGGCGGACTCGCCGCTTTGATCTCCTTCCGTATCTTCCAACCCTACGCCTTCGATGGCATCGGGCTTAACCCACAATGGATCGCGAACATTCAGGAACAACGCGCACAGGCGACCGGCGAGGCTGACCTGCCGTGGAACCTACAATGGGCGCGGCGCTCGCATTTGTATTCATTTGAAAATATGACGATCTGGGGTTTGGGTTTGCCCCTCGGCATCCTCGCATGGATCGGCTTCCTCTACATGGGTTGGCGAATCCTCAAGGGCGAGTGGCGTCACGCACTGCTTTGGGGTTGGACCGCGGCATACTTCCTCTGGCAATCGCTTCAATTCAATCCCACCATGCGGTATCAACTGCCGATCTATCCATTGCTCGCGATGATGGCGGCATGGTTCGTATTTGAGTTGGCAGGTATGAAGGTTGGAACGTTTAGACGTTTTAACTTATCACCGATTCTTGCAAGCATTCTAGGAATAACCATTCTTGCATTAACCGCCGCGTGGGCATTCGCCTTCCAAAGCATCTACACGCGCGACGAACCGCGCATCGCCGCCTCGCGTTGGATCTACCAGAATGTGCCGGGTCCGATCAATGTACAGATCGAATCGGATGGCTCGACCTACAACCAGCCCCTGCCATTCCCGACCGGCGTGTATATCGAACCGGATTCCCCGTATCAAACCTCGTTCGTTGCGCTCAATGATGGTTTGCTAAAGGAAATTCTGCTTGCGCATGTCACAGCGTTGCCGGACCAACCACTTCCCCAACTCTATTTGACCGTTTGGCAAAACCTGGATGATCCCCAGCCGCTCGCTTCTGCCATTTCAATTCCCACCCAGGATGCAACGTCGCAAACTGTGAATTTCGATGTTGCAACTTTCGTCACGGCGAACCAGACGTATTCCCTCAAATTGGAGAACCCCATCCTTGAAGGGCGCGTGAACCTCTGCGGCTCAGTACGCATCGTCATTCAGAACGGCGATCAATCCACTGAACAGATTGTCGATATATCCGCTCCATGTACAGTGACTGCCGACGCTCCGTTCACCTTCTCGTTCATTCCGCAAGTGGATGGGACACTGACGGAGATCGATCTGGCGAACGTTGTGAACACGCTCCCCGGCACATCACCGGAAAATCACACGCTCAGCCTATCCATTTCAACAAATCCAGAATTTGCCCCCGACCAATTGCTCGCTCGCGCGTCCGTTAAAGGAACATTCGCAGTCTCCGACGACCCGCGCGGCGATCCGTACACATTCACGCTGGACGAACCGGTTCAAATCGAAACAGATACGCCTTACTACCTCCGCCTCGAAGCGGATTCGGGCGCGCTCACCGTCACCGGCTCGGCAGTCGTCAACGAAACGGACTACGATTACCCGCTTCCCTTCCGCGTGGATGGTTACGATGCCTTCGGCGGACTCTACCGCGGCGACCTGAACCTCCAGGTTTACTGGGACGACAACGCCGACAAACTGACGCGCTTCACCTCCACGCTCGACCAGGCAGATTACATCTTCATCCCCACCAACCACCAATACGCGCAGATCACGCGTCTGCCCGAACGCTATCCGCTCACCACATTGTATTACCGGGAACTCATGGGGTGTCCGTTGGAAGCGGAGATCATCCCTTGTTATCACGAAGCAAAACCGGGAGATTATCAGGGCAGGCTCGGGTTCGATCTCGTCGCTGTATTCGAAACATTCCCGAAATTGGGGATGTTCGAAATCAACGATCAATATGCGGAAGAGGCGTTCACGTTCTACGATCACCCCAAGGTGTTCATCTTCAAGAAAAGTGAAAGTTACGATTCAGCGAAGGTGCGATCCACTCTCAGCGCCGTGGATCTAAACAAGGTTGTGCGCCTCACACCTCGTCAATTCGACGACTTCTCCAATTTGTTACTTCCCACAGACAGACTCTCCGTTCAACGCGCGGGCGGCACGTGGTCCGAGTTGTTCGACTACGATCGGATTCAAAATAAAAATCCGTGGCTCGGGTTGCTCATCTGGTATTTCTTTATCTTCATTCTCGGTCTCGCCGTTTACCCGTTAGTTCGAATCGCAATGCCCGGTCTCGCAGACAAGGGGTATCCGCTCAGCCGCGC
>DAOTZF010000386.1:0-2462 GCA_034434415.1 Anaerolineales bacterium | reverse complement strand
GTAGCCGATACTTTCAAGCAGGTCCTTCGGCAAATTGTAAGAAATAAACAATCCCTCACAGAGGGACTGAAACGCGCAGTTCTTTTGTCAGTTTTTCGGTGGTGGTCATGGGTAAGAAATAAACAATCCCTCACAGAGGGACTGAAACAACAAAAGACAGACGACAAGATGTGTCCTGTAGCATCGTCAAACTTTGGCAAGGGTAAGAAATAAACAATCCCTCACAGAGGGACTGAAACTTCTTCAAATAGCCAGCAACTATGGCACGTCCGATAAGCGCTTGTAAGAAATAAACAATCCCTCACAGAGGGACTGAAACTTGTTTTCGGTTTCAAGTTCCTGCAAGCGTTGTTTTTGTAAGAAATAAACAATCCCTCACAGAGGGACTGAAACGTTCAGTCAGACTGTCGCACTCGGCATGGAATGATGGTAAGAAATAAACAATCCCTCACAGAGGGACTGAAACAGTTCCCATGAGCCGCTTTCAAGACATCGTCGAGGTCAATCAACTCGCGTAAGAAATAAACAATCCCTCACCTGCCCCGCTCGCTGCGCTCGGGGGTGCTTCGCGAAGGGACTGAAACAATACGCCCCAGGAGGACAAGCTGGGGTTTCGCGGACTGCGTAAGAAATAAACAATCCCTCATAACATCCCCCTTGTGGGGACTGAGGGACTGAAACAGGACATAAGGAACACCAAACCTGTCACATGCGGAGTAAGAAATAAACAATCCCTCATAACATCCCCCTTGTGGGGACTACCCCTACTCGCTGCGCTCGGGGGTGCTTCGCGAAGGGACTGACACCCACCTGCCTCCCCAAATCCAATGAATCCTAATCGGATTTTGGGGAGGTGTCCGATGGTACGGATGGGGTCGAAATACAATAAGACCTGACAGGTTTATTCGAACCCGTCAGGTCTATTTGATTTAATAATCCACTTGCAAAAATTTTCTCGCCATAGAGAACACAGAGAAAATAAGTTTTTCTCAAAGGTCTCAGTGGGTTCTGTGGCTAAGGAAGGGCTGCTTATGCAGGAGGTCAAATCAATGATGTTACGCACTGCATAAGGTGACTTATTAAAACTATTTCCTGCTCTTGAGAAACTGTAACGGCAACCCCAACACCCTCATCACCGAAAGAAACGTGATCAGCACAAGAGGCATGTACACCTTCTCACGGTCAATTGCCTGCTTGTCAAAATACTCGTCCATGTAGTGCAGGGTGCTGATCGGCGCGAGCATGATTTTCATCCACGTCTTCAGCGAGCCGACATTCGCAAGCGTGGGCATGACCTCCATTTCGCGCGCGAGGATGTCGCAGTAGGTGAACTGCTCCACAGGGTAGACGTTGTCCGTGTTGATGGCGCTGTACTCGGCGCGTAACGCTTCCCAATCGCCCTTATGTTTGTCCCGCCACTCGTCGGGGAGTTTATACCTCCCTGCGAGCAGACCGGCGGTGTAGCGTGCCTGCATCTCGCTGATGGATGGGATGTTGCCGATGATCGGTCGCGCAAACCCGATCAGGAACAGGTTTGGCAAATCCGCGTGAACACAGCCGAGATAAAAATCCTTCAAGCAGATGTCGTCCGAAAGGTCCGTCAGGCGTGAACTATAGCCGGTGGAAAAGACGAGCAGGTCGGGCGTGAGAGGAAGCGTGGAGGTTTGGTCGAAGTCGAAGAATTCAGTCCACGTTTCATTCACGGCGGGACCGATGATCTGCAGTCGCCTCTCCGCCACCGCGTCGAGGAAGTCATCGCTCTTGTTGTGAAATACGTTGAACAATCCGCCTTTGGCGCGCGCCTTGAGTTTAAGATCCCACTCGCGGCGCAGCGCGCGCGTTCGCTCATTCGGATTCGCGCTCACTGCCTGATGAGGGAACCACTTCGCCAATAACGTATCGAAGCGGATGCGGAACGTCACGAATCGCTCGCCGACCCAATTGCGCGCGCCCTTGCCGAACGACAGCAACAAGCGGTTGCGCAAAAAATCGGACGGCACGCCGCGGATGGGATGATAGCGCGGGCTGACGCGAATCCCTGAACGGAGCGAAAGATATACGTTGTTGTTGTATTCGGGTTTTGCCAGAAAGTTAGCAACGTCCGATGCGGATTCGCCTCCGCCGACCACAATGACGGTTGAATCGTGCACGCCTTCGGGGTACTCCGTGACTGGAATGCCGAAAGAATTTGGCGGCGCTTTTTGATTCGCCAAGCCTGTGCAGAGATAAACCGCATCGAACGCGTGAGTTTCTTCGTTTCCGTGTTCTTCCACGGCAAGCGCCCAGCAACCGTCCCTCCGCGTAAGATATTTTGCCCGCACGCCGAAGCGAATACACTGCTTCAAGTTGTAGCGCGCCGCGAACTCCTCCAGATAATCGCCGAATTCCGAGCCGCGATAGAACTCCGAGAATTTTTTTTCAGGTACTGCGTCCGCGCTCCATTTGCGGAAGCACGAAAACTG
>DAOTZF010000385.1:0-8170 GCA_034434415.1 Anaerolineales bacterium | reverse complement strand
TGCGTAATGGTCGGTGTGCGCGTAATGGTCGGTGTGCGCGTAATGGTCGGTGTGTGCGTCGCTGTGCGTGTTGCAGTGACAGTTGGTGTGGATACGGGTGTAACTGTGATGACGCAACCGTTTGCAAGTGTCAACGTCAGGCCAAAGGAATTTGCTGGAACAATACCGGGCCAGCTGGGATCGGAATTAAGGAAGGTAAAGTAAAGAGTATCCGTTTCACCGGCATTCAGGTCGTCTTGCGAACCGAGTCCACCGGGGTTCGTCCATGTCGTAGGCGAGCTGGCGTCGTTTGTATTACTGATTACATTGCCATCAAATGACCACCTGTCCAGTGACTGGGATGGGTTGGCGGCGTCGTATGCCGCCCAAGTGAACGTGAGGCTTTGAATTTCAGTATCATAGACAGTGGTGTTGTTCGTAATCGTGATGGACACACGCGGCTGATCATTGCCCCACTTGCCCAGGACGAAACTGCTGGCAAAGAACTGGTTACATGACAGCGTTGGCGTCATTGATGGGGTGCGTGTGGTGGTTGGAGTGCGAGTGACCGTGGATGTCGGTGAGTTGGTCCTCGTTGCCGTAAGCGTTGGGGTGATACTAGGCGTCGGACTCTCCGTAATCGTCGGTGTAAGTGACGGCTCGGGTGTATCGGAAGGGAGCGGCGTATTCGTCGCAACGGTGGGAATGTTCAACGCCAGAGGCGTGTTTATGGCGCGGGTGGCGCGGAAGTTTTCCACGATTCCCTCGCGATACGAAGCGAGGTGGATCATATCCGGTTCGATGCCGAACGCGGGGAGAACGATGAAGGTAAAGTTGTAATCCGCGGCAACCACCACACGTTGACCCGGTGAGCCGGGATGCTCATTTGTGACTCCGCCGAGCAAGCAACTTGCGTAAATCGGCTCTGTGTTCACGGGTGGCGTAAACACGCGACCACCCTCTGCAGAGCAAACCGTGACATTGAAGTATCGCTCGTCGGCGGTGGTGACCGATTCGGTGCGAGTGTTTCGCAAGAAGAAGCCGATCACAATATTCTCGGTCTCATCTTTGATGGAGGGGATGCGCGCATCGTCGACCTCATCGTCGGTTTCGCAGTCAGCCCCGAACATTGAAAGGCAGTACGCGTTATCGTAATTCCCCGTCGTTGCGTAACGGATTCCAAAACGAGTAGAGTTTTCGATGATGATCCATGCGAACAGCAGGCGCGAAACTTCGATGATGCCTACCAATACGAGCAGTAGAACAGGCAGGACAAGGGCGAATTCCACGATGGCTTGCGCCTTCGGCTTGTCGGGTGATCTGCTGATTTTGGAACGAAAAATATTCATAAGCCCTTACCTTATATTATATCAACAGTCGGAGGAGCGTGTTTTTGTCAGGCATGTTATTTTGCGATCCTGGTGAAGATGTTTTCTGCAATGCTTGCAAAGATCTCGTCAAGTTCGCTTGTGGATGGCGCGTAACTATAAAACCCGTGGTTGGCTGTCGCATCCACAGAATCGCCTGCAACTTCCGCGATGTATTCCAATAATACTTCAGCGGAGTCCGGGTCGCCCTTCGGCGCATTTTGGATCAGGTTGCCGAGACCGATTGTAAAGATGGTAACTCCCTGCCCATCTACCGGGTCAGCCACAAAATCTCCCATGTCGCGCGCGTAGTCATCGGCATCGTATTCTGTGTCGCCATCGCTATGCCTTGTGTCATTGTCTGCATCGCGGCAGAACGGATTGGTGGGGGAGTTCCATGTTGTAGTCGGGCAGTATCCGTAAAGGTAGGATGGGGTGTCGGCATCGGTGGCGTTCGCGGGACCACCGGCGAGCATGATGATGACCCAGAACGCATCAGAGCGAACGGGGTCGCGTGTGAATTCCGAAGCGGCTCGGAACAAAGCGCCGCCGATGTTGGATGAGTTGCAAGAGGATGGATCATTTACCTCATCACCGGAACCTGCGATAAGATCGGCCCCATTACGATAAAGAGGACAATCCAAGCCGATGAATACACCACCGGCATCGTAGTTCAAACACGGTCCAGCCGCCGGGCTGGCTTGGGACGGTGCGGCAGGAAAATCACAAACCGGGGGTTCGAATACCTTCAAACTATCGATAGCATCTTCAACATCTGCGTATGAATCGGAAAGCTCAAGCACCGTAACATGATCGCGCGTGCCACCTGCATCCTGTCCAGTAACTGCTACCACAGATACGCGGTCATATGGAAAAAACATCGTGTCAATAAAGTCTTTAGCCACTTCCTTCACATTATCTAAAGGCTGACACGGATCGGTGGGTGAGTAATTGCAGACTGACGGATCGTCCAATGCGCTATCTGGGCTGTTGGGGTTGCCGCCTGTTTCATACGACATGGAAGCTGAAGTGTCGATGACGAGTACTAAATCAATTGACGCCGCTTCACCAACCGAATCGGCTTCGATGTTCATTCCATCAAATCCGATAACCCTTAGAAAGCCGAAGTCTACCCACCGTTCAGCATACACTCGCACGAGTTTCCGAAGTGGGTCGGTGCACAAAGTATTATCCGGCTTAGTGCCATCACTTAAACCGTCGTCCCCGAGGATAAAACCGTCTGCGTCAACAGGTAGGTCTACATCATTTTCGTCCTTGCCGCAACGATAGATAATAATATTGTCCGCTTCCGCTTCATTGAGAATCAGGAAGTTCTGCGCGGCGGTGGCAAGATCGGCGCCCTGAAAGCCAGCCCGAAACTGCTGGGCAGACGCGATGGCTGCTGCATCGATTCCGCGTTTTAGTTTGCCATATTCGATTAATAATACACCGCCGTCGGTCATCATCCCGACGAAGGCAACCAGCCCCACCATTGCAAGTGCTATGATAAGGATTGCCTGTCCGCGATCTGTCGTACGTGGTAGTTTAAACATGGTTTTCATCGCTATGGTGATTGAATGGGCTCCGCCGCGACCAATGGCATCATCGTATATGCTGTCAGCACGAAGGGGTCGGGCACGAAAGGCGTGAGCCAGGGTAACTTCATAACCTGATTGTAATTATAGTGGACTTCCACGACCAATATGCCCGCGTTGGGGGATCCGCTGGAAAAAGCACTTTCAATATCACTGGTCGTGAACATGGTTGTTGCATGCCCGAACATTTGATATGGACCGGAGGTCGGGTACCTGACGACACCGTCATCATCTTTGGCATACACTGTTACGATGATATCGTCTGCCGCGGGGTCAAGCTCGATACGCCGCCCGACATACGATGGATTTGCTACGAGAGGATCAAGATTTGCCCGTGCCATCGCGGCAGTGGCTGTATAAAAATCTACATTGTCAGTGCCGTCATCGTTGAACGGGTCGCCGTTGCTGTAAAACCGGGCTGACTCGCGCGTGGCATCCAACAATGATAGGTAATAGTTTAGAGCAAACCCAAACTCCACTACCCCGGATAGTAGGAGAAAGAGCACGGGGAGTGCGATGGCAAACTCTGTCAAACTTTGCGCTTTCGTTTTGCGCGGCAAACTGGCGAGTTTCTGTTTTAAATTCATTGAAAGCGGATTATGAGATATCATTTCCATTATTTCTGCATCTTGTCAAGCACAAAGAACACGAAATCATTATACTACCCTACGCCCTCTTCTATAATGTGTGTAAGTTACTTGTAACGATTACATATTTGATAAGAAAATTGGCTCTCCGGGCTGGTTTCTACGATTCGGGTAGTACCTTGAAAGTTAGTATAACCCTGAGGTTGTATAGTCCAATGCGACATTCGTACTAACCGTCGTCTAGCCTAGGAAAAGCATGTAAAAAGCCCCGGCAATGAGGTAGGGTCCGTAGGGGATGAAAACCATCATGGAACTGCTTGAATATTTTCGCCGGAGCAGGATTGTCACCAACAGTATCAGACTTACCAATCCGCCGATCAAGATGCCTACTGCCAAGCCGTAAATAATAAAGCGAGAACCGAGCATGAGACCCAGGGCCCCGGCGAGGTATACATCTCCTCCGCCAAGGGCTTCTTCGTCGTCGTTATCTATGCCATCTGCTTGTAACTTCTTCGCGCGGTATCGCGCGACCAATGTCCCAAGCTGGTAGAAAAGATACATAATTCCAAACCCGATCATTCCGCCCAGCAGAGACGAGCCTACTGCGCTTGGCAGTGTCAAACCGGCTCGCTGATAGACGATTGTTCCGACGACAAGCCCAAGGATTGCGCCGAATATGCTGGTTGGAAAAAGTATCAACCGATGTTCGAGGTCGATCACTGTTATCACCGCAAAATAAGTGAGAACGATCAAGCTCAGGGGTAAGCCAAGCACTTTGGGCGGATGCAGCCAAAAATAGACGAACGATCCGGTCAGCGCGAGTTGCACGATCCATGTCCGCAGGCTTCGTACAATCCCGCATGAATGGCAGGTGCGCAACAAAAGATAGTCCAGCCATGAATATTCGTTGCCGCAGTTGCGACAATGAGGTTGGCTGAATCGGCGTGTGTGGGGCAGAACGTCTGCCAAATAATTGACGAGGAGTCCGCTGACCCAACCAAGTAACATCGGAACGATAAGGCTTACGCTCATAGTTCGAATTATAGCCCAGGAGGAAATTTGAAATCGTGCGAAGATGTCGTGTAAGCCAACTGTAATGTCGGTTCGTCTTTCGCTCACCGTGCCGTAGGTGCAAGCGATCTTCTTGCCGAAGGCTTCAATTTGCCTTACAATCTTTGCGAGTCTTCAGGAGAATCGAATGGAAAAATTTGTGATCGAAGGCGGCGTTCCCATTAAAGGTGAAGTTGCGCCGTCAGGCAACAAGAATGCCGCTTTGCCTTTACTGGCTGCATGTCTGCTTACCGACGAGTCGGTTGTTCTTCGAAACATCCCTCAAATACAAGACGTGCAAGTGATGAGAAAGTTAATCGAAAGTGCGGGTGCGCACGTGGAGGATTTGGATGCCACTTCGTGGCGCATCACTGCGCGGGATTTGAAGCCGGCTCGCCTCGATGCCGACCTTTGCCGCCGCATCCGCGCCTCCATTCTTGTGGCAGGACCCCTATCTGCGCGCGTGGGCGAGTTCAAACTCCCTCCGCCCGGCGGAGATGTGATCGGGCGGAGGAGACTTGATACACACATTCTCTCGCTCCGTGCTCTCGGTGTGGATGTTCAATATGACAGAGGATTTACCTTCCAATCCGCAGGTTTACGCGGTGCGAATATACTCATGGATGAAGCCAGTGTGACTGCAACCGAGAACGCCATTATGGCGGCTGTGACAGCAAAAGGTGATACAGTGATTCACAATGCCGCATCTGAACCCCATGTGCAGGAGTTATGTCAGTTTTTGAACGTGCTTGGCGCGCAAATTGAAGAGATCGGCTCGAATACGCTTCATATTCAAGGCGTGCCAAAACTTCATGGCGGTGAATTTACGATCGGACCGGATTATCTTGAAGTGATTAGTTTTGTCGGCGCCGCGGCAGTGACGCATGGCAGTGTTCGTGTGAAGAAGGCCGGTGCGGCAGATTTAAAGATGATTGCTCATGTTTTCGAACGCATGGGTGTGCGCTGGCGAGTGGAAGGGGATGATTTGATCGTTCCGGAGAATCAGGAACTGAATATCACCCCTGACCTGGATGGGGCAATTCCTGAAATTAAGACCAACGTCTGGCCCGCCTTCCCAACAGACTTGATCAGTATTGCGATCACAGTAGCGACTCAGGCGACCGGCTCGATCATGTTCCATGATTGGATGTTTTCCGGTCGTATGTATTTCACAGATAAACTGGTTGCGATGGGGGCAAAGGTCATCTTGTGCGACCCATATCGTTGTCTAATCCAAGGACCCAACCAACTCTACGGCGAAAATCTCGAAAGTCCGGACATCCGCGCGGGGATGGCGATGCTGCTGGCTGCACTTGCCGCCAAGGGGCGTTCGACGATTCGCAATATCAGCCAGATCGAGCGCGGCTACGAAAATGTGGACGGCAAATTACGCGCGCTGGGTGCACGCATCGAAAGAGTGGAGGATTGATGCCGCCGGAAAGAGGTTGCATTTTTGAAATGTAGTAGTAAACAGGTAGGCTTGATAAATCCCACAAATTCACTATAATGGTATCGCCACACAATGGATGCTAAATGTCCAGCATCGAATATGGATATCAGTTCCCTTGACCCATTCATGGTGAAATGAGATACACGTGTTTTTTCATTTGTGGCTGTCTTTTCAAAAATTGGAGAATAAAATGAAAAATAAGACCGGCGTTTTCAATCTGTTGATCATATCCATGCTGGTTCTCAGCACAATGGGAGCAGGGGATTATAAATTCGGCGGTACTGGTTGGGGAACATCCAAGTTGAGCCGCACGCTTGGCATTCCACACCCGATGCTGGAAAGTGAATTGAGCATTCCCTCGGAACCTATGACGCAGGACACACTTCAATCCTTCCTGCCCAAATTGAGCGGGAGTACTGCCCGAACCCTCGCGGACTCATGGGGTTTGTCTTTGTTTGGGGGAAAAAATATTGATGATGTAAACAAATCTGAACTTGACAATCCCGTTTCGGTGGATTCTGAGTTCTACGAGAACGAACCCAGCATGGCGGTCAACCCAACTAACGAACAAATCGTTGTGGTGTTCAATCAATACATCGATACGAGCACCGACATCATATCCTGCCTCGCCACCTCGAGTTATGATGGGGGCGACACATTCAGCTATAACGATTATGTGATCGTGCCGCAATTGAACGCAGGCAATAACTGCTCAAACCCTGTTGTGAGGTTCTCGCCGGACGGGCAGTATGTGTACTATTTTTATATGAACATTTACGACAATCCCGACCCTGATCCCGATACGTCTGATATCATCATGCAAAGGGCATCCGGAGTCGACCCCACACAGTTGATCGGAACTCCGGTGATCGTTTTCGAGGGTGGTGCCCATTTTATGGACAAGGAATGGGGGGATGTTCATACATACGATCAACGGATGACCGGTGGTGCAAATGCCGGCGTGTTATACGCGAGCGCTACGAAATTCTATAGCAACGGCGATTGCGCCATTGTGTTCAATGTGTCGCATGATTACGGCTTTACCTGGGAATATTCTGTTGCAGATCCATATGTCGTTGACCATAGTGCGGGATGCAGCCGGGTGGTTCAAGGTTCCCGCCCGATCGGTGGCAACAATGGCTTTGTGCTCATCTGTTGGTACGATAGCCATACTGATGGATACCTGACCGGCTCATTCTATATTGACTGTGTCGCGAATGATGCCAAAGGTATAGGGACATCGACTAATTGGTCACCATACTTCTCGCCGGGGGGCGCGAGAAAATACGAATTGTCGCAATTCCTAGGGCCAACCGGAAATTATCATTTTTGGCACGCCGGAATGTATCCATCCCTGGCGGTGGATGAGGAAGGGATGGTGTACCTGGCATTTGCAGCCGATCCGAATACCAATCAAAATGATACTGAGGCAGGGAACGTATTCCTGACCTATCGCTGGCTCGATTACGACGTTCATGATACAGCATGGAAAGCGCCGGTGGCTGTGGGTACGGGTAGTACAGCGCAGGGTTACGCCACTGTGGCAGCTCGATACGATCCCTCCACGAACAAATATCTCGTGTATGTTGCATATGGCGATTACACGTCTTCGAATAAGGGCTACAACACGGTATATCGAAGGGGAACCAGATCACCAAAGCCTACGAGCGGCGCGTTGCCTGGGGTAACCTTGGGCGCCAAGATCAAAATCAGCGACCGAGTGTCCATGAGCGACCACGTATACATCGGCGATTACATTGATTCGGCTGTTACCGCGCGGCGTTATCATATCGTTTGGACGGATCGCGCCGATGCCTATGATAAATTCGATGAAGATGATGATGTATTGCACGATGTCTTCATTCCCTGATTGCTTCGTGTAGATCGCGTTTGCTCGTAAATACAATAAGACCCTTCAGAATTCTGAAGGGTCTTATTACAAGGGCACATGCCAGTAACGAGATTCTCGTGGATCGTTGGAATCGAGTCGCCAGAGGTGAGGCGATTCGGAGCACGTAGACGGGAATTGGTATATTCGCCTTGGGGGACAACCCGAAGGATGTCCCTTGGTTTGTTCAGCCAAAAAGTTACAATTTAATCCGGGGTCTTGTAATTCGTTCTGGAAAGGCTATAATGTGAACA
>DAOTZF010000384.1:0-2212 GCA_034434415.1 Anaerolineales bacterium | reverse complement strand
GTGGAAGCCTTGTGCAAGCGCGTCATCGTCATCCACCACGGACGCATCCTGTTCGACGGCGATTTGAGCAATCTCGTCAGTCAGTTCTCCTCTTATAAAACATTGAGCTTGAGCCTGCAAAACTCCGATGTGGAATTCTCGAAATATGGGGAAGTGGTCAGCAGGGAAGATGGACGTATTACCCTGCGAGTGCCAAAAGCGCAGACGTCGCAAGTCACTGCGCGTTTGTTGTCTGACCTGCAGGTCGACGACCTCACCGTGGAAGATGCGCCTGTGGACGATGTAATCGACCAGGTTTTCTCGCAAAAGGAGGATGCATGAGACGTTACGTTGAGTTTTATCTTGCCTCGATGCGCGTTTCGATGCTCCAGCAGTTCCAGTATCGCGTTGCCAATTACTTTTACATGATCGGCATGATCGCCGAACCTGTCATCTATCTTGTAGTCTGGTCGACGATTGCGAATCAACAAGGCGGCGTGGTCGGCGGTTACACCCCGGGTGCGTTCGCGGCGTATTACATCGTTTGGACTCTCGTCCGCAATATGAACATCGTCTTCACGCCGTATGGCTGGGAGCGGCGCATCCGTGAAGGCAACCTCTCGATGGAATTAATGCGCCCGATGCATCCCATCCACAACGACGTCGCATTCTTCGCGGGTTGGAAAGTCGTCGTCATCGTTTTGTGGCTTCCGCTGGCGGCGTTCCTCGCATGGGTGTTCAAACCGACCTTCGATGTGACGTGGATGGAAGCGATAGTGTTCTTCATCGCGATCTGGGGCGCGTATCTTATCCGCACGATGTTACTGTCCCTGCTCGGCATGATCACCTTTTGGACGACGCGCGTCAGCGCCATCTTCGAACTGTACTTCGGTCTCGAATTGATTCTCTCGGGCCGTCTTGTGCCGATGACCCTCATGCCGCAATGGGTGCAGAATCTCTCCAACTACCTGCCCTTCAAGTGGACGTTCTTCTTTCCGATCGAAGCGCTCGTCGGGACGATGTCCACGCAGGAACTTTGGGCTGGCGTTGGGATGCAAGTTCTGTGGATTGCCATCGGCGCATCTTTCCTCAGTTTGGTCTGGCGCGCCGCCATCAAGCAGTTTTCCGCCGTGGGCGGATGAGATTCATTTGTTGTTCCCGCAGTTCAAGTGCGGGAATAACAATGCAACAGGAAAATAAAAATGAACCCCTTTAAACTCGCGTGGAATTACCTGCGCATCGGCGTGATGAACGAACTGCAATATCGCGTCAATTTTTTCATTCAACTTCTGCAAACCAGCGTCGCGCTCGCAACAGGCTTGATCGGGCTGTCGCTTGTCTTCGATCAGGTGGATAACCTTGCAGGCTGGACGCGTTCGGAACTTCTCGCTGTGATGGGCGTGCACATTCTCATGGGCGGCGTCATCCGCTCGGCGATTCAGCCCAACATGGAACGCCTGATGAACGATGTGCTGAACGGCACGCTGGACTTTGCCCTCACCAAACCTGCGGATGCGCAAGCGTTGGTCAGTGTGCGCGAATTCCGTTTTTGGCAACTCACGGATGTCCTCGTCGGCTTGGTGGTGCTTGCTGTCGCAGTGGATCAGCTTCAATCGGGGATGGAAGCGTTGCAACTTATCACGTTCGTCGCCGCGCTCATTTTGGGCGCGGTCATGTTGTATTGCGTCTGGCTGATGGTCACGTCCATCGCGTTCTGGGTGATCCGCGTCAGTGAGATCGTCAACCTGTTCGAAGGCTTGTACGCGGCAGGACGCTGGCCCGTGGGCGTGTACCCCGATTGGCTCCGCACAGGATTGACATTCCTCGTGCCTGTCGCGTTTGCAGTCACCGTGCCTGCCGAAGCGATGACGAATCGCCTTACAGGTGAAACGATGTTGTTTGCGCTTGGTCTGACACTTTTGTTTATGATATTAGCGCGCGGCGTGTGGTTGTTTGGTTTGAGAAGCTATTCAGGCGCATCGGCGTGATAAGGGTGCGTCGCACCTAATTCGGTGAAAAAATTTCTTCGATGTTGGCGCGACGCACTCTTCTACACCTCTGTTTGAATCGCGCTACCTGATTCATAGCGTTTTAATCCCAACCTGAAAATAAAGATGGAAAGCAATAAAAAGATGAGCGAGCCTGATACCATTTGAATCGCGCTTTGCCACGAGAACTCGCGCACGAACTCAGCAGGGATCGTGCCGATCAGCGCGGCGGGGAGAAGGGTGAG
>DAOTZF010000383.1:0-13712 GCA_034434415.1 Anaerolineales bacterium | reverse complement strand
TCCGCATTGGATTTCCGCTGGCTCGGGTTTTCCTATATCTCCTTTCGCTTGATCCATGTTTTACGCGACAAGCAGACAGGACGCCTGCCCGAACTCACATTGCCCGAATTCGCCACCTACGCGGTTTTCTTCCCATCTCTCTCCGCCGGTCCCATTGACCGCGCCGAGCGTTTCTCAAGCGATCTCAGAAAAGAATTCTCCCTCACGCAGGATGAAACTTTGCTGGCAGGTCAACGGATCGTCATTGGCTTGTTCAAGAAATTCGTCATTGCCGACGCGCTGGCGTTGATCGCCTTGAACGATACGCTCGCAGTGCAGGTGCGTTACACAGGCTGGATGTGGATCATCCTCTACGCGTACGCGTTCCAGATCTACTTCGACTTCAGCGGCTACACGGACATCGCCATCGGCATCGCGCGGCTGGTGGGAATCAAACTGCCTGAAAACTTTGCCTCGCCCTACACCAAGCCCAACCTGACCCAATTCTGGAATTCGTGGCACATGACGCTCACGCAATGGATCCGTTCGTACTTTTTCAATCCGTTCAACCGTTGGATACGCGGCTACAAATCCATCCCTGCATGGATGATGCTCCTGCTCGGACAACTTGCTACCATGTTTCTCATCGGCTTGTGGCATGGAATCACGATCAACTTCATCCTGTGGGGCGCGTGGCACGGACTCGGTCTCTTCCTCCAGAACCGCTGGAGCGATTTTGCAAAGATGCGATTTGCCGTCACCAACCCGCGAGTACAGAACGCCCTGCAATTTGGCGGAGTAATACTCACCTTCCACTTCGTCGCGCTCGGCTGGGTCTTCTTCGCGTTGAGTGAGCCTGTTTTATCGTGGCAGGTATTTATGAAATTGTTTGGAATGTAAGGGCGACCCGCCCAGCGAAAGTAAGACACCTGCGTCATCATTGACGGGTCGCCCCTACGGTTTACAATAAATTACTCATGCAAAACCAACCTCGCCTCCCCTTTGTGCTGATCAAAGCAACAATGCTCCTCGTGTTGTTCAATTTCGCGTTCATCTTCACGAGCAATGTTCCGCTTGGGAAATTTTCGCTATACAACAAAGTTTTTCCCGGACGCGAGCGTTTTCCGTTCGGCGAAAACCAGCGCGGATACAACCTCAGTCTGTTCGACCTCGACGCCATGTTCGCCGCACATGTTCTGGTCGGTACACCCAAGGCAGAGGAGGAATACCGCGTCATACTCATCGGCGACTCGTCCGTCTGGGGCACGTTGCTCACACCGGAACAGAATCTCGCGGGACAATTGAACTCACAGAACATTTCGGCATGTGGAGGAACTGTCCGCGCGTACAATCTTGGCTACCCATACATCTCCCTCCTGCAAGAGTTGATGATTCTCGATGAAGCCCTGAACTATCAGCCCGACATGGTCGTCTGGCTCACGACGCTCGAATCGTTTCCAAAAGAAAAACAATTTGGCGCTCCGCTTGTGGCAAACAGCCCCGAACGCGTGCAACGACTAATTACCAATTACCAATTACCGCTTAACCCCAACGACCCTGCCCTGAATCATCCTAGTACTTGGGATCAGACCTTCGTGAGCAAAAGAAAAGACCTCGCAAACCTCATCCGCTTGCAGTTGTATGGCGTGCTTTGGTCTGCCACTGGCGTGGACCAGTACTACCCGGAGACCTACGAACGCGCCCAAACCGATTTCGAAGCCGACGATTCTTTTTACAACATCGATCAGACCAAACCATTGCGCGAACAACTCTCGCTCGACATTCTCGAAGCGGGGTTGAAAGCCACCGACCTGCCGATGCTCCTCGTGAACGAGCCGATACTCGTCAGCAACGGGGTCAACAGCGACATCCGTTATAATTTTTTCTACCCGCGCTGGGCGTACGATGAATATCGCATCATGCTCGATGAATACACCACACAACAAAACATCCCGTACCTCGATCTATGGGATCTCGTCCCGATGCATGAATTCACCAACAGCGGCGTGCACCTCACACCCTTCGGCGAATCCATGCTCGCCGAACAGGTCGGCGAAGCGATTCAAAATTTCTGTGAATAGGAACATGAAAAAGATCCATTTTCTTTTGACGATCACTTTTTTGCTTGTATCGTGCTCGGCTGGAACCGCACCCACACAAGTTAATCAGGCGACGGACGAACCGGTTCAGACTCAAAGTGTAGTTGACTCATCCTCGCAGGCATTCGCCGCCTCCCCGACGATTCCCGCATCCACTTCGACGCCCAAACCCCCACTTGCAAAAGACGCGTGGATGAACATGCCGGTTGTGCCGGTCAGCATCAGCGACGCGATGCGCAGTGTCTATCAACGCGGCATCGAAGCAGGCAACGACCCGGCGCATTTTTCCATCATCGGTGATTGTCAGAACGTCTCGTCGTATTTTCTATCGACGTTTGACAAGCCCGGCGATTACAGTTTGGGGACCGAATACGCGTATCTGCAGCCAACTATAGAATATTATCAAGGCTCGTTCTCACGCGTGAGTCTTGCTGTAAAAGGCGGCTTCAATGCCGCGGCAGTACTCTCGCCCTTGCGCGCCGATCCAAAATCCTGCAACCCCAATGAATCTCCGCTGGATTGCGAATTGCGCACGTGGCGACCTTCGATCGTGTTCGTCAGCATGGAAACGTGGTGGTCTGATAAGCCAGCCGAAGAATACGACAAATACATGCGCAAAGTGCTGGATCGAATCATCGAAACCGGCGCAGTACCGATCATCGCCACCAAAGCCGATAACCTCGAAGGCGATCACGCCATCAATGCGACCATCGCGCAACTTGCATATGAATACGAAATCCCGCTGTGGAATTTTTGGGCGGCGGTTCAGCCGTTGCCCGATCAGGGTCTCAGCGATGACCGCTTTCACCTTACCTTTGGACGCAATTTTTTCGACGATCCCAAACGAATGTTGAACGCCTGGCCCTGGCGGAATCTCACTGCGCTGCAAACGCTCGATGTGGTTCACAAGGCGTTGAACACGCTGGATTGATTCGCGGACACTGCGCTGGGGAGGCTAATGAAATTTCAATATTTTCGACCTTGACAAATTAGAACAAGTGTTCTATATTTACGGCATTGACCCGTTCTCAGCAAGTTGGTGGTTAAAAACCACAGGAGACCCTTATGAACCGTTCACTGCCGATCAAACTCAACCTGATCCCCCTCATTCAAAGCGCGGCGCAAAAGCGCGGGCTGATCTTCGGGGGCATCATCCTCAGCGCCCTGCTGGCGTTCGAGATCTTCAACTACTCCAGCACATCCTTCGCCCTGCACGATATTTTGGGGGACCTCTCCTTCGGTCCATTCCGCTGGGCGACCGTGCTTGCAGTCGCTTTCTGCGGCATTGACTTTGCCGGGATTGCCCGCATCTTCACCCCTGAAAAGGGACGCGATGAACCTGCCGAAGTTTGGTACCTGTTCGGCGCATGGGCTCTTGCCGCTGTGTTCAATGCCACCCTCACCTGGTGGGGTGTCGCGGTTGCCGTGCAGCAACACAGCGCCGCTGGCGGCTTCCTGGTGGGTCAAGCAACCATGACGAAAGCCGTGCCGGTCTTCGTTGCTGCGATGGTGTTGATCATCCGTGTCTTGTTGATCAATACATTCTCGATCGCCGGTGAACGCATCTTCACACTGGCAGAGGACCATCCCTCACAATACTCCAACCGCCCGGTGTATCGCCCTTCGAATGAATCTGTCCGCAATACGAATTCAGCCTTCCCGCGCCCTGCGCCCAAGCCCGCACCTGCGAATTATTCGCAACCGCTCTATAACGAGCCAACCTATCACCCCATCGGCATGGCTGCGCAGCCGCGAGACAACAACAATCCATCCATGCGGAGGTGATCCCGCCCCTTAGACACAGGTTCTTCTCCTCCAACCATTGAAGAACATCCAACAACAAATACGCCACGCATTTGCGTGGCGTATTTGTTTTCACACCTGGTGAGGTTGAGACAAATTCGGCTGTTCGTATACCCAGGGTTTTCGGCGTGGTTTGGGGCGGAACGCGGAGAAGAACAACAGCGGGCGATATCCCATCCGACGAAACATATGCAGGGACATATCGGAGGGGACCGCCACCATGCGTTTCATCCCCAGTTTGATCGCCTCGGAATGTGCGGCATGGATCAAGGTGGAGGCGAATCTCCTCTTGCGGAATTCCTCAAGCACGTAGAGTTGGTTGACATATCCAACATTCGGATACTTGGTCACCAGCTGAATCCAGCCGACCGCCTGCCCCTCCTCCTTGACGTAAAAATTGTGGATATGTTTGTCGCGCAGAGTCTCCACGTGGATCCGTTCGCCTTCACCCGTGAGACTGTTGTTGGCGGCTTCGGTCTGGTTCAACGTTTTTGCCTTGTGAATGTTGAGAGGAATGGTGCTGACCATCAAGGGCAGGTCAAAGCCGAGGATGGGACCGGTGCGCACAAAATCGTGACCCAGTTTGGAGAAATGTTCCTTGAGGGTATGATCGACGGGAGCGGGATGAAAAATGTTAATGATGTGTTGCTTGCCCGGGGGTATCGGATAGGCGCGGATGGCATCGGTCACTTCGTGGATATCCGCGCTGAGGGCGAGGAATTCATAATGGAAGGAGGCGATCGGTGCGTTGTCGTAAATGGATACCCCGATGGGACCTGCTTCCTGATAGCGCGTTCCATACACCACGTTATACACATGGTTATACGAGGCGATCATCGCCTCCACTGCCCACCAATGTTCGATATCGGGTCGCGTCGTCTTCACACATCTAAGACGTGTTTGCCCCTCAATAGTTACCATCTCATTATTGCAATGTGGTTTCACCGTTCGAGAGCACGTAGAAACTCCTGCCGCCATCGAAGACGAAATCGGTGGCGATGTAGCCAGACGAAAACGCGGTCTCGAAGACCTCGCGCGTGAAGAAGCGCCAGTCGCGGGCAAGGGTGAAATCGTCCAGTTTGAGGGCGTTGAAATCGGGGGGGATTTCGGCAAGCGCGAGCCTGCCTTCGAGGGGAGAGAAATGTTCAGGCGGGCGCGACCAGCCTCCCTTCGAAGCAAGAGGCGTATACAAAGGTTGCAGATCGGCCTTCGAAAAGTGATCCAGTTCGAGAGGTTTCCGAGCGCGTTTGCTTAACCGTCGTTCGACGCGGCGGGTATTGATCCACCAATCCACTTGAAAACGGTCGGAGGGCAAGCCTGCGTTGAGTCCGTCGCGCATATCGCCGTATTCCGAACGGCGATAGGTGTTGCAGACCGCGCCGAGTTTGGTGATGTTGAGAAAAGCGTTGCGGCTGAGCAACGGATCGTACGTCCACGTAATATGATCGAGCCCCTGATGGCGAACCATTTGCCATTGTGCGCGCTTCAACGCAAAGCCGATGCCCAAATCGCGGTGATCCGGCAGGATGCCCATCATGTGCGAACAATGTTTCGCACGCGGACCATCCGGTGTGGTTTCCAAACCGGGAAAGCCAAAGACGAAGCCAACGAGTTTTTCGTTGAGGTATGCACCGAGCACCAATCCGCCGTTGTGGATCGCAGTAATCAGCACATGTGCAGGGACAACATCGGTTTCACTGCCGGGCCACACCTCGCGTTGCAGGGCTTCGATGGAGGTCATCTCTTCAGGGGTTTCGATGAGTTTGATGTTGGGAGCAGACATGATCAACGCGAGATGCGCAGGGCTTCCTGAAGTCTTTGCAGGAACGGCTTGCGCGCGAGGTAATCGAGCCGATAGGCAAAGCGCGCCGGCATTAACCCAAATGCACGAGGTAAATTTTCCACCGGGCAGGTGCGATTGACCGCAATGTAATCGAGCCAATACGTGGAAATATCCGCCTTCGGGAGGAGCGGGTCGAGCGTGACGAACAGTGCGCGCATGGTCGGGATGGAAAGCGGGACAAATGCGCGTTGCGCATGAGTAACACCCATCAAAATTTCAACGACCTGGCGAAAGGTGAAATATTCCCCGCCACCGATCTCGTACGTTTCGTTGAGCATATCCGGGTTTTGCAATGCCCAGGTCAATGCTGTAACGAGGTCTTCGACCCACAACGGCTGGAGCAATACGCGCCCATCGCCGGGAAGCGGAAAAAAAAACGGCACCGAGCGCAGCGTCGTTGCAATGTTGTTCGTAAATCGATCTTCCGCGCCGAACACGATGGTGGAACGAATGATCGTGTAGGGCAGCCCGCTTTTGCGGATGAACTCCTCGGCGATGCCTTTGGCTTTGTGCATGGGAAACGCGGATGCCCGGTCTGCGCCGACGTGGCTGAGGAACAACAACCGTTCGACCCCGGCATCCTTCGCCGCATCTGTGAGGGTGCGCGTACCTTCGATATCGGTCGTGAACAGGTTGCCGCGCCGACCATATCCCGCCGCGCTGGCAAGATGAAAAACCTGATGAACGCCGCGCAACGCGGCGCGCACGCCTCTTTCATCGTTGAGGCTGACCACCGCCACTTCGACCGGCACACCCTTCGGCAGGCGCGGCGACCTCGGCGAGGGACGCAACAACACGCGTACTTCCTGTCCTGACTCGGAGAGTTGACGCACAAGCGCACGACCGATGAACCCGGTCGCGCCGGTGACCAAGATCATGCAAAGATTATAGCAGAGGGGTTTGCCGCTTCAGGCTGATTCCTCGATGGTTTGAAAAAACATTTCAACAACCTGCGGGTCGAAATGTTTGCCCGATTCATTACGAATGTATTCGTGGGCTTTTTCTTTTGTCCACGCCGGGCGGTAGGGACGGTCTGACCGAAGCGCATCCCAGACATCCACGACGGCAAAGAGGCGTGCCCCAATGGGAATCTCCTCGCCTTTCAAGCCGCGCGGATACCCCGTGCCGTCCCATTTTTCATGGTGACATAGCGGAATCTCCAACGCCGGGCGCAGGTACTCGACTTTTTGAAGCATATCGTAGGCGAATTGCGGATGCTTGCGCATGAGTTCCCACTCGTCTTCACTTAATTTATCCGGCTTGTGAAGGATCGCATCGGGGACGGCAAGCTTGCCGATATCGTGCAGGAGCGCGCCGCGACGAATGTGGGCGAGTTGTTCATCGTGCAATCCGAATCGTTTTGCCAGTTGCACTGTCAGCGCAGTGACGCGCTGACTATGTCCTTCGGTCTCCTTATCGCGCAGATCCAATGCGCGCGACCAGCCTTCAATGGTGGCTTCGTATGCTTCGAGGATCTGATTGTTCGCCTCCCTCAACTTGGCGCGTTCCTCGATGAGTTTGTGGTAACGGTTCAAGCGCGTGATCCCCAACAGACGGGCACGCAGTTCGAACCGGTCAAAGGGCTTCGAGATGAAATCATCCGCCCCGGCTTTGAGCGCTTCAAGCATGGAATTGCGGTCGTCGAGCGCGGTCAGCACGATGATGGGAATCTCAGCCAACTGCGGGTCGTTTCGAATCCGCTGACAGACCTCGAAGCCGGTCATACCCGGCATCATGATATCCAGCAGAATCACGTCCGGGAGATGTTTGCGCGCCTGTTCAAGGGCTTGCATGCCGTTCTCAGCCATGTGCAATTCATACCCCTCCCCTTCCAGCACCGATTCGAGGGTTTGCCTCCCGGCAAATTCGTCATCAACGATCAGGACAGTGCTCATAAGAACTCCTTCAAGTAGCTGTGGGTTTGGTTAACATAACGCACCGCGATACTCATTGCGATTCAGGCTTCTTTTCCTGGGGTATCGTCAGGCAGGCTTCGATGATCTTTACCAGTCCCTTGAGGTTGACAGGTTTGGTAATGTATTCATCCATACCAGCCGCGAGACAACGCTCACGATCTCCCTGCATGGCAAGAGCGGTCAGCGCGATGATCGGCGTGGTCCTGAAATCAGGATCGAGCCTCAGTTTTTTGGTCGCTTCGAACCCGTCCATGCGCGGCATTTGCAAATCCATCAGAATAAGATCCGGGTGAACGCGTTTCGCCTGTGCGATCCCCTCCAGACCGTCTTCGGCGACCGCGACGTTGTACCCGGATGCTTCCAAATAATCCCTGACCATCATCACCACATCGGGCGTATCTTCGATCAGGAGGATCTTGCGGCGCTCATGTTCGCCAATGTTCCTCACCGCGCGGAATTTGCCAGTGACTTTCATTCGCTCCACCGTATCAACCGCCAGCGCCGGTTCCCACGGCAGGACGAGAGTGAAGCGGCTCCCTTCGCCGGGGATGCTGGAAACGCTCACGCCGCCGCCATGCAGTCGCGCCATCTGCGCAACGAGGGCAAGCCCCAACCCCGTGCCTGTCGATTCGCGCGCCAGACCCGTACTCAGCTGTACAAACGGCTGGAAAAGTTTGGCGATATCGTCATCGGCGATTCCGATGCCATGGTCCCAGACCGAGATCAGCACCCGGTTCTCCTCTTTATCACCACGGACTTCAAGGCCGAGTTTTCCGCCCTCCTGCGTAAACTTGACCGCGTTGCTTAATAAATTGACAATCATTTGTTTAAGACGGCGCTCGTCCGCCCAGATCAAGCCAATCTCATCGTCAATTTCGAGCATCACCTCCTGATTCTTTTTCTGCGCCATCTGCTTCACCATGCGCAAGCTCGACTGGCATAAGGAATGAACATCCACCTTTGAAAAATCGAGCGTGACCTGACCCGCGTCAATCTTTGCGAGATCCAAAATGTCGTTGATCAATGCCAGCAAGTGATGACCGCTTTCTGTGATGGTCTGAACGTATTTTTGCTGTTTCTCATTTAACGGTCCCGCCACTTGTTCACCCAGACTTTCAGATAATCCCAATATGGCATTGAGCGGAGTGCGCAGCTCATGGCTCATGTTGGCAAGAAATTCATCCTTCACGCGTAACGCGCGTGCCAGATTCGTATTCGCGGCAATGAGTTCGCTGGTACGTTCCTCGACACGCTGCGCCAATGAATTCCGTTCCTGCTCCAGCATCGCTTCGGCGCGCCGGCGTTCCGACAGTTCCTGTTGAACCGCTTGATATAAACGCGCATTCTCAAAAGCCACCGCGGCTTGCGTGGACAGGGTAGCCAGCAGGCGTTCATCCTGCAACGTGAACGCATCCGGCAGTTCGCTCTCCACGCTGATGGAACCGATGATCTGGTCACCTACTTGCAAAGGCATGTACATGCCGGATCGGATGCCCTCATACGTATCCACATATTGAGGGTATTCATGGACATTCCCGGTGCGGATGGGAACCCCGGTTTGCACCACCCAGCCGCTCATCCCCTGCCCCACTTTACTAATGCGCGTTGTGAAATTCTGCGCTGTACCTTCCTTGTCCTCCTCTTTCATGTCAGGGACGCTGAACGCTATCAATTCCAGGTCATCGGTTTCGCCCTTCCGCAGGCGAATAGTGACGTGGTGCCACAAAAGATATTGTGTAAAGGTTTGAATCACCCGCTCGCCGATCTCGCGCGATGTCAACAGCCTGCCCACCGCCAGACCGTTTTCGTATAATGCCTGCAATTCATCCAGATGCCGCAGCGTTTCAACCTCCGCTTTTTTGCGTTCGGTGATATCCGCGGCGATGCCGGTAATTAATTTCACCTTTCGGGATTCGTCCACGAAGGGGAAAGCCCGGTCCCAGATCCAGCGAATCGAACCGTCGGGGCGTCGGATGCGATATTCCATTTCCGTCTTCTCACCCCGGCGTTGTCTCTCGATCGTCGCCCGTACTCTCTGCGCGTCCTCAGGCAGGACAGTTTCCAAAAAGAGATCGGTGTTTTGCAATTGATCTTCAAGCCTGCGTCCCCAGACTTCCTCATAGGCAGGGCTGAGATACACATCCTTTTGAGCTACGGGGTCTGTGATCCAAAACACCTCCCGGATATTGCTCGCCAGTAAGCGGAAGCGCTCCTCGGATGCCTGTAATTCACTTTGCGCCTTTTTGCGTTCGGTGATATCGATCACCGTTACAATGACCTTTGAATAATCGCCTTCATGCCCCGGCAAGACCGACCAACCCAGACTGATCTCGATATAATCTCCGGAGAGTGTTTCATCGCCCCCTTCCCAATAATTGGACGTTCGTCCCTCGGCGATGGCGATGAAATCATTGATGCTGTTCTCGCGTTCGCCCTTGCTCAACACTTGCATCGAACTATCGATGAGTTGTTCCTTGCTCTCCGCACCATACATGCGGATTGCGGCTTTGTTGACATCCAGAATTCGTATCAGGGAGGAGTACTCGTCGATGGCGCTCGGATGAGTCGAGAAGTATGCCCGCAGATCTGTGATCCCCTGCGCCTTCAACAACTCCAACCGTTTTTTGAGTTCAGAGAAATCCTCTTCCCAGATGGAAACCGGTGAATCCTCGAACAGGGCGTGATAGCGTGCCTCGCTCTGGCGTAATTGATCCTCGGCATGCCTTCGCTCGGTCACGTCACGACCCACAGATTGAAACTCGACCAGTTGACCTTTGTCATCGTAGAGGGCTTGATCGGTCCACTCCTGCCAGCCGATGGTACCGTCCCCCTTCACCACGCGATGGGTGTCAGTTTCAACCCCTGACTCCCCGGATAGAAGGCGCGAAATTTTCTCCTCGACCATGCGCCTGTCATCTTCATGAATCAACGGCATGAAACCCGAGGAGAGAGCTTGTTCGCTTGTAAGCCCAAAATAGCGGCAATACGCCTCATTCACGAATGTGCGAACGCCGTCCGGTTTCCAGCGCACGATGAATTCGTTCTGGTTTTCCACCACAGTTCGATATCGTTCCTCGCTTTGCCGAAGAGCCTCCATCCCCTGCTTGCGTTCGGTCACATCGCGAAAACTCCACACGCGACCCACGATCTTGTCGTCCAATATCTGAGCCTGTGAATACCTCTCGAAGATGCGCCCATCGCGGAATTTCAGCTCGTCGATGGAGGTTTGCGCAGATGAACTATAAAGTTCCTGGACTTTTGTAATAAAGGAGGCAGGATCGTCCAATTGATCCAGAACATAATTAATCAAAACTTGATCATCCCGCTGGTCAGCCAGTTCGATCGGGATCCTCCACAACTCGAGGAACTTACTGTTGAAACTTGTCACTTTTCCCGATGCATCCACCACCAAAATGCCGTCTGCCGTGGACTCGAGAGTCGCATTCAACAGCGAGTACGAATTGATCAGATCGGTCTCCGCCCGCTTGCGGTCGGTGATATCCACAATGGATACGAAGACTTTACCCAGCGTTTCCTCGTAACCTGGCGCTACCGTAAGGCGAAAATAGATCTGCCGTTTCTCGCCCCGCCGGGTCGTGAACACTTCATCGCTCTCATACGAGAGATTTCCTTCCGCAAGGCTGATCAGTTCCGCCGCGACAGTTGGAATCGCATCCTCCGACAGACTATCGGACAACGCGGTGAGCAATTCAGATTTATCTCTCACTTGCATCAGGTCCAGCGTTGTATGATTCACGTCCACAACCTGCACGCGGCGCAAACATTCGATCACCGCTTCGCGATGTCCCTCGAAATATTCCCGAAAGTCCGTTACGCCTCGAGAACGAAGTTCATCGAAATATTCCTTGACCTTCGAGAAATCCTCCTCCCAGATCGAGATCGGTGAATCCTCGAACAGGGTTCGATACCGTTCCTCGCTCTTTTGCAGGGCATCTTCCACTTGCTTGCGCTCAGTAATATCGTGATAGTTGACCACGATCGCCTGAACCGCCGGTTCATCCAGCAAATTCGTCCCAACCGCTTCCACCCAGCGCCACTCGCCGCTTTTGTGACGCAAGCGAAACTGGGCTCGCACGCTCGAGCCGGGCATCTGTATCAGATCGGTAAAAAGAACCTGTACACGTTCCAGATCCTCCGAATGCACAATCTGGAACAGGCTATGCCCAAGAAACTCGCCGGGAGCATACCCCAGTGTGGGGTTTGCCGATGGACTTTCGTACAGCAGGCGGCCATCGGCGGAAAGCAGGGAAACCTCCTCGGAACTATTCTCGATGAGCGCGCGGAAGCGCCTCTCACTGTTCTGCAATAGCTCCTCCGCCCGCTTGCGTTCTGTGATGTTTTCAAAAGCCACACCGACGTGTTCATTGGGAAGAGGGAAGGCTTTGACGGCAAACACGGTATCCAATTGTTGCTTGTCGTCGTAATAAGAAGTTTCGATCTCAACAGCCATCTGTGTGCGAATCACATCCACATATTTCTGCGGAATTCCCATCGCGCGCAAGTCAGGAAAGCCCTCATCCAGCGTCTTACCGACGACCTCCTCTGCCATTACACCGGAAAATTCCAGGGCGGCAGGGTTAGCCGAAACCAGCTTGAAACTGCGGTCATCTTCCCGGTCTTCCAAATGAAAGACATACAGTCCGATCTGCATATTCCCGACAATATCCGCATACTGGCGAATATGGGTCTCCGCCTGTTTGCGCTCAGTGATATCCAGCATGTACCCTTGTCGAAAGAGGGTGCGGCCCTCCGCATCTTTGACGGGAAAGGCGTGATCATAGAACCATCGCACCTGTCCATCGCGTGTGATCAGGCGATATTCACCCTGAAATGGATCGACGCTTCCGTTCAACTCATCCAACTGAGCCAGGATGCGTTCCCGATCGTCCGGATGAAGTCGCTTGAGCCAGAGGTCAGGGTCGGCGCTCCATTCCTCCTGCGAAAATCCCAATTGTTCGATCTGCGGGCTGATATACGTGACCCCGATATGCTGTTCTGGTTCTGCGGTGTAGACAATGGGAGAAATTTTCTCGATCAGCGTGCGGTACTTCGCTTCTGCAGTGCGAAGTTTTTCCTCCGCCTGTTTAAGTTCGGTAATGTCGGTCAGCGATACCAGCACCTTGGAATAGGTCCGCTCGTGCCCCGGTGCAACGACCCAATGGACAAGGACATCGCGCACGTTTCCCTGAAGCGTCTGTGCCTTGCCTTCCGATTCATAACGTAGTTCGCCTCTGGCAATCCTCAGGATTTCTGCTTTAAATCCCAGTCGAGAATCGGGGGGAAAAGTCTTGTGCAATCCGCCGAGCAGGTCCGCCTTGCTCCCAGCCTCATATAATTTCATGCCCGCTCGATTTACATCCACGATCTTCACCAACTCGATGCACTTGATGATGACCTCGGGATGCGCCGTGAGATAGGCATCGAGATCTGTGATGCCGGTTTTCGTTAGCTCGTCGAGATAGGATTTCAACTCCGAGAAATCCTCCTCCCAGATGGAGACCGGCGAATTTTCGAAGAGACTACGGAAGCGCTGCTCGCTTAGAAGCGTGGACTGCTCCGCCTCATAGCGTTCTGTGACATCCTCGTGAATAACTACAATTTCCCGAACCTGCCCAGACGCATCGATGACCGGATAGATCACCGCCCTCGTCCAGCGCGCCCTGCCTTTCTGACCGATCTCCGCCGGGTCGTAATACGCCGGAGGAAGAAAAACTGTCTCGCCACTCAACGCCCGTTCAAAGTAAGGCAGCAAGCCCCGCGCCTTGACTTGCGGGTCTTCCAAAACGTTATATCCCTTCAATTGCTCGCGATGCGAAACCCACAATTCCTCCCAGGCACGGTTTGCCCCCAGCACGTCACCGTCTGCTGAAAATATCTGGATGCTCAATGGCGACTGCTCGAAGATGGCTTGCAACCTGCCCTCGGAATATTCCAGAGCCGCGCCATCTCGAATCAACACGGACTTTTTTGCGGTCCGAACTGGGGTTGATTTTCCCCTTCCCACTAATGCCTTATTTTGTCTTTTGGAGTCTTTACGATTTGCCTTCATGG
>DAOTZF010000382.1:0-18077 GCA_034434415.1 Anaerolineales bacterium | reverse complement strand
CGGATCTGGACACGAAGAAGGTCCAGATCGCCTTCGACGCGCCAGCCGACGAGACGAAGATCAAAGCGTTGCTGGCTGAGATTAACTATCCTGTCGAGGGATTGATTGCCCTCTGACAAATGTACGGAGTGCGGAGTACTTAATCCGTACTCCGCACTCGTGAGGACTTTGTATGACCGCGAGTAAACAACTCACTCTCCCGATCACCGGCATGACGTGCGCGAATTGCGTCGCGACGGTTGAGCGCAATCTGAAGAAGCTCGACGGGGTGAACACCGCTGTCGTAAATCTTTCCTCCGAGCGCGCCACTGTGGATTTTGATTCCGCCAAACTCGGTCTCCCCGACATGATCGCGCGCGTCCAACGCGCGGGTTACGGGGTTGCCACCGGCGATGCCGAACTCGTCATCAAACGATTATCCGACGATAACGACGCGCGACGGTTAGAAAAGGCATTGCTAAAGCTTGAAGGTGTGGTCGACGCGCAAGTGACCTACGCCAACGAAAAAGCGCGCGTGAAATATGTGCCGACCATCGTCAGCCAGGCTGAGATTCGTGCGGCTGTGCGGCAGGCTGGCTTCGACGCGGTTGAGTTGGGCGGCGAGGCGGAAGATGCCGAGGCGAAAGCGCGTGAGCATGAGATCAATGAACAATTCCGTTTGCTTACCATCGGCTTGATCTTCACGGTCCCGTTGTTCGTCTTTTCCATGTTGCGCGATTTTAACTTACTGGGCATGTGGTCGCACGCCGACTGGGTGCATTACGCGATGATGCTGGTTGCGACGCCTGTGCAATTTTATGTGGGGTGGCAGTATTACGTCGGCGCGTACAAATCGCTTCGCAACGGTTCCGCCAATATGGATGTGCTCATTGCAATGGGTTCTTCGGTGGCATATATTTATTCCGTGTTCATCACATTTGGAGCGATCTCAGGTCATGTCTATTTTGAAACAGCCGCGGTGATCATCACATTGATTCGGCTGGGCAAATATCTGGAAGCGCGCGCAAAAGGACGCACCTCCGAGGCAATCAAAAAGTTGATGGGATTACGCGCGAAGACCGCGCGCGTCGTTCGCGACGGACTTGAGATTGAGTTACCCGTGGACGAGGTCCGCGTCGGGGATGTGGTGCTCGTCAAGCCTGGTGAAACGATACCGGTGGACGGCGTGGTTGTCGAGGGTCGCAGTGCCGTGGACGAATCCATGCTGACCGGTGAATCGCTTCCCGTCGAAAAGAAACAAGGCGACCCGGTGGTAGGCGCGACGTTGAACAAACTCGGCATGTTGAAATTCGAGGCGACGAAGGTCGGAAAAGAGACCGCGCTCGCACAGATCATCAAACTCGTCGAAGATGCACAGGGCAGCAAGGCTCCTATCCAAAAGCTTGCAGACCAGGTCTCGGCTGTCTTCGTGCCGGTGGTGATCGTCATTGCATTGCTCACGTTTGCAGGTTGGTATTTTCTTGCTCCTCAAGTTGACGATCAATTCACCCGCGCGTTGATCAACATGGTTGCCGTGCTTGTGATTGCCTGTCCATGCGCGATGGGTCTCGCCACGCCGACGGCTGTGATGGTCGGAACAGGCAAAGGCGCGGAGTTGGGTGTGCTCTTCAAAAATAGCGAGGCGCTCGAACGGGCGGGCAAAGTCAATGTGGTCGTGCTTGATAAGACCGGAACCATCACAAAGGGACAACCCGCAGTAACCGATATTGTCGTCAATGGAAAGTGGAAGGGGGAGGAGTTGCTGCGCCTTGCGGCAAGCGTTGAAAAGGGGAGCGAACATCCGCTGGGAGAGGCGATCTGGGCGGAGGCGACCGCGCGGGGTTTGAGTTTGGCTGAACCGGCCGGGTTTGCGGCAGAGGCTGGGCAGGGCGTACAGGCAGAAGTGGAGGGAAGAAGCGTTGCCGTGGGTAATCTCCGCATGATGACCGCCCGAAGCTATCCCTTGAATGGACTTGAAGCTGAGGTTGCACGATTGCAATCCGAAGCCAAGACGGCGATGTTGGTCGCGTTGGATGGAGAAGTAGCGGGTGTGATCGCGGTGGCTGATACGCTGAAGGAGAATTCGAAAGAGGCGATCGCCGAACTGCATCGCATGGGTTTGAAAGTTGCGATGATCACAGGCGATAACCAGAAGACTGCCGAGGCAATTGCGAAGCTGGTTGGAATTGATGAAGTGCTCGCTGAGATATTGCCCGAAGGGAAATCAAGCGAGGTCAAAAAACTCCAGCAATCGTCAACTGTCAATCGAAAATCTGGAATCGTAAATGTAATCGCCATGGTGGGGGATGGAATCAACGATGCACCCGCGCTCGCGCAAGCGGACGTGGGTATTGCCATTGGCACCGGTACCGATGTTGCCATTGCCGCCGCGCCCGTGACGTTGATAAGCGGCGACCTGCGCGGTGTGGCGCGCGCGATCTCCCTGTCGCGCAAGACGCTTTCCACGATCAAACAAAATCTATTCTGGGCGTTCTTCTACAACGTGATTCTGATCCCCGCGGCCGCGCTGGGGTGGTTGAACCCCATGCTCGCCGCAGGCGCGATGGCATTCAGCAGTGTGTTCGTGGTGACGAACAGTCTGCGGTTGAAGAATGTCAAACTTTGAATGGCACGCAAGCGCTCGAGGGTAGTGTCTGTTTTTGGTAAACCCGATGAATTCGGTCAAATTGTACGGGTTACACGTGTTCAAAGTCACTGCTGAATGACAGCCGTGAAATCTATAATCTGCAATGACTTTTGATGGAGTAAAACCTGAGGTTTCATGAATCGTCAAAATAAACCTGCCTTTGGTCCAGCCATTCTCCTAGCCCTTGGCGTCGGATTAATTGCAATGTCGGTCATCATGCTCGCCGCGCAAAATCAGGGCGGTGAAGGTTTTGCCTTTAGTGCGGGGAGCGGTTTTGGAGGTCGCCTGTCTGTCGCGTTCATCACGGGGCTTACCACCGGCGGACTGAGTTGCCTAGCTGTTCAGGGCGGTTTGCTGGCAAGTTCCCTTGCTCACCAAATTGAACAGGATTACGCAGGGCCGGTGAGACATAAGCGCGGTAAAAAAGATAAACTCGTCCACCCTCAACACACGAACACCGCCTTGCCGATCGGTCTATTCCTTTTGGCAAAACTTGTTGCATACACATTGCTGGGATTCCTGCTTGGCTGGGCGGGTTCCTTCCTCACCCTCAGCCCGCTGACACGCGCGCTGCTGATGATCGCCATTGGCATTTTCATGGTGGGTAACGCCCTCCGTATGTTCAATGTGCATCCGATCTTTCGCTATTTTTCGATTGAACCGCCCAAGTTCATCACGCGTTACATTCGTCGCACCGCCAAAGGGACCGATACCTTCACGCCGCTTTTCCTCGGCGCGTTGACCGTTTTCATCCCCTGCGGCGTGACTCAAGCCATGATGGCGGCGGCTCTTGCCACGGGAAATTCGCTCTCCGGTGGTTTGCTGATGCTCGCCTTTACGCTGGGCACGAGCCCGGTCTTCTTCATCGTTGCCTATCTCACCACAGAACTCGGCGCACGGACCGAAAAATTTTTTATGCGCTTCGTTGCCGTCGCTGTTTTGATTTTAGGATTAGTGACCCTGGATGGCGGACTCAACTTAATGGGTTCCCCGCTTTCGTTTCAAAACCTCAGTCGGAGCCTATTACCGCCTGAAAGCCCTGCCTCCGTCCAGATATCTTCGTCACTACCCAATTCTCAGGGCGCGGCGACGCTCTATGTGGAAAACGACGGTTACTTTCCACAGACTCTTCGGCTCGCAGCAAACTCTCCGATAACCCTGAGCCTCATCACCGATGCGACGTATTCCTGTGCGCGCGATTTCGTCATCCCCGCGCTGGGTTTCTATCAACTCCTTCCCGATACTGGAACCGTGCAGGTGAAAATCCCCGCCCAGCCCTCCGGGACGCGAATGTTCTTTACCTGCTCGATGGGCATGTACACGGGGATGATCATTTTCGAGTAATCATGAAAAAACAAACCTTCTCTGTTCCCGATATGTCGTGTACCAACTGCGCAATGAAACTCGAAAGCCTCGAGGATGATTTGGATGGCGTTCGTGAGATCAACGCGAGCTACCACAAACTTCAAATGACGGTGGAATTCGACGAGTCAAAATTAACTGTGGAGCAAATCATCGCGGCTGTCAAGAAAAAGGGATATTCGGCTGTACCTGCTTAAAGTTGGTTGCGGTAGACACACGAATTCAGCGGCGAGACTGGAAAGTCCGCCGCTTTGTTATTTTGCGATTGGCAGGGTAAATATAAATTCGCTTCCCTCCCCCTCGCCTGCCGGTTTGACCCAAATGCGCCCCCCTTGCGCTTCCACGAGGGAGCGTGCGATGGTCAAGCCGATCCCGCTACCGCCGCCAGCCTGACGCGAGCGCGATTTTTCCACGCGGTAGAAACGGTCGAAGATCCTCGGTATGTGCTCCGCGGGGATTCCAATGCCCGTATCACGAACAGAGACTTGAACCTCGTCGTTTAATTGTTTTGCAGTGATACTGACTTTGCCGCCCTCAGGCGTATATTGCAACGCATTGCCTGTGAGATTAGTCAACACCTGGATGGCGCGGTCTTCGTCGGCGAGAACAGGCGGAAGATCGGGTGCCAGTTCGAAGTCCAGCGAGATGCGTTTTGACTCGGCTTGCGGCGCGAGGCGTTTAGTCACAGTCCGTACAATGGAAGAAATTTCCACAGGTCGGATGATCAGTTGATAGGCGCGGGACTCGACGCGGCTGAGTTCCTGCAGGTCATCTACAAGGCGATTGAGACGATCCGCCTCCGCGTGGATTTGCCCGAAGGTTTCATCATTTGCGGGCAGAACGCCGTCCATCAATCCTTCCATTGAACCCTTGATGGCGGTAAGCGGCGTTCGCAGTTCGTGGCTGACATCGCCGATCAAACGACGGCGCATGGCTTCCACCTGATCGAGTTTTTCAGCCATTTGATTGAAACGCATCGCGAGTTGTGCGAGTTCGTCTTTTCCGTTCACCGGCAGGCGTTCGTCGTAGTGTCCATCTGCGACCCGCTGTGTGGCGTGAGACATCCCCACCACTGGCGCGACAACACTTTTGGTGAATAAAAAACTCAGTGCGAGCGCCGCGATCATCGCCGTCAACGTGGCGTACAGTAACGCCTCGTTGAAACTTGCGCGAAAGTCGCCATACAACTGCGGCATTGAAACCGAACCGCCCATCATCCCGCCGTTCATCATTGTCCCCATGCCCGCCATATGGCGGTTGAAGGCAGACGGCAAAATGAACTGGCTGGCAATGACCAACACCAGCACGCCAAGCAAAATGATCACCAGATACGAGAAAAAAATTTTTACGCCCAAATGACGGCGGAAGTATTCGATCATAATTCCTCGCTTACAACGGTTCGTCCTCAAAGCGATAACCCACGCCGCGCACGGTGGCGATCAGTTCATCGCGCCCAAGTTTCTGGCGGACGTGCCCAAGATGCACATCCACTACACGGATTTCACCGAAGTATTCACCACCCCACACTTTTTCGAGCAATTGCTCGCGCGTTAACACGCGCCCGTGATTTTCAGCCAACACTTTGAGCAGATCGAACTCGACGGTCGTAAATTCGATCGGATGTTCATCCACGCTGACTTTTCGCGCGCCAACATCCATGCGGACGTGTTTGAAGGACAATACGCTTCTCTCCCCGCCTGAGCCTGATCTCGCTTCGATACGCCTCAGCGCCGATTTGACTCGAGCCACCAACTCGCGCGGGCTGAACGGCTTGGTCACATAATCGTCCGCTCCGACGGAAAGCCCGACAATCTTATCAGTCTCTTCGGTCTTTGCTGTGAGCATGATCACGTACACCTCCGACTCGCGGCGCAGGCGTGAGAGCAACTCGATGCCATCCATGGCGGGGAGCATCACATCCAGAATCACGAGATCAGGCTTGAAGGCGCGCGCGGCTTTCAGACCTGTAATTCCATCGGACGCAACGAACACCTCATATCCCTCGGGTTTGAGGTAGGCACTCACCAGCTTGGTGATGGAAGGTTCGTCATCGATGACCAAAATTTTTACCATAGTGTGATTGTACTTTATAGAACGAGGCGGGTGACGGTCACTTCAAGGGTAACCGTCACCTGATAAGCCTAGTCGCACATTGATGCTTACTCGTATTCGGTTTCTTCGATGAATGTGCCGTGCCATGTATGGAGGAAGACCTGTCCACTGTAGCCGTTGACGCTCAACATGCCGGCGATCTTGCCGTCTTTCTCGAAGTCGAGGGTGTAGTAGCCGTAGAACTGCATGGGCTGTTGGGCTGTTGCGCCCACAATGTTCTCATCGAGATACTGTTGTGCAAATTCACGTGCTTGCTCAGGTGTGACAGTCATTGCGGTGGAGACAGCGATAGGGGAGGTGGTGTCCCAATTATTCATCATATTACCGTACCCGCCCATCATGTTCATCATCCCGCCGAAGCCACCCATCATGCTGTCGTGGTTGCGACCGCTGTATTTCAGGTTCCACATCATGTTAGGACCATGCTCGGGATAGGCAACCTGGGAAACAGGGTCAACGAGAAGTTCGAAGGCACCGATCCCGGTGCTGGTTTCGGTGACGACCACATATCCATTGTTATCGAAGATCATGATCTCTGCGATCTCAAGATCGGAATTATCAAGGTTCGTCAGATATTTATCGGCGGCGGCTTTCACCTGGTCAACGGTGAGAGGAATGGTGTTCGGGTTGTTGTACCCGCCCATCATGTAAGGTCCCATGCCATTATCGCCCATCATGGAGGGTCCGCGTCCATTCATCATGGATGGACCGTACGCGCTATTGTTGTTCCAGCCATTGCCGAACATCATGGAAGGTCCAAAGGTGTTGCGGCGCGCATACATACTCCCTGCGAAAAAGATGACACCAGCCAGTGCGAGGATCGCGAGCACGGTCAGGGTTGTGCTAAGTGTTTTGTTCATATTGATCTCCTATTTATACTTACACATATTTGTGAGTTGTGTATGCCGTCAGTATAGGATGTTTGCTTGAAGAGGATATAAAGCGGGTATAAAGATTTGGTAAAGGTTGACTGCCGGCCGCCTGCTAGAGCTGTGGCATTTGGGTTTCTCTCCAACAACAAGAAGAAGCGGGAGAGGGAGTGGCTATTGTCGTGGGCTTAGCCACAAAGCACCCAGAGATTTTGAGCTTTTTCTCCGAGAACTCTGTGTTCTCCGTGGCAAGAAAGATTGAGCTCATCCTTTTCGCCACTCCCAGCGGGAGAATATTCGATAATTCCTGCCTGTTTCCGTGTATACTTCTTTCATGCCAGAATTTTTCACCCTGCAAGAAGCCAACAAGGCTCTGGAGATTGTCCGTCCGCTCATGGATGAAGTGATGTTGATTCGCCAGCGGATTCTTGCCAACCAGCCCGAGATCTGGTCCGCCGTGGAAAAATCTGCTGGAAATGGCGGCAATCCCGTGTTGAGCAAAATGGTGGTGGACTTTGAAAAGCTCGACGCATTAATTCACAAGATTCAAGATACAGGGGCTCAGATCAAAGATATAAACATCGGTTTGCTGGATTTCTCCGCCCTCAAAGATGGACGAGAGGTCTATCTATGCTGGAAATATGGGGAACACGATATTGCTTTCTGGCATGAAGTAGATGCGGGGTACGTCGGTCGCCAGCCCATTGCTCTATTTTGATCAATTGACATCTACCGAATAGGAGTCCCAATGCTCGATATTACGAATTACATGATGGAGCATGAACACGAGGAGTTGGTTACGTGCTACGACCGGACGAGCGGACTTCGTGCACTCATCGCCATTCATAATACAACCCTTGGTCCGAGTTTGGGAGGGACCCGCCTCTGGCAGTATGACAATAGTGAAGCCGCGATCCTGGATGTGCTCCGATTATCGGAGGGCATGACGTACAAAGCGGCTGTTGCAGGGTTGCCGCTTGGAGGCGGCAAATCCGTTATCATGGCAGATGGGAAAGAGCAGGATTCGCAAATCCGCTCCGCGCGGCTGGAGGCATTTGGTCGTATGGTGGAACGCTTGGGCGGTCGCTATATCGCGGCAGAGGATGTGGGGACGACCACAGACGATATTTTAACTGTCAGGAGAATTACCAAGCATGTGGCAGGATTGCCAACAGAAGTTGGCGGAAGCGGCGATCCTTCGCCGGTGACCGCGTATGGTGTAATGGAAGGGTTGCGTGCATTGGTGGAGGAAGTCCTTAAGGTCGACCATTTCAAAGGCGTACGCGTGAACATACAAGGTTTGGGAAAAGTGGGGATGAGTCTTGCCTCGAGGTTGGTCTCGGCAGGCGCAAAGGTTGCAGCGACCGATATCCGACCCGAAATTTGCCGCCAAGCGGCTGAACAGTGGGGAGTTGAAATCGTGCAACCCGAAAGCATCTATGATTTAGAATGCGATATCTTTGCTCCCTGCGCGCTGGGAGGTGTGATCAACGATCGAACTCTCCCGCGTCTTAAATGCAAGATCGTTGCAGGCAGTGCCAACAATCAATTGGAAGAATCGCGGCATGGTGAGGCGCTTCATGAAAGCGGCGTGGTCTACGGCGTGGATTATGTTATCAACGCCGGTGGGCTGATCAATGTGGCGCATGAATTGCAGGGGTATAACGAGCAAAAAGCCATGGCGCAAGCCGGGCAAATCTACCATACCATCAAACGGATGCTCGCACTTGCCCGTGACAATGGAATTTCAGAAGTACGCGCCGCGCGCCAGATGGCACTCGAACGCTTGAAGTCGGTGATCGTACAAAGCGAATAAAACCTCCCTCTTGGAGATAAATGAACAGAAAAGGCATTTTACAAGGTGTTGCCGCGTACGCGCTGTGGGGATTTTTCCCGATCTATTGGAAACTTCTTCATGATGTTCCTGCCTTGCAGTTGTTGGGGCATCGTATCGGCTGGTCGTTTCTCTTGTTGCTTGCGGTGATGTGGGTTACCAGGCAATGGGCTGATTTTCGATCCACATTGAATCCGCGTGTGTTCCGCATTTACTCAGTCGCGGCGATCCTCATCGGCGTCAACTGGCTGATCTATGTCTGGTCAGTCAACGCGGGTTTTATCGTTGAGACGAGCCTGGGCTATTTCATCAACCCATTGTTGAGCGTGCTGATGGGTGTGTTCTTTTTGCGAGAACGTTTGCGTGCCATGCAATGGCTGCCCGTCGTTCTTGCCGCGATCGGCGTTACCTATCTAACTATTGCGTACGGGCGTTTGCCCTGGATCGCGCTGTCGCTGGCATTCTCTTTTGGATTTTACGGATTGGTGAAAAAACTGGCTCCGCTCGGTTCGCTCTATGGGCTCACGCTCGAAACTGGTATCCTCTTTTTGCCCGCGCTTGCATATCTTGGTTGGGCAGAAGCGGATAACACTGGCGCGTTCCTCCATTCAAGCGTCACGGCAAATTTATTGATGATCGGCGCCGGAGTTGTGACGACCATTCCGCTTTTGTTGTTTGCTTCCGCCGCGAGACAAATTCCATTGTCCACCATTGGCATCTTGCAATATCTTGCACCGACGATCCAGTTTCTAATCGGTGTCTTTATATTCAAAGAGGAATTCGACCACTCGCGGTTGATCGGTTTTGGTATTGTGTGGCTGGCTCTGATCATCTTCTGGGTGGAAAATTATTTTGGTCGACGTGTGCCCATTGAGCCGATCCCCGAACTTGGAGAGGGCTGATGAAAGTCCTTTTTATCGGCGGCACAGGCTTGATCAGTTCTGCCTGTTCGGAACTTGCAGTTGCACGAGAGCATGAACTATTCATATTGAATCGCTCCACTTCGACGAAGTACACCTTTCCAAAAGGAGCGACGCTACTTCAAGGGGATATTCACGGGGACGAAGCGCATCTTTCCGCGCTTTTGGCTGGTCACCGCTTCGACGCGGTCGCGGACTTCATTGCATTCACCGCCAGCGATGTCGAACGTGATGTTCGCCTGTTTCGCGGTAGGACAAGTCAATTCGTATTTATCAGTTCAGCTTCAGCATATCAGAAGCCGGTCAAGAATTATCTGATCACCGAGGAAACACCGCTGGAGAATCCGTTCTGGGAATATTCGCGGAACAAGATCGCCTGCGAAAAGCGCCTGATGGATGCGTATCAGAATGAAGATTTTCCGGTGACGATCATCCGTCCCTCGCTCACCTATGGACCCACACAGATTCCGCTGGCGGTCGCCAGCTGGGAGCATCCATGGACCGTCATCGACCGCATGAAGCGCGGGCAAAAGATCATTGTGCCCGGTGATGGCACCTCTCTGTGGGTGGTAACCTGGAACGCTGATTTTGCCAAAGGACTCGTCGGTTTGTTGGGGAATCCGTCTGCTATTGGCGAGGCATTCCAAATCACGTCGGATGAAGCGCTCACATGGGATCAAATCTACCTGGAGGTGTATCAAGCGTTGGGGGTGAGTCCGAACGTGGTTCACATCCCCAGCGATCTGATCGTCGCACATGATCCTGAAAAATCGGGCACGCTGGTCGGTGACAAGTCGAATAGTGTTGTTTTTGACAATTCGAAAATCAAACGCCTTGTTCCTGACTTTATTTGCGAAGTTGATTGGGCGGAGGGTGTCCGCCGTTCGCTCGCATGGTTTGGCGCTCATCCTGAATTTCAAACGATCGATCACGCGGCGAATCAAATGTGGGACGGGATACTCTCTGCGTTCGAGCGTGCATTTCCATAGACTTCGGCGGGATAAACTCTCAGTGTCCCACGTGTTATACTCCTCGATGAGGAATGTATCGCGTGATATTGAACTCGCTCCGCACGATATTCAAGCCTCTGTTCGGCGTCGATCGGACGGAGGAGATTGCGCGAATGCTCCGTTGGATTGCGTGGGCATTGATCGCTCTCGCGTCCGTCCTTGTATTCCTGGATCTTGCCGGGGAGTGGTCTCTCAACCCAAGAAAGATCGCATTGCTGGTTCTTATCGTATGCCAGTTCGTGATGTTTGGTATTCTACGGTTGAACCTTGTCAATGCCGCTGGTGTGTTTATGGTGGTTTCGTTTTGGGGAGTGGTGACGTATCACGCGTGGAGTTTTGGGGGTGTGCATGACTCGGGAATCCTGGTCTATCTGGTGCTTCCGTTCATTGCCGCACTGGTCACCAGTTGGCGACTCGCACTTGCAGTATTAGTCATAAGTCTTGCATCCATCTGGGCGATGGCAGTCGCGGAAGCCCGAGGCATTCTTGTTCCACAGCCGCTTTCCTCGTTTGAAATGGCGAGGGATTCGACGGCGGTCTTCCTCCTGCTGGCTGTCCTTGTCATCATACTGGTACGGGTGATTCGTCATGCGCTGAAAAAAGTGCAGGATGAGTATTCGGGGAGGCTGCAAATAGAGCAGGCGTTGCGAGCCGGTGAACAAAGGTTTCGGCGAATCTTTCAAGCCAGCCCGATAGCGATTTCGATATCGAGCCTTGATGAAGGTCGCCTGCTCGATGCCAATGATGCGTACTGGAATCTGATGGGCATTACTCCTGAACAGGGGTTGGGGCGCACGACCCTCGAGTTGGGGATCTGGGATAATGAAACCCTCCGGGGGAAATTTGTGGAAAAACTACTCAAACAAAAAACGCTTCACAATCCCGCATATGAATTCCCCGGTGGGCATGGCGGCAAGCGTACAGCCATCGCGTATTATGAGTTGGTCGATATCGAGGGCAGGCCGGCAATTCTCTCCCTCTTCCATGATGTCACGGCACAAACCCAGGCTCAGAACGCGCTTTTCCGAAGCGAGGCGCGCATGCGCGCCATGCTCACGGCGACACCCGATATGATGTTTGAATTGAATCGGGACGGCGCCATCCTGCAATTTATTCCCTCCGCGTCCATGCGTCCGATCGCGCCCCCGGAAGAATTTGTTGGGAAGACGGTCAAAGAGGTCATTCCTTCCATTGCCGATCAGACAGCTTTTGCCACCAGGCGTGCGTTGGAGTCAGGGCAGATGCAAGCCTTTGAATACCAGTTGGAGCAGGGCGGCGAGAAGAAGACCTTTGAAGCCCGTCTCGTTGCGACAGGGACCGATACGGTAGTTGCAATCGTGAGGGATGTGACTCTGCTGAAATGGGCGTTCTCGGAACGCGAAAAATTGATCCTGGAACTCGAGTCGAAGAATGCCGAGTTGGAACGATTTGTCTACACTGTGTCGCACGACTTGAAATCGCCTCTTGTGACCATCGTCGGTTTTTTGGGCTATCTGGAGGAGGATCTGAATCGGGGTAACATGGAAAACCTGCAGAAAGACATGAAACGGATCTATCTTGCCGCGTATCGGATGCAGGATCTGTTGCAGGATCTGTTGGAACTCTCGCGTGTTGGGCGCGCTATGAATCCTCCGGCGGAGATCCCTTTCGAAGAACTCGCAAGAGAGGCGATCGAGCTGACGGAGGGAAGGCTGCACGAGCGTGGTGTGCGTACGCTGGTGAATCCAGACCTTCCCGTCGTTCGAGGCGACCGGAAACGACTCCTCGAGTTGTTGCAGAATCTCATCGACAATGCCGCGAAATACATGGGCGATCAAAGCGATCCTCTTATCGAGATCGGGTATGAAAAGCCTGTCTTTTACATCCGCGATAACGGAATGGGAATCGCGCCCGAATATCATGAAACTATTTTCGGTCTGTTCAACAAACTCGATCCAAACACCGAAGGGACCGGTGTTGGGCTGGCGCTTGCCAAACGGATCGTTGAATTCCACGGAGGCCGGTTGTGGGTTGAAAGTGAATTGGGAAAGGGTTCGACGTTCTATTTTACGATCGGATTGCCGCCCGATCCTCGATAAGTTGCTTATGGATTTGAAACGCCTCTTTTCCGTTCCTGTTTTTGACGATGACGATTCGAATATCGCTGCATTGCTGTTGCAGTATATTGTCGTTGCCGTTGTGGGTGTGACGTTTTTCGTCACTTTCCCGTTAGCTGTTCTCATGCCTTCTGGCAATGCGATCGTTGCCATTCAAGGCGTTTGCGCTCTGATCATATCCGCTGTCCTTTTCCGCTTGATTCGCTCTGGAAAAGTGAAGCTGGCGAGCTGGTTGTTGCTGGTTTTGTTCTGGGTGTCGGTGGGTGTCTCTGCATGGACAGCGGGAGGCATTCATGCACCTGCATTCACCAATTTCATGTTGATCGTATTCGCTGCGGGCTTGTTGCTCGGTGCACGTGTCGGGATTCTATTTGCCGTCCTTTCCGCTCTCTTTGGTCTGGGTCTGGTTTTTGCAGAACAGCGCGGATTCTTAAGCGATGTAAGCGTCCAACAGACATCCGTCACATTGTGGATTTCCAATGTTGCCATTTTTGCACTGGTTGCACTCTTGCAAGGGTTGTCCGCGCGGACGACGCGGGCGGCATTACTGCGCGCCCGTGAAAGCGAGCAGGTCGCCAAGCGCGAGCTGAACGAGCGCATACATGCGGAGGAAAAATATCGCGCGATCGTCGAGAATGCCGTGTTTGGAATCTTTCAGAGCACGCCGGAGGGCAGGTATCTCCGTGTCAATTCTTCCATGGCGCGGATCTACGGATACGATTCGCCTCAGGAAATGGTGGATACGGTCACGAGTATCGCCTCACAGATATATTTGGATCCAGCAGACCGCGAGCGGTTTTTATTGCTCATGAACTCGGATGGATTTACCACGGGATTTATTGCAAGGAATAAGAGAAAAGACGGTTCGATCATTTGGGTTTCATCCAGCACCCGCGTGGTGAAGGATGCATTGGGAAGCGTAGCGTATTTCGAAGGGACAGTCGAAGACATCACCGACAAGCGGCAGATGGAACAGGCGCGCCAATTAAGCGAGGAACGATACCGGTTGATCTCCTCGGTGACGTCTGACTACGTTTTTTCCAATGTGCAGAATGAAAAGGGCGAGATCGTGCTCAATTGGGTGGCAGGGGCGTTCGAGCAGATCTCCGGTTACACGGTCGAGGAATTCAATGCGCGCGGCGGATGGCTGTCCACGGTGTACCCGGACGATCTCGAAAAGGACGCACAAGACATGGAGCAGTTGCGCAGGAATGAGACGGTCGTCTCTGAATTGCGGACCATTCATAAGGATGGTTCGATCCGCTGGGTGAGAAATTACGCCTATCCTGTATGGGATTCAACCAGGAACGAGTTGGTTGGCATCTACGGCGCAGTGCAGGATATCACCGAACAAAAACGCATCGAACACGAGCGCGAGAATCTCATCCGCGAATTGGAAGCGAAGAACGCCGAACTGGAACAGTTTACATACACGGTTTCTCACGACCTCAAAGCGCCGCTCATCACCATCAAGGGATTTCTCGGTTTTCTGTTACAGGATGCCCGTTCTGGGAATGTAGAGCGGTTGGAGCGTGACCTCCAACGCATCAGCGAAGCCACCGATCGGATGCATAAATTGTTGAACGACCTGCTTGAACTTTCCCGCATCGGGCGGGTGATGAACGAGCCGGAGGAGATCGATTTTGGAGAATTGGTGCATGCCGCGCGCGACATCCTGCAGGGGCGTTTCGAGGAGCGCGGCGTACAACTGGTGGTCAAGGACCCGCTCCCTACAGTGTATGGTGACCGCCAGCGTTTATTGGAGGTGGTGCAAAACCTGATGGATAACGCCGCAAAGTTCATGGGCGGTCAGCAAAACCCTCGGATCGAAGTCGGGCAGGTGTTTTCGAAGCGCAGGGGAAACGTTACCCTGTATGTCAGCGACAACGGCATTGGAGTCGCCCCTCAATTTCACGATAAGATCTTCGGCTTGTTCAACCGTCTCTCGCCCAGTATCGATGGGACAGGAGTGGGGCTTGCGCTGGCAAAGCGGATCATCGAGATTCACGGCGGCCGGATCTGGGTGGAGAGCGCGGTGGGGGAGGGAGCCACGTTCTATTTCACGCTCCCAGTCTCCCCGTTGAAAGACGCGGGGAAATCGTCTGTGTAGTGCAAAAGCAGACCGTTTGTATCCAATTTCACAAACAAGTAGTATAATTTCGCCGGGCTTAAAGGAATTCAGAATGCTATCGGCGATTCGCGACGCGCTCAGTCTCTCGCACTTGCATCGAGAGGATGTGCGCGCCAACCCGTATCCGTTTTACGAACAACTCCGCGAGCAAGACCCGATTCACTGGGATGACGAGTTTGGGTTTTGGGTTCTCACCCGTTACGATGACATCGCGGCGCTGTATTACGATGACCGTTTTTCACGCGCCGAAGGATTGATGCGAAATTTCGAGCGCCTGACTGAAATCGAAAAACAGGTCGTGCAACCCGTTTACGAATCATTCTCGAAAACAGTTTTTTATGCAGACCCGCCATACCACACGAACCTGCGCGGCTTGCTAAATCATGCTTTTACGCCGCGTTATGTGGAGAGGCTGCGTCCATTCATCCAACGGACCGTGGACAAATTGCTCGATGGGCATCACGGCGGGATGGACATCATTGAGGATCTTGCGTATCCTCTGCCGGTCATGGTCATTGCCGAACTGATCGGTTTACCCGCTGGCGACCGCGCGAAATTCAAAGCCTGGTCCGATGACCTGTTTGCGATCCTCGGCACGGTGAAAGACAAGCCGCGGCACTTGTTGGAACGCGCCGCGCAAAGTCTGGCTGAGATGACCGACTATATCAAGGCTCTGGCGGATGCGCGACGTGATAACCTGGGTGATGACCTTCTGAGTGTTTTACTTGGTGTTTCAGATGAGAGGAAATGTCCCGTTCCGCATCATTCTCAGGGTGGGCTGACTCGTGAATCCCATACCGCATCCTCGCTGACAGCGGAAGAGCTGGTCGCCAACGTCAACATTTTGCTCAGCACGGGCCACGAGACCACTACTCACCTGATCGGCAATGGGATTCTGGCTCTGCTTCAACACCCCGACCAGATGAAACTGTTGAAGGAAAAACCTGCGTTGATGGCTTCAGCCGTGGACGAAATCCTGCGATACGATAACCCTGTGCAAATTACCTATCGTTCTGCGCTTGATGACGCTGACTTGAATGGCAAATTGATTCGAAGAGGGGACCTGGTCAACACGGTCATCGGCTCTGCCAACCGCGATCCCGAACGTTTCACGGAACCTCATCGCTTCGACATCACACGCAGCGAAGGTCGTCATCTCAGTTTCGGCTTGGGGATTCACTACTGCATCGGCGCGCCGCTCGTCAAGCTCGAAGCGGAGATCGCCTTTGAGACCATCCTGCGCCGTTTCCCGAATTTGCAATTGAAATCGGGTGTATTGGAATGGCAGGAGCATCCAATTTTCAGAGGGTTGAAGGAATTGAAGGTGAGTTTGTAAAAGCCCAACGGTTTGCGATTTGCCTTTCCGAGCGTACTAGGCAGGGACGGCCACGTTGCCCCCAGCCAGTACAGCTCAGGGGTTGGATGACCGCAATATCTTTTCCATCGTTTTTCCCTTTGCGAGTTCATCGATCAATTTATCCAAATAGCGGATTTTTTGCATCAGCGGATTCTCGATTTCCTCCACGCGAACGCCGCACACGACGCCTTTGATCAGCGAACGATTCGGGTTCATCGCTGGCGCTTGAGCGAAAAAGGATTCAAAATCACTTCCCTGTTTTATTTGCTGTTGCAAACCTGTTTGGTTGTAGCCGGTCAACCAGCAGATGATCTGGTCGACCTCTTTTTTCGTGCGATTTTTCCGTTCTGCTTTTTGAATGTACAGCGGATATACATCTGCAAATTTCATTCCAAAAATCCGTTCATTCGATTTGTTATTCATTGCTAAAAGCTCCTCAACTCTTGTAGGAAACTGCTTGAGATGTGCCGCACGCCGCGCAGCGGCAATCCCCAGCGTCAGGCTGTTTGCCCCGCTAAGCGGGGCTTTGTTAGCCCGCCGCTCTATTCAGGTTTGACTGCCATAGATTTTACAACACTTGGCAAATGCCGCCATAGTTGGACAATTAATGTGCCAACTCCGACAAGAACTATACCAAGGATTTGTCTTTGGTTTAAAGGCTCATCTAAGAATAGCCACGCTAGTATTGCAATCTGCGGCAACATCGTACTGTTTATTATGCTCGACTCAACAGCGGTAAGTGTTTTCAAGGTGTTGTTCCACAATGTAAAAGCCACTGCCGTATTGACAACCGCAAGCCAGCCTATGATTAGCCATTGCATGAGGTTAAGATTGCCAAAGCCTTGAGTCGTTGCTCCGATAATCAATAAGAGTAAACCGCCAATCCCCATGCTTATTGCCGTAACAAGAATGGGTGCTAAGCCATTTTGATGATTAACCCTTCTTCCCAATAAGGACGACCCTGAATTTGCCAAAACGCCGATAAACGCAATCGTTAAACCAAGAACTTGCCCTGTGGGTATATTCAATGGAAGAAAATAAACAATTGCACCTACTGCCGATAAGATGATACCGCCCCATTGAATTATTGAAGGTGATTCATCTTTTAGAAAACTGCTCGGCAATGCGACAAAAATCGGTGAAAAATTAAGCAGTAAACTCAAAGTAGCCGCAGGTAAAAAAGCAAGACTCACAAATTGCGCCCCTTGTGTCAAGGTGTAAAACACAATCCCAAGTAAGGCAAGTTGTCCCCATGTAGCACGAGAAAAGGTGCGTATTGCTTTTCGGTGAGTTGGGTTGAAAGGAAAGCAATGAAATAACGCAAACCTGCGAAAGTAATGGCAGGTAGGCTGGCTTTTAATCCAACTTTGACAAGCACCCAAGATGTTGACCATAGAAAAGTTACAAACAACGCTTGCAATACGGCTTTGATATGTAACTTTGAGGTCATCAGTTCATTATCCCATAGTGGTGAATTACTGATTTGTAACTCATTGATAATATGCGAAGGCAGGCTAACGGTTGGCGTTATGCTCTTACAGAGCACGTGTGGGCAGGCGTGGACAATGCTTGAGATGTAGGAAAAACTCGAAGCCAGAAAAATGCCTGTAAATCACGCAGACTCCCACACGTCGGGTGCACCCATGAAGATAAGGAACATCATTTTATACGAGAGAAACAGGGGTGCACTGGGGACAGTATACTCCGAAGCGGCAAGCACGCAAGCCGAACAAAGCAGTGGAGAGTGTCTTGTACAACTC
>DAOTZF010000381.1:0-2800 GCA_034434415.1 Anaerolineales bacterium | reverse complement strand
TCCGCGCGGAGAGGGTGTCCATCCAATTCAGGCGGGATCGTAAAATCATCCTGTCCCCATTTCTGGTAACGCGTGGATTTTTCCGTGTAGGATGCGAGTCGATTCGACTCGATGCTCTCGATGGCGATGCGCGAAACGTTCTCGAAGGCAAGATGCAAAATTGCATGCTCAGCCACCGATGCATGACCATATCCCACCACCCATTTTTCATGGAACTGTGCGGATTTTTCATCGCTCAGTTCGGCGGCAATATCGCGGAACGATTCAGGCGAGCGCGAGGTTTTTGCAAATGCAACAGCGATGGTCTCGGGGCTCAGAGCGCGTGGCGAGAGCAGGTAAATTTCACGTTCAGGCATGGAAGTCTCCTCTTGAAAAATCTTGCAGGTTATAAAAGAGAGGGCGTCAATGACGTCGCCACTCCAGAATATCCCTTACGCGCGCGACATCGTCTCGTATTTTCTGCACGAGCGCGTCCACCGAATCGAACTTCAATTCATCGCGCAAGCGAGACACAAATTCAAGCTCAAGGGTTTCACCGTAGATCTCGCGCTCGAATTCGAGCAGGTAGGCTTCCACATTGACAGATTTTTTATCCGGCGTGAAGGTTGGGTTGAAGCCGATATTGACTGCGGCTTTGAATCGTTCGCTCGCAAGATTCGCCCAACAAGCGTAAATCCCGTTGAAAGGGATGAGTTTATCCTCTGAATAATCAATGTTTGCCGTCGGGTAACCGATCGTTCGACCACGCTGGTCGCCGCGGATGACGGGTCCGCGCAGGCGATACGAATGTCCCATCAATTTCGCGGCGACCTCCACATTGCCGACCGCGATCAATTTGCGAATTTCCGTGGATGAGATCACGCCGCTTTCATCGCTGAGGGCTGGTACCGTCTCGACGGTGTATCCCAATTCTTTGCCGATCTCGGCTAGCCGCGTCGCGTTACCTTCGCGATTCCTCCCCAAAGCGGAGTCATACCCGAGCATGAGGCGGGTCAGCCCCAACCGAGTCTTGATGCGCTGCATGAAATCGAAAGCGGTGATATTCGCCACATCCTTGTTGAACGGATGCGTGACCACAACATCTACGCCCAGCTCGCCAAGGATTTCCTTGCGTTCATCAGGAAGGGTTAATAGTTTGATCTCGCCGCGCCCAAACACTTTGGCGGGATGCGGATGAAACGTCAAGACAACAGCCGCCGCGCCGCTTTCATGTGCACCGGTGGCAAGTCGCTCGATAATTTCCTGATGTCCGCGATGCACACCATCAAAGACTCCCACTGCCAGCCATGAGTTCTGCAAAGATACTTCTTCAAGAGACTGATAATGTTTCATATCCGTAAAATATTCCAGCGCCGGTCAAGGCGCTGGAATGATAACAGTTAACGTTGTAATCGTGGAGAATCAAGCATCGTTTGTGAAGAAAACCTTCTTGGGCTGCCACATCAGGCTCCCGTCTTCGACGACCATGCATTCCATCAATGCGACCAGTTCGCCTTGTGTGCTGACGCCGCGCACGCGCTTGCCTATTTCGCCCTCGCCCTCCACCTTGACACGGTGACCATGCCGTACGCCTTCCACTTCATCGGGGCTGAGTTCAATGGCGGGCCAATCACCCAACGCCTCTGCGGCAGGGATGAGATATTGATACCAGTTGCCCGCGTGGAATGCCTCTTGCAATTTACGAAGCGGGGTTGCGTCACGCAGCGAAAATCGCCCGCTTTTGGTGCGGCGCAAGCCAACGAGATAAGCACCACAACCGAGTTTCTCACCGAGGTCGTTCGCCAGCGATCGTACGTACGTTCCTGAAGAACAATGTACATCGATCACTACTTCGGGTGGCGCCCATTCCAATACTTCGAGGTGATGCACGGTGATCTTACGCGGCGCGAGGTCTACCGGTTCGCCCTGCCGCGCCATTTCGTAGGCTTTGCGCCCTTGCACTTTGACCGCGGAATAGGGTGGCGGCGTTTGTTCGATCTCACCAATGAAGGTTTTTAACACTTCCTCGAATTGCGGCTCGCTCACGTTGACCGGCTGGCTCGCCGGGGTCACCCTGCCCTCTGCATCAAACGTGTCGGTTTTCCCACCCAAACGGATAATCGCCTGATACCGTTTATCGGAAGCAGAAACATATTCGCTCAACCGAACTGCAGGACCCACCAAAATCACAAGTACACCCGATGCACGCGGATCCAACGTACCAGTATGACCGGCACGACGCAAACCCGTCCCATTTCGTATTGCCTGGACTACATCGTGTGAGGTCATGCCGACAGGCTTGTCCACCACTAGGACGCCAGAGATGGCGTTCTTCATATCTTGACTGTTCACTTTTTCCTCCTCGGATTGTGTTTCAACCTGATTATGACACAAATTTCTAAGTAATAGATAATAGTCCCAACATTTCTCTCGTAGTCTTAAGTACCAATGTTTGGACTTCGTTCAACGCGCCGGGGACATCTGCCCCGGCAGCGGCGGCATGGCCGCCTCCCTTGAAGTGCTTCGCCACTTTCGAGACATCCACGCTTGAATCGAGCGCGCGCCATGAAATCTTCACATGATTGTCGCTTTGTTCGACGAAAATCATACCTACTCTGTTTCCGTCGATCGCGGAGATCATGTTGATGAGATCCGCGTCATCGTTCCCGCTATACCCGGAGCGTTTGCGGTCTTCCAACGTAAGCGTTGCCCAAACGATTCCATTCTTTTGTTCCAGGCGGGATAAACCGCTTCCCCAATATTTTGCCGCAGGGAATGATTTTTTTACAAGCGAACGCATATACAAATCAGAAAGGTCTAC
>DAOTZF010000380.1:0-10924 GCA_034434415.1 Anaerolineales bacterium | reverse complement strand
ACCCATGGTCTGTAGTCCATCGTCTATCGTCTTGAAATGGGGCAATTTGTCCGCTTTTGGTATTTTCTGCGATATGTAAATGTGCTTGCATGAAAACCTGCCCTCGAGGAGATGTGCATGGAGAATGAAGGACCTCGGCTGGTGGAGATCGAACTCAATACCATCCACCGCGCCCTGACAGGGGACGAGACGGCGCTGGCGCAAATTTACGACGCTTACGCCAAACCCATCTATCGTTATCATTACTCGCGCGTGGGCAATGCCGCGGATGCCGAAGACCTGACGTCGCAGACATTCATGGCGGTGCTCGAAGCACTGCCGCGCTATCAACATCGCGGGCGCTTTACGGCGTGGATGTTCCAGATCGCGCGCAATAAGGCGATGGATCATTTCCGGGGGAATCACAACGAGAGTGATATGACCGAGTCGGTAGCGGATACAGCCCAAGCCGACGGGCTCGAGGCAGTTGCCCGGAATGAATCGCGTGCCAAACTCAAGGAACTGATGAGAATGCTGAACGAGGACGAGAAAGAGTTGCTGCGTTTGCGATTCACGGCGGAACTCTCGTACGTGCAGATCGGTCAATTGCTGGGGCGCAGTGAAGATGCCGTGCGAAAGTCGATTCGCCGCACTCTCGACCGTTTGGCTGTCCAGATGGAGGCGCAACATGTCTGAGCCTTTGAAACCGTCAGAGTTGGAAAAAGCCGTCAAGGAAGTAGCCGCCGTCCCTGAGCCTGATGCTGAGTTCGTCAACTCCCTGCGCGCCCGCTTCGTAGCGGAAGGTCATGCAAGCGCGATCAAACATCAGGAGATCCAAATGAAAAATAGAAGTTTGAAGAAGCGCCTGATATGGGCAATGGCAGCCGTGGTATTGGTGGCGCTCGTGTTCTTATCCACCAACCCGGACGTGGTGAACGCGTTGAAGCGCCTGTTTGGGTATATCCCGAATGTGGGCATCATCGATCAATCCACACAGGTGTTCGTGCTGACCGAGCCAGTGACGGTGACACGCGACGGATTCATCGTAACCGTGGATCAGGCGGTGTTGAACAGCGAAAAGACCGCTGTGGTGTATTCTTACATCCTGCCGCCGGAGTATGTCTACCCCGAGAACAGCGTCTCCACAACTCTTGCGCCTTACCTGACTCTGCCCGATGGGACACGCTTCGACGTTATAACGGCGCGTCACATGGCCAGTTCAGATTGTCCCGAGTGCTACCTGCGTTATTTGATGGAGTTTCCTCCCCTGCCTGCAGGAGTCTATGAAGTGACCCTCGAAATTCCGGATCTGGTTGCCATGCCGGACAATACAGCCCCGCGGGATTGGAAATTTCAATTGAAATTCAAGCCTGCCGATCCTTCCGAGATCGCTCCGGTCATCGAACAGATCGTGACGCCCATACCAGCCACAGTCAGTGCCGGCGCGCCGACGCAAAGCGTGAACACCTATGGAATCACGAACAGCCTGGATAAATTTGTGGCAGTGCCCGATGGGTATATCTTGTATGGAAACACATCGTGGACGGACCCAATGATTCCGCCGTATGGAGTGTCAGCCGAACTGGCTTATATCAAAGATGCCAACGGTGTGGATATTCCGTTCGACTATGAAGACCCGGGCATGTTCTCTGCACCGGGCGAAATGCGCTACTACTGGGCTTTCAAGATCGGAAATAATTTCACGGCGCCGGTCACCCTCTCCTTTGCGATGCTCGTTTCTCTCCCCGCGGACGGCGGATTCTTCACCTTCGACCCGGGTCCGAACCCTCAACTTGGACAGACATGGGATATCAACCAGGATGTGACGGTGAACAACGAGGTCATCCACGTCCTCTCCGCCGAACAGGGTGGAATCGAGCCGGGCTTCTTTATGTTCACCATGCAATCGGATTCGAACATCGTCGGTGCATCGGTGATCGACCTGGATCATCCCCCGCTCGGCGGAGGCGGCGGAGGCGGCATACCGACAGCGGGTGTTCCTTTCGTCAGCGGATATGGATACCAGATGCCGATTCCGGAAGGACCCCTCACCCTGACCTTCACCAACGTTCAATTACTCCTCCCCGGTGATTGGGCAGTGACTTGGAGTCCGTAGTAAGCGGCTTACTAAGAATCAACACGCGCCTGTGAAGTACTCTTCACAGGCGCGTTATGTTTTCCCGCGAATTACAGACTCTCATTTTCTCACCGCCGCAAATCCCAACCCGTTCGCACCTAAATGTGTGCCGATCACCGCAGTGACATTGACGAACAAAATATCACGCGGAACAAGTTTGTGTTGGCGCTCCATCACGCCGTTCAATAATCCTTTTGCGCGCGCGGGGGCATTCGTGTGCAAGATCGCCAGCCGTTCCATGTCTCCCACTTCCAACAATAAATTCAACATTCGTTCATCGGATTGTTTTGTGGTGCGCGTCGCGCCGATGGGTTTCACACTTCCACCTTTAATTTCAACTACTGGCTTGATTGACAACAACCCTCCCAACTGCGCCACCACGCCGGGGACGCGCCCGCTGCGTTTGAGATTCTCCATCGTGTCCAGCGCGGCAAAAACGGACAGCCGCTTGCGCGTCGATTCGATCGCCTCCAACGCGGCTTGTAAACCCAACTCAGCCGCTTCCGCCGCCGCGAGCACTTGAAATCCGAGACCCAACGAGAGCGAGCCGCTGTCTACGATGGTGATTTTGTCCGGGAAATCGTGCGCTGCCTGCCGCGCAGAGTTGATGATGGTGGTCAGAGTCCCTGCGGCGTGGATGCAGAGGATGTGGTGACAGCCGCGCGAGAGGAGGGAGTCGTAGCGGGAGGCGAAATCGCCGATCGAAGGTGCGGCAGTCGTTGGGTAGGGGTGAAGCGAAGCAAGTCGGTTGTAAAAATCCTCGCGCGAGATGCCGGTTCCATCCGCGTATTCTTTTCCATCGAGAATCAAAATGGAAGGGACAACTTCGAGTCCGTGTTGTTCAATTAAATAGTTTGGGAGGTCAGACGTGGAATCAGTGACGATGCCGAGTTTCATCCTGCGAGTATAGCACGGTGGAAAATTTATTCCGAAGGCGGAGGCGGTGGGGGCGGCACTGTTTCCATGCTCCACGAGGTGAGATATTTTGGCACACCGCCTTTGTGTATGAGCAGGGCAATCCACCCGCCGCTTTGGATGCGCGCCCACACGTCGGAGCCGGTCGGGTAATACTCGACGATGGTCACGGACGCGCCATCCTCCAGCGTGAACCCGGTCGGCCGGCTGTCGGCTTTGGGTTCCTGTTTGACTTCCTGTTGTCCGCGCGCGGTGACCTGCATCGGCACGCCGGGGAACGGTTCGAGGCGCGACATTTGAATCCACACCACGTGCCTCGATACGAAGGGCCAGTAGGTATCCCCTTGCGGAGGATCGACCCAATACGTTGCTTTCGAAGCGCGGCTCCACCCCACAACGACGAATTTATGCACAAGGTCTGGGCTTGTAAAATAATTTACGACCGAAGCGGATGGCGGGCTTCCATACGGAAGCGTATGCACTTTACCCCAATCGCCCTGGATCGCATCCAGCGTGATGATGTTGCCGCCCATGGTGAGGCTTTCCATTTGGGGGAAGCCTGCCCCGTTGAACAGCGCCGTATGCGTCGCCTTTAGATATCTCAACTTTTTTTCATTGCCGTTGTTCAACTCATCCATGTACGACTCCCACGCACGGGTGATCGGCGTGCGGTGCGTTCCGCTCGCCTCCTTGGGCGCCGCGAAAAGAGGCACCACCTCCGGCGTTTGCGGATTCAACGTCCACGATCCGGCGGCGGTGCGCGATTTGAAATCGTAGATCGCCAGCTGGCTGTCATGTTTGACCCGGAAGAAATAACTTCTCCGCAGCGGCGTGGGCGACGCCAGCACGAACGTTTGGAATGGCGTGAACGTGGCGTAGGGAGTGAACGTGCTTCTCGGTGTGAACGTGATCGTGGGAGTGATGCTGGCAGGCGGCAGGGCATCTTGCGTTTGCGTGGACGCGGCGGCCGCGGTCTGCTGGATGTACAACTGGATGGCGTTCGGGTCAGCCGCAGGGATGGCTGGCGCGGCGGCGGGAGCGCACGCAAGCACGAGGATGAGCGCGGCGAGCGGGAGGAACATCCGCTTGCCGTGAGAGTGTGACTTCATTCCTGAACGATCTCCTTGACGCGTCCCACTTCCCCGCTTTGCAGGCGGACTTTGATCCCATGCGGATGAGTCGGCGATTTGGTGAGGATGTCTTTGACGATTCCTTTTGTAAGTTTCCCCGTTCGCTGATCCTGTTTCAATACGATCAGCACAGTCATGCCGGGTTTGAGGTTGGCGCGTGTGCTCACGTTCATTTTTTACTCGCCCAGCAGTTGTATTCGTAGAGGAAGTGTATGTCGCGGATGTTCATGTTTTGGAAAACCGTTGCCACAGATTTCGCGGATTTACCCTAATTCTTTTTCCGTGAGAATCCGTGACTGAGAATTACGGTCCCGTAGTCGGACTTGGCGTCGGCGTGTCGGTGGGAGGCGGCGGCAGGGTCGGTGTCGGAGTTTCGGATGGCGTTGAGGTAGGCGCGTCGGTTGGTGGGAGCGGGGTGAGGCTGGGGGTGGAGGTCGGCTCGGGGGTTGGGGTAGGCAGGTTCAACGTCAGCGTGACGCGTTTCTCGGCGTAGAATTCCTCTCCGTTCATGAGGTAAATCCGAAGCGTGATCCTGTCGCTGGTGAGGTCTTTCAAATTCCACGTGAAGATATCACCGGACGATTCGATCGCGTTATTTCCCTGTGCCAGGGTGGTCCAATCATCGGGGTCGTTTCCATTGCCGAACTCGAGCCGCCAGCCGGTGAAATCACCTTGGGTCACATCGATCACACCTTTGATCACCAGCGTTGTCTCTGTGATGACATCGTTATCTTTGAGGTTGCTGAATTCAAGGATCGGGCGCGGATCGTCGGCGGAACATTCCCGTTCGGGCGCGAAGAACGGGTTGCGCGGCATATCGTGCGATTCAAGCCAGTCGCGTCCAGCGCCGGTGCGGAGCCATTTGCGACCCCACTCGTCATTGACATTCATTGTGAGGTCTTCTTTGGTGAAATCGGGGCAGGCATTGCCCGCGATGAAACCCGTCCATGTGTCGATTTTTGTCTGGCGCAAGAGATCCTGCGACGCGGGTAACGGCAGTTGATTGCTGGCAAATAATTCACTGCGCTGGCCGCCGCGGCACCAATTGGAGGGTTCGGTGCCGGAAACCGCACAGATGATCCTTTCAGTGATGCCCGGTGGGAAGGTGAACGGCGTGGGCGCGTTGTTCGGCGCGACTTTTGGCACGGCGAACGTCATGAACTGCGACCAGACCGGCGCCGCGCCGGTAGTGCCCGAAGTGCCGATCATCGGTGTGTAATCTGCATTGCCCACCCATGTGCCCACAGCGAGGTCGGGGGTGTAGCCCAGCGTCCAGTTATCGTATACGTTGACCGCGTCCGCGCCGCGCGGGTCGCCGGCGGTGCCGGTCTTTGCCGCGGCTTGGAACGGGAGATTCAACACCGAATTGCGCCCGAACATCCACGAGCGCGCTTCGTTATCGGAAAGAATCGAGGAGATCAAAAATGCATGCTCAGCGCGAATCACCTGCTCGCCCTGGGGAGGCTGGTATTCATAAATGACATTGCCTTCGAAATCGACGATCTTAAGAATGGCAACAGGCGGTACTTTCTTTCCGCCGTTCGCAAATACGGAAAATGCGCTGGTCATATCGAGCAAACTGACCTCACCGCCGCCCAACGTGAGCGCGAGCCCATATTGATTGCTCGTCAGACTCGTGATACCGAGTCGCTCTGCCATGGCGATCATGCCATCTTTTTCAGGAGTATTCGGGTTGTCGAACACGCCGACAAATTCGAGCGCTTTGACGGCAGGGACGTTGAACGAGTTGGATAACGCGGTGCGTACGGTGACCGGTCCGTGAAATTTCCCGTCGTAGTTGACGGGCTGATACGGTGGGTTTGCGCCGTCGGGGAAATCCGTCGGAACATCCCAGATCAAAGTCGACGGTGTCCATCCCTTTTCGAACGCGGCAACGTAGGTGATGGGTTTGATCGAGGATCCGGGTTGACGCGTGGGACTATCCGCCATGTTGATCTGACCGGCGATCTCTTCGTTGTTGAAATCGGGCGAGCCGACCATGGCGAGGATTTCTCCCGTCGAAGGTTTGATCGCTACGAGCGCGCCGTTCTTCGCGTTCTTATCGGTGAGGGTCGCCAGTTGTTCGGTGACCAGCCTCTGCGCTTCGTCTTGAAGCGTCGGGTCGATCGTGGTGTAAACGATAAAACCCGAACGGTAGATGGTCTGCGCGTCGTATTGTTCTTCCAATTCCGAGCGGACGAAGTTCACCCAATGCGGATATTTCGCATTGATGTTCGGCACGATGAAGTTGTATGACTTGATGTAATCCGCGGCCTGCACCGCCGCGACCTGGTCCACACAGATCGGTGTGTCGCTGTTGCTGACCTCGATACAGCCGCGCTGTTGACTCAACCCGAACATCAGCACGAGCACCTGTTGCTGACGCGCGAGGGTCACATCTCGATTCGTGTAAATATCATAGATCGACGGCGACTGCGGCAAGCCTGCGAGGAACGATGCCTCAGCAAGGGTTAGTTGATTCGCGGTCTTGCCGAAGTATGTTTCTGCCGCGGCTTCGATCCCGTAGGCGAGGTTGCCGTAGTAGATCTCGTTAAGGTACAACTCGAGGATCTCATCTTTTGTGTATCGGCGCGTGATCTCTGCGGCAAGGATGATCTCGCGTACTTTGCGCGAATACGTCCGCTGGGCGCGCTCTTCGGGGGTCAACAACAGTGCGCGCGCCAGTTGTTGCGTGATCGTGGATGCGCCCCCACCCTGACCGTCGGTACGATAGTTTTCCCACAGCGCGCGGACGATAGCCCACACATCGAAGCCCGGGTGGTCGTAGAAATCCTTGTCCTCGGTGGCTATCGTCGCTGCAACGAGCGCGGGAGAAATTCTATCGAGGGTTATGTATGTTCTTCGTCCTGCCGTCGGGTCGAGAATTTCATACAGCAAATTTCCATTGCGATCCAGGATTCGTGTCGTTTCGAACTGCGACGCGCGGTTCTTCAAGTCGTCCACGCTGGGGAGAGTCCGCGCGATGGAGTAATACGAATAGATCAAAACCGAACCGCCGATGATGGCAAGGATGATCATGCCGAACAATGTCAGAACGAGGACGCGGGCGAGGCATCCGCCCGCGCGCTTCCAATCGAACGAACGCCAATCGAAGGATAAAGGCTGTGCTTTTCGCGGCTGGCTCGGCGGCGAGACGCGTCGTGTTTCCGTTGCTCCGCGTGGCTTGCTCGCGCGCTCATACGCGGCTGGCGTCACGCGTGTGCCGTCCATATCCACTTCGTGGACGCGCCGCGGCAGGGGCATGTTGTTTTCATCCAAAGCGATATGCGGAGTTTCAGGCGTAATCTTACGCGCCGGGCTCGCCTTTGTGGTTGCCGGCTTCTCTTCCGACTCGTCCTTCTTCGGTTCGATGGGAGTCTCGGCGCGCGTATCGGCTTCGGAGTCGATCAATTTCTTAATTCGGTGTTTGTTCTCTTCGTCGTTTGTCATCGCAAATCGTCAATCGTAAATCTGAAATCGTAAATCAAGAGGGTTTACTCATCATCAGCACCGTCCATGTGCCTCGGTGGCAGACTTCGTCGCTTTGATTCTTCACCTCGACTGTGATCGTGACAGAACCACCGCCGATGCGCGGCAGGGCTTTGGTCTCTTTCGTTTCCATCTCCGCATAAATGGAATCGCCGATAAAGACGGGTTTGACGAACTTCCATTCGTTTATTTCACGGAAGGCAATGACCGTGCCGTCCAGCATCCCGGTTTTCCACGCGAGACCCAAAGCATAGGACAGACCCAAAACCCCATGTGCGATCTGCTTGCCGAACGGAGTCGTCTTGCTGAACTCTGCATCGGTGTGGATGCGGTTGTCATCACCTGTCAGCGCCGCAAACTGCATGATGTCGTCCTCGGTGATCGTCCGTTTTTCTGTCACATTTTTTTGCCCCACGTGGAATTCTTCAAAATAAAGACCCATAAATTAGTCTCCTAGTCTTCTAGTCTCTAGTCTCATGGTCTTTGACTAGCCGACCAGCAGACTAAACAAATTATACCCTTTGACCTCCCGCCCTTCTGCCCGTACAATACTGCCTTATGCGCGACTGGTCCCTCGCCCCCGGCGACCCGCTTTGCCTCACCCTCGCGGCAGATTCACGGCTCTCCATCCCCGATTACCTCAACGACCACATTTGGGAACTCGAATTTGGCGGCGCCGAGCCAGCCTCGCTCTCGCTTCGCACAACGTACGGCTTGCGCGCCAAAGCGATGCGCATCTTCTTTCGTTTTGGTGAAGGCAAACAGGCGATCAGCGACCCGTCTGCCTTTGCAGGCAAACCGATTGTCCGCCGTTTTTACCCGAACTTCCTCATCGTTGATTACTCTCCGTTACCCACCATTGACGTTTCCACGGAGTATTGGGTTCCACAGTCCAATGCGGTGTGCGGGCGTGTGACCATCGCGAACCGATCGAACAAGAATCGAAAAGTAAAACTTGAATTGTGTTCGGTGTTGAATCCGATTGACGGCCAGAGCATGGCGACCGCGCAATCGCAGATGGTCAACATCCTTGCGGGGCAAACCGGCGGACTCTTTCCCGTCCTCTTCATAACCGGCGGACCCGCGCACGGCGCCGGACCTCATCCCTCGCTTCTTCTCGACCTTGAACTGGGTCCTGGTGCGACGCGTCAACTCACGTGGACTCAAGCCGCAACCGACAATTTGCAAACCTCCTTCGACCTCGCGCGCCAGACCGCAGCGCGCCCGTGGGAGGCCGAACGCACGCGGCTTGAATTAATGAACACAAGTCAAACCATTGACATTCACACCGCAGATACAGAGTGGGATGCGGCATTCGCCTTGAGTCAAACTACGGCGTTTGGGTTGTTCTTCCCTCCGAATGAACATTTGCCGAATCCATCCATCGTTTCCTCGCGCGGACCGGATAACGGCTACTCCCCGCGCGGCGACGGTTCCGATTACCCCGCCTCGTGGAACGGACAATCTCCGTTCGACGCGTATTATTTATCTGAGGTTTTGCCAGCATCGCAAGCCGCCAAAGATCTCTTGAAAAACTTTCTCGCCATTCAAAATGAAAATGGCTCGATAGATGGCAAGCCAGGACTCGCAGGTCAACGCGGACGTTACCTCGCCGCGCCCTTGCTCGCCAGTCTTGCATGGAAATTGTACGAAAAGTCAGACGATGATGAATTTCTGAATCAAATCTTCCCTCAATTGCAAAAATTTTTTTGGGCTTGGTTCTCGCCAGAATATGACGATGACCATGACGGCATCCCGCAATGGAAACACGTCTTGCAAACGGGCTTTGAAGATAATCCGCTATTTGACCAGTGGCACGAGTGGTCGCTGGGTGTGAACATCGCACAAGTCCACAGCCCTGAATTGGAAGCGATGTTGTACAACGAAGCCGCCTGCCTCATCAAAATGGCGGAGCATCTCGAGCATCACGAGTCGCTGACGCTGCTTCATGAGCAAGCCGCGAAACTGCGCGCATCCATCGAGTCCACGTGGCAGGCGCGGACGGGTTTGTACCACTATCGCGAACGCGGCACGGGGATAAGTCTCGAGGGCAAGGTCCTCGTCAAGCAACAAGGTTCAGGGACGGTGACTACGAAGTTGAAATTCGATGGGCAGATCCGTTTGCTAGTGGAAGTGCAGACCCAAAGTCCGACGGCGAAGCGTCCGCAGATCCGTATCCATGAATTTTCCACGAAGCCTGCGGACGAGGTCATCGAAAGCGGCGATTATCAATGGCGCAACAACGGCGCGGTGTATACGACGAAAAAAATGTATTCGAAACTGGCGAAGGTCTCGGTGCGCGGACTTAGTGAGGAAGACACCGTCGTTATCAGCACGCTCGATTTCACCACCGAAGACCACACGCTGTTCACGCCGTTGTGGGCGCGTGTGCCAGATGAAACGCACGCGCAGATCATGATCGGGCGCGCCTTGCTGGATGCGTTGCGATTTTATCGCCCGTATGGAATCCCTGCCTGCCCGTCGTTGACTCAACCCGAAGCGGAGACGGTTTCGCAATCGGTTCACCTGCCGTGGAATCTGTTCGTGTGCGAAGGCTTGCTGATATACGGGTTTCGCGCGGACGCGGCGAAATTATTCGCGCACAATATGACGGCGGTCATCCAAAACCTGAAATTGAATCGCTCTTTCCACGCGCGTTACCACGCCGAAAAAGGGACGGGCATCGGCGAACGCAACGCGCTCAGCGGACTCGCGCCTGTCGGCTTGTTCCTGAAAATTTTAGGCGTGGAGATTCTCTCACCCACGCGCGTGAAACTCGAAGGCGAAAACCCTTTCCCATGGGATGTGACGATTCAATTCAAAGGTTTGAAAGTGATTCGGGGAATGAAGAAAACAGAGGTCGTTTTCGCGAATGGGAAGTCTGTGGTGGTAACAGATTCTGAAGCCCGAATTATTTCTTTATGAACTCCATCTGTTGGTGTCTTGCCAACTCGCAACTATCCTGTATACTATTCTTGTGACCACCTCGAACGGAGGTTCCCATGAATGACATTAAACTACTCATGCTCGCTGTTGTGCAAGAACAGGATCAAGAGACCGCCACGCGCGCGCTTGAGAAATTGAACCTGCCTGTTGTCTTCTTTGCCAGCGCGGGCGGGTTCCTCGGTCGGCGCAACGCGACCCTGCTCATTGGTCTGCGCGAGGGACGCGAGGAAGAGGCAATCAAATCGCTCGAAGAATCCTGCCGCCAGCGGATCGAATATCTCACACTGCCTCTCGAAGGTTCACCCCTGCCCATGCCCGCGCCGGTTCC
>DAOTZF010000379.1:0-12084 GCA_034434415.1 Anaerolineales bacterium | reverse complement strand
TCAGAACGGTCCTCGTGCATTCTCGGCATCCGTCATGCTGTCACAACTTTGAGGTTAAACCTTTGCGATGAAAGTGCCGTCCTAAGGTTGTGCCAGAGCGGTACGTACATTTCAACGCTTCGCGCAGTGGTTATATTACCAAGGTCGATTATATCCCGCCAGCCGAACCAATCTCGTAAAATCATAACTACCGTTGCTTTGGCTTCGATATCATTGCCACTGACAAAAACAACGGTTTTTTCAATCAGCTTGGATGGATTTACCATAATATTTGCATTTACGGTATTGAGAGTTTTAACCACTTTTGTCTCGGGATAAGCTCGTTGGATTTGCTCACCCAAAGAATCAGTGTTACATACAGTCAGGGTCCATGTATCCGTTGAACGATCCAGCGGATTGGAAGTATCGATCAACACTTTGCCCTTTAGATTTCCTGCTCCAGCCAATTCCAGGGCACTTAAGGAAGCGGAACCCAGGGTACAGTTGAAAATAATTTCCCCGAACTCAGCTGCATTCATGAAAGTTCCATACAAGGCATTCCGGTGCGCATCCTTCGCCCACGCAACGGCATTGGGATTCGCTTCATCGCGCGAGCCCACCATCACATCATGACCGAGTTCAACTAACTTGGAACCAATCGTCAAACCAGTCATACCCGTACCCAATACGCCAATCTTCATATTCAATTTCCTTTCCACCGCAAGAATTTCTGATTTACGTGACCTTCACTCCACAACCAAAGTCGAGCTGTCGAAGTCCTTAGGGGTTAAGAATTTCAGCCTGTCTCGCCATTTTGGTCTTCAACCACTTGAGTCGGAAGGTCTCCTCGCGCTCACGTTCCTCCAGCGAACTGACGATGAACTCGATCTGATGCTGATAGTTCGGGATAAAGATGTGCTGCAACGCGTTCACACGCCGCTGCGTTTTCTTCAACTCGTTGGCGAGACGCCACACCGCGGCCGTGAGCATCGAAAGCTGGGGGATGCGCAACAACACCTCACGGAACGCAGAGCTGGCTTCGTCCAGCACGGCGGCGGTATCACCGGGGCTATACAGCAATTTGGGCGGTTCGCCGCGCGCTTCGATCTGCGGAATCGCCACGCCCATGATGCCGCGCAATCGCAAACGCACATCCACGGTCTTGTTGACGGCGAGCGAAGCCCATTCCACGTGATCGGAACCCATCACGAGGCGTGCTTTTTCCATCGCGTCGTACGCTGTCTTCAAAAGCGCCCACACTTCTTTTTGAAGCGCGTCCGCTTCCTTCGCCACGCGGACGAGTTCGCCGGTCAGCGCTTCGCGCTTGCGGTCGAGGATCTCGTAACCCTCTTTCGCGAAACGCAGTTCCTTCTTCAGGCGGATCAGGTTCGTGCGAGTTGGTGCAATGCTAACTTGAGGCATCGTCGCCTTTGTAATATTGTTCGATCTCGTCGAGCGTGACGCGGGTGAGTTCCTTCTTCGGCAGCATGGATAATAACTTCCAGCCGATCTCCAGCGTGCGCTCGATGGTGCGGTTTTCGGTAAACGCTTGATTCACGAACTCGCGTTCGAAGGCGCGTCCGAACTTCAGGTACTTCTGGTCCACCTCGGAGAGTTCTTCCTCGCCGATGACAGACGCCAGCGCGCGGATGTCCTGCGTCTTGGCATAGGCGGCATACAACTGCGCGCCCCAGCGCGGGTGATCGTCGCGCGTGCGTCCCTTGCCGATACCGTCCTTCATCAAACGCGAGAGGCTGGGCAACACAGTAACCGGGGGATACACACCGGCATAGTACAACTCACGTCCCAACACGATCTGACCTTCGGTGATGTAACCGGTCAGGTCCGGCATCGGATGCGTCATGTCATCGTTCGGCATGGTAAGAATCGGAATTTGTGTAATGGAACCCTTGCTGGTGCGGATGCGACCGGTTCTTTCGTACAGGGACGCGAGGTCGCTGTATAGGTAGCCGGGATAACCCTTTCGGCTTGGCACTTCGCCGCGCACGTTCGAGATCTGGCGCAGGGCTTCGCCGTAGTTGGTCATGTCGGTGAGCACAACGAGCACGTGCTTTTCGAGTTCATACGCAAGATACTCCGCGAGTGTGAGCGCCGCGCGCGGGGTAACGATACGCTCGACCGGGGGATCATCCGCCAAATTGAGGAACATCGCCACGCGCGTCAACGCACCGCTTTCAGTAAATGATCTTCGGAAGTAATCCGCCACATCGTTCTTCACGCCCATCGCGGCGAACACGATGGCGAACTCTTCGCCTTCGGTCTGCGGCGCGCCAGCCACGCGACCAAGAGTAGCCTGGCGCACGATCTGCGCGGCGAGTTGGTCGTGCGGCATACCTGCACCAGAGAACAACGGGAGTTTCTGCCCGCGCAGGAGAGTGTTCACACCATCAATCGTTGAAATACCGGTCTGAATGTAATCACGCGGGTAAATACGCGCAGTCGGGTTGATGGGTTGACCGTTCACATCCATATAACGATCGGTGAGAGGTTCCGGACCTCCGTCGATCGGGTTGCCCAATCCATCGAAGATGCGTCCGAGCATTTCTTCCGCTACGGGCATATGAAGAGTGGTACCAAGGAATCGCACGCGGGTGCCGTCGATGGAGAGACCGGTGGAACCGGCGAATACCTGCACAACCGCAAAGCCCTCACCCACTTCCAACACGCGGCCGCGGCGATGCTGTCCGCGTGCATCCTCGATCTCAACCACTTCATCGTAGCTGACGTTCGCCGCGCCTTCGACGACCATGATAGGTCCTTCGATACGGCCGACGCCAACGACTTCCTGACCGCCTAAAACTGTTGCTTCGCTCATTATCTATACTCCGCATCTAATTGACTCATCTGCTCGTCAATTGCCTTCTGGATGTCATCAAGTTTGTGCACTTCCTCGTTGGTGACGGATGATTTCGCGCGAATGATCGTATCCACCACCGGCAGGTCGTGGATCAGGTTGATCGGCGCGCCGCGCTTGACGATCGCCATACCGCGTTCGTGGAAGTACAGCACCAATTCAAGAAGTCGAATCTGCTTCTCCACGGAGGAGTAGGCATCCACGGTGTCTGTTGCGTTCTGCTGAAGGATGCCCTCGCGGATGAGGCGGGTCGTCTCCAGCACCATGCGTTCCGCGAACGGCAGCGCGTCGGGACCAACAAGTTTGACGATCTGCGAAAGGCGGGCTTCTTCGCTCAACAACTCCATGGCTTTGTTTCGCATCTCCAGCCAGTCCTTGCCAACCTTTTCGCGCCACCAACCTGCCACATCTTCGATGTATTCGCTGTACGAATCCAACCAGTTGATGGCGGGGAAGTGACGTGCTGACGCCAGCGATTTATCGAGCGCCCAGAAACAGCGGATGTAGCGTTTGGTGTGCTGTGTGACCGGCTCCGAGAAGTCGCCGCCCGGAGGCGAGACCGCACCTACAACGCTTACCGAACCCTGACTGCCGTTCAAATTGTCCACGTAGCCGGCGCGTTCGTAGAACTCCGCAAGTCGACCGGCGAGATAGGCAGGATAACCCTCCTCGGCAGGCATTTCTTCGAGACGACCCGAAACTTCGCGCAACGCTTCCGCCCATCGGGAGGTTGAATCCGCCATCAATGCGACGTGGTAGCCCATGTCGCGGTAATATTCTGCAATCGTGATGCCGGTGTAAATGCTCGCTTCGCGCGCCGCCACCGGCATGTTTGAGGTGTTGGCGATGAGGACGGTACGTTCCATCAACGGGCGACCAGACCGAGGGTCCACGAGATGCGGGAATTCCTGCAATACTTCGGTCATCTCGTTGCCGCGTTCGCCGCACCCGATGTAGACGATCACTTCCGCATCCGCCCATTTGGCGATGCTATGTTGAGTCACGGTCTTGCCCGAGCCGAATGGACCGGGGATGCCAGCCGCGCCGCCCTTTGCCACCGGGAAAAAGGTGTCGAGAATTCTCTGACCGGTGATGAGCGGGATGTTCGCACCGCGCCTTCGAATAAAAGGCCGCGGGCGCCGGACGGGCCAGCGCTGAAGCATGGTGACGGTCTTTTCCTCCTTGCCAGATTTGATCTTGGCAATCGGGTCGTTCACCGTATATTCACCAGCGGAAGCCAGCCACGTGACCGTACCCGCATCGTCCGGGTGAAGCATGACACGGTGTTCGAATGTATCGGTTTCCATCGCAACACCGAGTATCGTACCTCCTTTTACTTCATCGCCGATATTTACTTTCGGCGTATATTTCCATTTTTTCTCGCGGCTGATCGGGTCGAAGCGCGCGCCACGGTTGATGAACGAGCCCATCGACTGTTCGATCAAGGGAAGGGGGCGCTGTACGCCATCATAAATGCTTTGCATTAAGCCGGGTCCCAATTCGACTGAGAGCGGCAATCCGGTGCCATAGATCGGCGCACCGGTTTGCATGCCGGAGGTCTCTTCGTAGACCTGTACGGTCATCTGGTCTCCCTTGAGACCGATGACTTCGCCCACGAGGCGTTCCTCGCCTACTTCGACCAATTCCAACATGCCTACATGGCGCGAGCCGCGGGCGCGTACGACAGGTCCGCTGATCCAGGTGATTTTTCCTACTTCGTTGCTCATGCCTTCTCTCCCATTAACACTTTATAGACCGCTGAACGGAGCGTGCTCTGCAAACGGCTTAAGCGCGTTTCCAGGGTGTTATCGTAATGGATCTTGCCGCCTGCGGCATCCACAACAACGCCCGTTCCTTCTTCCAGCGCGCCGGCAAGCGTGAACTCGCCCTTCAGTTCTTTTGCAACTTGATCCAGCGCGCCTTTCTTGAGGGCTCTCTGTGTTGATTCATCTGCTCGAATTTCTGCTTTATTCACGCGCAGCTCGCTCAATGCCTCACGGAGCAACAACGCCGCAACAGTGTCGTAATCTGAGCGTTGCGAGACCGCATCAAGTTGATTCTTCACTTCGGCAAACACGCTGTCCAGCAATTTCTCACGGTGGTCCAACTGCGAAGAGCGAGCCTTCAACTGCGCGGTCGCCATTGCCTGGCTACGAAGTCTTTCTGCATCCTGCTTCGCGCGTTCAAGGATGACCTTACGTTCTTCGGCAGCTTGTTCCTGTGCGCGCTTATGGATGGCTTCAGCCTTCGCTTTGGCTTCTGCCTGCATCTGCTCGGCTTCTTCGCGGGCTTCCATCAGGATGGCCCGTTCAAGCATCTCAATATCTTCTGCTTCAGATTTCATATCTCGAAAATCCAATCTCCAGTTCCTGCAACCGTACGCGGCAGGACGAGGTCATAACTTGATTCCGATCGCACGAAGTACGATATCGCCAAGCGATGCCTGGCCTTCTGGAACGCCGCCGCGCGAGGGAATTTCCACCACCAGCGGGATCGTGCTCCGCAGTTTAAGATGTTCCATGCGCGCCGGGATCAATTCAGCTACATCCTGTGTGACGAGGACGATGCCCACATCTTTCGCGCGCTGGACATCGTCGAGCGCTTCATTCACTTCCTCGGCTGTGGAGGCGACTCTGCCTCCCACACCCGCAAGCGAAAAACCAAGCACCGCGTCAGGATGACCGATTACCAGAACCTTCATGCAAGTTGCCTTGCGTCCTACGGGAGGACGAGGAAGGAAATGATCAAGCCGTAGATCGCAATACCTTCGGATAGACCCACGAAGATGAGCGCACGACCGAACGACTCGGGCTTCTCAGCGGTGGCACCCACTGCCGCCGCGCCGGAACCGCCGACCGCGATGCCTGCGCCAATGCAAGCCAAACCGGTGGAAAGAGCCGCCGCGAGCGTAGCGTATTGATCCACCACGCCTTCCTGCGCTGCGCCAGCTGCGAAAGCCGCTGAGGGCGAAGCCAGCCAGACGAGGGCGAGTCCGCCTGCCATCAGTCCAACGATGAAGTTGAAGGCGTTAAAGCCGGTGATCATGCGTGAGACCGCCTGTGAGGGGCTGGTCTTTCCATTCTGGATCACATAGATCACCGCCGGGATGACGGGGATCAAACCAACCAGGACAGCAAAGACTAAGAACATTGTTTATCTCCTTATTTTGTAGAAAGTTTTATTTGCCAGATTTCTTGCGTTCGCGTTCAAGATGATATTTGATTGCTCTTTCTTCGGCTTACGCCTCCTCTTGTGAGGGGTTCAGCCGCAACGGCTCGAAGCGCATGCCTCCGCCGTGGAAGAACTTGCCCAAGATCTCGTAGTAGTGCAGACGCATCGTTTGTATGTACACGATGAGACCTTCAAAGCCAATGATGAAAATGTTGCCGATGACGATGGTGATCCAGAAACCAAGATCGGGATCTTCGCCAGCCAGCGAGAAGAACGCAAGGCTCAAGCCGCCGTGCGCCACTGCAAAAGCACCCACGCGGACGAACGACAGTGTGTTGCTCAACATGCTGATCACAGACTCGAACAAGTCCATGAATGATGTAACCAGGTACATCGCGATTCCGCCCTCGATCAGAGGACGATGCCCTTCAGCAATATTGCGGAATAAGCCGTTGAACATCACGCCAACAGCAAAAATTGGAGTCAAGATATTGAACGGAAGAGGCAGTTGACTGATTGCCGCGGCAATTTTTGGCGCAATCGGCGTGGTACCAAGAAGTCCATTCAGGATGGTTAGGAAGCAGAGGTAAAAACAGATCGCCACAACGCCGGTATGCCCGAACCAGAAATGCGCCCAATCACGCGCACGGACCATGTTGAACAAACTGAGCAGGTAGCTTAACAGTAATATGACGATGCCTGCATCGATGGCAAATCCCAGTATGGTCAGAATATTTTCAAGGGGGCTGATCCAAAGAGGTTCAAAGTGAAAATGCAGATATTCCTCGATCAAGTGACCTTCAAAGCCGAAAATGCTTCCGTACAGGGCGCCAAAGATCGTGGCAAAGAAACCGCAATACACAAGGAGCAAGCCCAGGCTGGACAAACTCTTCATGAAAATCTTCTTGTGTGACAGGTAACCGACAAGCATCATGACAAGACCCTGACCCACATCACCGAACATGGCTCCGTACAACAGCGGGAAGGTCAGCGCGACCAACAGCGTTGGGTCAAGTTCGCCATAGCTTGGACGCCCATACGTGGTGATCAAATTCTGGATGGGCTTCAACCACTTGTTATTCGTTAATGCAACAGGAACGTTCGAGTGATGCCCCGAGCGTTCCGTCGGGATGGTTTCGATCAGGATTTCCTTCGATGCCGCCTTCAGGCGTTCAGCCAGTCCCGGCATTTCTGCTGTGGGCACCCAACCAACCACAACGTATGTGTGGCGGAGTTGACCAAAGCGCACGATCGCATCCGCCATCAGGCGGCTGACGTGCACCTCCCACCATAGTTTTTGCAGTTCCGCGTTATGCGTTCCTGAAAGTTTCTTCAACTGAGATTCCAACTCGAAGATCCTCTGTTTCGATTCTTCGATGGCTTTACGCGTCTTCGCCGAGATCTCCTCCGGCGTGCCGGTGAACTCTTCAGGCAGGGTGAGCGGGTTGAGGTACGCGCTCTTTGCGGCGCGCTCGAGAACATCGGAATTGCCGCGTGGTCCAAGCAGCCAGACCACTGGTTTCTGGGAATCTTCCTTTAAGGTAAAGAATACATGCGGGACGCGAGCAAGACTTGTTTCGAGACGACTCAGTTGCGCGGCAGGCATCACGCCGAGGATGGAATGCAGGTGCGACGATTTGTTCAATGCTCCGACTTCCACATTGACATGTGCGATCGGTTCGATCTGGCGTAGTTGACTTTCGAGCAATTCAAGACGCTTCTTCTCTGCAGAAAGTTGGTCACCGGTGCTTTTGACTTCTCCCTCAATGCGATCCACCGCAGGGCGGACAGCATCCAACTCGACAATGTTATCGAAATCCGACGCAGTGCGCCGCTGCTCTTCGAGACCCAAGGTCTGCATGATCGTCTGAATGCGGCGTTCAAGCGTGGAATAGTTCGCCGCTTTCTCCTGCCACGTGCTGGGTCCCAGGCTTTCCAACCCGAGGTACGTACTGTCCACTTGATGGAACACGCCGCGGCCGCTTAATACCTTTGCCACAGCCACAAGGTCTTTGGATGGAATTATGAACTCTACTTCGGTCATCTCTCGTGGAAAAAACATGTCATCTCCATGTACAAAAATTCAGCTTAGTTCTGCAAGCTTGTCTTCAACAAAACCGAACGCAGGTCTTCATCGGAAATATCGGAAGACTTGCCTTCGATCAACGCGATCAGGTCCTGAATCTCGAGGTCGCTCAACACCAAAAATGCCAGCGGCAGACCGATATGGAATGGGTTGCCGACGAACGCAGCGGTGCACTGCTTCATTACCTGACGCTTGAGTTGAACCTCAAGCTTTGGCAATCCCGTTTGAGGATTTTCGAGAAGCGTGTTTACATCCGCGATCGAGGGGAAAATGCGGGACACGATCGCGGCGGCATCCGCGCCTGCCGCTATCGCGCGGACATCCTCATCGCGCACACGAAACCCAAAGGGCAGCGTGTAATTGATGAGTTCTTCCTCTGAAAGTTTGTGATACACCTTGTAACGGATCGCCCACATCAGGTTGTTCATGTCGAGCAATGCGCCGACGATCTTTGTGGCGGCTTCGCGGTCCAGCCCGCTCAACTTCTTCGCCTCCGCCCACAAGCGACGCCAGTAATCCAGGTCCAACGCGACTTCGATGGGAAAAAGATTCTGCTCGGCTGAAAACCGCTTCATCGCGAACGACATCGCGGATTCGTACGGTGTACCCTTCAACAATTCCGCCGCCGCGGGCACACTCCCCGACTCGACCATCGCTTGCGCCGGCAAGGTCGAAAACGAGCCGAATGGGAACAGCACTTCGCGCACACGATCCCACGGAGCCAGATCCGCATTCCAGGATGATGACACCGTGACAATACTCCGAAGCACAGCTTTCAAATTGCCCAATTCGAAATAGCGATACAACTGCTTGATAAGCGGACGAGTCTGTTCTGGCGACATTTGCACGACGCTTGAATACGAAGCCGCCAACCGAAGCTTGATCTGCTGAATGGCGCGGCGCGGTGTCAACTCATTATCTTTCAACGTAGAAAGATACGGTCCGTATTGCGTGTTCTTGAGCGCACTGATTAACGATGGAAAATCGGGGGAATCACTTAAACGAGTAATATCCTGCGGGCTGAGCAAGTTCGAATACATCGCCCGCACTTTTGTGCTGATCGCCGCGTACCCTGAAACGCCGCTCGCCATGATCAAGCCTTACCGAGAACGCGGTCCAGCACGTATGCAACAGCCTTATCGAAGTTCTTTTTGGCGAGCGCTTCGAACTCGCTGTTCTTCGTGTCTACGCCCGACAGCACTTCCTTTGACCGATCCTCCGATTGAACGGCAGAGACGATCTTACGCGCCTCATCTTGCGCCTCGGAGCGGGCACGCGCCAACAATGCCTGCGCCTCCTGCTCTGCTCGTACCGGAATTTCCTGTGCGTCGCGCTTCGCCTTTTCCTGAAGATCCTGCGCCTGCTTTTCGATTTCAAGCACCTGTCGAATGTTCTTCTCGTTCATTAGGATTTCACCTCACTGGAATTCTTGCCTAGGCACGCAATTGTAAAGGATAAAACCTTCATCATCAAGACTCACGAGTAAATTGGACAACTCGGATTTTGATTGTGTAATTATGCACAATTATAAGGGTGGTTTTTCAAATTGTCAATTCGGAGTTGGGTTTCGATACAAATTTCATCCGACTCAACCGCCGCTTCATTTCGGACGTTCAGCCTGCTCCCCCATAGGGAGATGTCCCGCAGTTGAACTGCGGGACATCTGTGGGACAACCGCGCCATCAAAACAAATTCAACGCCCCCGCGTCAGACCAGTTGAACCATGGCGCGAAAATCGTACCAATCAGTATCACGCCGATGGTCAGCGCAACGAGTGCGACCGCGTACGGGCGCGTCAACGGGATCGGATGATTGTCCTCGTCCTCGTTTGGCATTCGGTACAGATAAACAAACTTGAGCGTGTTCAAATAGTAGTACGCGCCGATAACAGATGTAATGACACCGACAATGACGAGCCAGACATAACCGGCTTGAACACCAGCAGCAAAGACGACCACTTTCGCAACAAATCCGCCGAACGGCGGCATACCTGTCAGTGACAGGAACGCGGTAAGCATCATGAGTCCCAGCCACGGCGAGCGGCGACTCAAACCCGCGTAATCGCGGATATCCTCCAAGCCGGTCACTTTGCTGAATGCCATCGCGATACCAAAAGCGAGCAGGTTGGTGAGAACATACGCGACAAGATAGAACACAACACTCGCCGCTCCCAATTGAGTGAGTGCAACTACCCCGATCAATGTATAACCTGTATGAGCAATCGAGGAATACGCGAGCAGGCGTTTGATGTTCGTCTGCGGCAACGCAAGAAGATTTCCAACGATCATGGTGACCGCGGCAAGGATCGCCAAAGCCATCGTCCATGAAGTGGAGAGGCTGGGTTCGGGGAACGCAATGAAGAACAAACGCAAAAGGACAGCATAGCCCGCGGCTTTCGATGCGGTGGATAAAAATCCTGCAACCGGTGTGGGTGAACCTTCATACACATCCGGCGCCCAAAAATGGAAGGGTACATAGGTTACTTTGAAACCAATTCCCACGAGAATCAACCCCAAAATTCCGAATGCCGCGAGCGGAGCGATCTCTCCCATGCGGAACATCTCAGCAAGTTGATACATATTGGTGGTGCCGGAAAAACCGAATACGAGACTGAACCCGTAGAGCATCACTGTTGTGGTCAAAATGCCGAATAGCAGGTACTTGAATCCCGCCTCGGTGGATTTGTCATCTCCCACCATGAATCCAGCCAACACGTAGAGAGGAATCGAGGCGGTCTCGATGGAGAGAAAGAGCATGATGAGGTCGGAGGACACAGCCATCAGGTTCATGCCGATCAGCGAAGCGAGAAGCAGAAGATAGGCTTCACCGCGTGCGCCGAGTCGCTCATGATCCATCATCAATAAGGCTGTCGCCGCGCCTGCGAATATGAACAACATTTTGAGAAAGAACCCCAACCAGTCGAAGCGTATCATTCCGCCAAGTGTGGATGTCGGTTCACCGGGCTGACCGGCAAGAAAGCTAACGACCATCACAACAAGCAACCCGCCTGCAGTGAGCCAGCCCACATTGCGGCGTTTCTCTTCCTTCCAGAAGGGCTCGACGATGAGAATCAGCATTCCCAACAGGAGAATGAGTATTTCAGGGAGGATCGATGCGAACGTTGTAGATGTGAACATTATGAACCTCCCAGCAAGCGCAGAACGTATTCAACACCAGTCTGCACCATCGGCGCCATGAATTTGGGATGCAACCCGATCACCACCATAAATAGACACAGGGTTGTGATCGCCACTTTGTCCAACATCGTGATATCGGTGATGTGACCTTCCAATTTTTCAGGCATGCTCCCAAAGAAAACCTGTCGAATGTTACGCATGATGTATGCGGCAGTGATCACGATCGAAATACTGCACACAACCGCCACGAGCCATTGCACCTTCCAGACACCCATAAAGATGGGGAATTCTGCAATAAAACCTGAGAAGAGAGGCATGCCCATCGATACGAGACCGCCAATGATGAACCCGACCGTCGCAAACGGCATGACTTTACTCATGCCTCCAAGTTCGGGAATCTGCCGCGTGTGCGCCCGGTCATAAATCATACCAACGACGGCAAAGAAGAGGGCGGTCATCACACCGTGCGAGAACATTTGCAAGCCTGAACCAAGCAACCCGTCGCGGTTGAGCGTGGATAATCCGAGCATCACAAGTCCCATGTGCGAAACAGACGAAAAGCCGACCATGTATTTGAAATCCATTTGCACAAAGGCGATGTAGGCGCCGTACACCACCGCAATCGAGGCAAACGCCATGATTAACCACTGCCAATATTTCGCGCCTTCGGGCAGGAGCATGATGCCCACGCGCAGCGCTGCGAAAGCGCCCAGTTTCATCAACACACCGGCGTGGAACATCGACACCGCGGTCGGCGCAGCAACGTGACCATCCGGCGACCAGTTGTGGAAGGGCCAGATGCCGCCGAGCACTGCAAAGCCGAGGAACACCGGCAG
>DAOTZF010000378.1:0-2882 GCA_034434415.1 Anaerolineales bacterium | reverse complement strand
CCGCATTCGATCTTGCCGCGTCCCTGCCAGCGACCTGCCCGCTCATCGTCATTTGCATCGATTGCCACTGTACAGGGCTGGCAGCCGACACTTCGATACCCTTTCTCCCACAACGGATGTTTCGGCAGGTGATGTTCCTGCATGTAATTTTGTACATCGGCTTGTGTCCAATTCAAGAGCGGATTGATTTTTAATAAGCCGTTTGGTTGTAACTCCAAAATGTTCGCCCGTGCGCGCACAGGAGTCTGGTCGCGGCGAATCCCGCTGATCCACGCGAGCAGGTCCTTCATTGCCTTTTGCATGGGTTGCACTTTGTGGATGTAACAACACAGGTTTGGGTCTTCCAACGGCAGGGTGTGCGTTCGTCCGTGCACAAGGGTATCCCAGCGCGAATCGCGGTACAGGTCCAACACGTTTAAATTCCATTCCGAGGCGAGACGTTCGCGGAAGATTCCCGTTTCCCAGAAATGATAGCCCGTATCCAGAAAAAAGATGAGCACGTCGCGCCTGATCTGCGTGACCATATGCAACAATGGCACGGATTGCGTCTGGAACGAGGAGCTGAGCGCAACCTGGGGCCAGAAGTTTTCGATTGCCCAGGCAATGATCTCCTGCGGCGTCTTTAATTCGAACTCTTTCGAGAGCCGCTCGATCTCAGCGGGTGTGAACATGGCGGCATTATACCCGTTATAATCCCTCGCATGGATTCAGCCACTGCGGCGCGTCTGATACAACTCAACAAGGATTTTTACACGCGCTTCGGTGACTCGTTCTCTGCCACGCGGCATCGGATTCAACCGGGCGTGCGGCGCGTGCTCGACGTGCTCACCGGGGATGAGTCTATTTTGGATTTGGGGTGCGGCAACGGGGAACTAGCGCGCGAACTGTCGAAGCGCGGTCATCGCGGTTCGTATCTCGGCGCGGACTTCAGCCTGCCTCTCCTGCGGGAAGCAGAGTCTCAGCCCGAGGGATTCACTGCTAAATTCATGGAGGTTGATCTGACAGAGCTATCAGCTTTCAGCGATCAGCTTTCATCAGCTAGTCACTGGTCACTGATCACTTGTTTTGCCGTTCTGCATCACATCCCTTCGACGGAACTTCGGTTGAACATGCTCCAAACTGTTCGTCAACTTCTAAGACCTGACGGCAAGTTCATTCACTCCAACTGGCAGTTTCTGAACAGCGAAAGACTCAAAGCGCGAATCCAGCCGTGGGAGGCTGTGGCAATTTCCCCATCCGAAGTGGAAGCGGGGGATTATCTGCTCGATTGGCGAAGTGGGGGAGAGGGCTTGCGTTACGTTCATCACTTCACTGAATCCGAGTTGAACGATTTGGCAGGCGCGACTGGCTTTCAAGTGGTGAAAACTTTTTCTTCCGATGGGGAGACGGGAGATCTGGGGCTGTATCAGGTTTGGAAGCCGGTTTCGTAAGAAATATCCCGGTTGGCGGGTCTAAACAAATGTTCTAACTTGCAGCCTAATGTTCCGTCCGCAGTTTAACTGCGGACGGAACGAAATGCACACGGAGTTTGCCATGGCTTTGGATATTCTTGAACGGATCGAAACCAGCCTTGTAGAAAAACGCCACGCTGTGACAGAGTTTCTCGAAACCGCCTCGGAGACTGAGAAGGAAATCTGCCTGTGTGAGGATGACCATTGCGTGCAGGATCATTTGTATGTTATCGAAACAAGCCTCGAAAAACTGGAGCATCAAAACCTGGGTGTTTGCGAGATTTGCCACGGTTACGTGGAGCCTAACCGTCTCGCAATGGACTACACCGCGTCCGTTTGTTTGGACCATTATTCCGAGGCGGAGATGCGGCGGTTGGAATCGGAACTTGAGTTATCACAGATCGTCCAGCGCGCGTTGTTGCCGCAGAATGTGCCATCCATCGCTGGTGTACAGGTTGCCGCGTTCAGCCGTCCTGCCGATATCATCGGTGGTGATTATTTTGATTTCTTCAAGTTCCGCGATGGCACACATGGATTGGTGATTGCCGATGTAAGCGGACACGGCGTTTCCGCCGGCATGTTGATGAGCAGTTTGCAAACCGCCCTGCGCACGATGGCTCCCGATACGGATTCGCCTGCTGAAATTCTGGAACGAATCAATCGCTTCTACATTCACAATATAAACTTCACCACGTTCGTGACCGTGTTCCTGGCTCGTTTTGACCCCGTCAATCTTGAGTTGACCTACGTCAATGCGGGACACAACCCGCCGGCAGTCCATCGCGGTGCAAGCAACGCGATCGACTGGCTAAAACCGACTGCACCCGCGATCGGTTTGGCAGAGTTCTTCCGTCCGCGCATCGAATCGGTGACCTTTTCAAAAGGTGATTCGCTCTTACTGTACACCGATGGCGTGACCGAAGTCTTGAACTCGACCGGTGACGAGCAATTTGGTCAGGACCGACTGGCTGAGCTGCTTTTACAAAATTCTGATCGAGCCGCGCCTGATATTCTTCAAGCGATGTATCAACGTGCCAGTGCATTCGGTGACAACAGGTCGCTGGCAGATGATGTGACAATGGTGGCGTTGAAAATCTCCGGTTGATTCAAAAAACCGAACCTCTGAAAGACGTTCGGTTTTTATTTGCTCACCGCTACACGATTTCTCCCTTTATGTTTGGCGATGTACATTGCCTGATCGGCGCGGGCGATCAGGGTATCGAGGTCGGGGGTGTTCTCGTCTTTCGTTGAAACACCAATGCTGGTTGTGATATTCAACGCAGATTCAACGATAGCAAAGGGAGTTTCACAGATCGCCTGCCTGATCCTTTCCGCCACTTTGATCGCTGTTTCAAACTCCGTCTCTGGCAGGAGGATTACGAACTCTTCGCCGCCATATCTCCCCACCAGGTCGATTTCACGGACCGAATC
>DAOTZF010000377.1:0-9780 GCA_034434415.1 Anaerolineales bacterium | reverse complement strand
AAATCCTTGAGGATGTGCCACGCGGTGCCGGTCGTTTCGTAGTTGTAACCCGGTTCGCGCGAAGCGACACACTCGCCGTAGCCCGTCAACCCTTCGGCATGCAGTTCAACGATGATGCACTCGCGCACGGTCTCGCGCCCGAAGGAGGTCTCGAACGGCGAGACGAGCGGCATGGAGATGTGATGTAGAATGAGGGAGGAGATTTTCATGGCGGATGAGGTCAAGTGTATAATATTTTCCCGTCAAGTATAAGGCAGACTGATATCTTTTGGATATAGGCAAACCATGTCTCCAGAGTCGCGCATACTGATTGTGGAAGACGACCCAGCCATCGGCGCGTTCGTGCAAACCGCGCTGGAACGTGAAAGATTTAGGGTAGAACTGGTTAAAGATGGCGAGACGGCCATAAAGCGGTTCGATTCTTTTTCTCCCAACCTCATTCTGTTAGATTTGATGCTTCCCGGCATGAACGGATTGGAGGTATGCCAGATGTTGCGCCGCCGCGCGCAATACATTCCAATCATCATGCTCACCGCCAAAGACGACGATGTGGATAAAATCGTCGGTCTCGAAATGGGGGCGGACGATTACATCACCAAGCCGTTCAAAATTCGAGAGTTACTTGCCCGAGTCCGCGCTTTGTTGCGCCTGGTACAGCGTTCGACAAACCCCGGCGCGCGCGCATTGCGCTTCGATGCATTGGAAATCAACATTGAAGAGAGGACGGTGACTCGCAACGGGAAACCGATCACCCTCACGCCCAAAGAATTTGAATTGCTTGCCTTGCTGGTTTCCAATCCGCGCCGCGTGTTCGGCAGAGAAACGCTTCTCGAAAAAGTGTGGGGATATGAGTACGCCGGGGAAACGCGCACAGTGGATGTTCACATTCAACGTTTGCGGCAAAAGATCGAACCCGACCCCGCCGAACCGCGTTTTTTGATCACAGTGCGGAATATTGGGTATAAATTTGAAGGACAAACATAAGCGATGAACGAAGGCATAATTGGGAGCGTATCGGTTGGCGCGGTCGTCTTTTTCGCGTTGATTCTGCTCGCTTGCGGCGCGGGCGCGGGCTGGTGGATTCGCAAAAGGCAGGAAGCGAAATTTGCAAAGGAAAATCTCGCTTCGCCGCCGATGTCCGCGTTATTAAATGCCATTCCTCAAGCCGCGCTGATCGTTGACCGCGAAGCAAACATACGGTCGCAAAACGCCCGCGCATCGCAGTTGATGAGCGAAGTCAAATGGGATGCGGATCTGCCCGCCGCTCTTCATACCGCCGCCCATCGCGTTTACGAAACGGGCATGTCTGAAAAGATGGAATTGGCGGCGGCAAATAAAAAATTGCAGATTTTCGTCGCCCCGCTTGAAAGCCCAGCGGAAGCGGCTGCGCTCATCCTGCTCGCCGATTCCGCCGACGGTTCATACCGCGCCGAACTGTATCAGCAATTGGTCAGCACCATCGCTCACGAACTGCGTACGCCGCTCACCGCCATCATGGGCCATGTGGAAATTTTGAACAGCTGCGGCATTGACGAAGAGACGCTGTGGCGCAGGTCGTTAGGGTTTGTAGCGGGCGAAACAGACCGCCTGGCGCGGCTGGTGGAAGATTTGCTCAGCCTTTCGCGTTTGGACCGCGTTCCTCTGCATCTTCAACCAATCAACTTGCGAGTCGCGGCGGAGGAAGCGGTTTCGGAGTTGTTCGATTTTGCGGAAAAGAATAACGCTTCGCTCATCATTCAAGCGCCTCACGACTTGCCCCGCGCGCTGGCAGATCCTGAGCGCATTCGCCAAGTACTTCTTAACCTGTTGGACAATGCCATCAAACACGCTGCCAACAACCCTGCGACCCTTCGCCTCACTTCGAATGCGGAACGGGTGACTGTGGAGGTGAACAATCGCGGCGTTCCCATTCCAGCGGATGATCTGCCTCATCTGTTCGAGCCGTTCTGGCGCGGTAAACAGACGGAGACGAACGCAAAAGGCGCCGGGCTGGGGCTTGCCATCGTCCGCGCCATTCTCGAACAGCATCGCGCTTCCATCGGCGTAACCAGCAATGCGGAACAAGGAACGACGTTTCATTTTTCGCTGCCCATTGCCCCTGCGGCAGAGAGAAAATAGCCAGATAATTTACGACCTGCGTAAAGAAGTGTCAACGTCAACCTTTGGGACGTTTTTCGGGGAGATGTTTACAAAATTGTTACAAATCCGTGCAGAATTTGTGAACTTAATTTTGTAAGATGGATTCAACTCACTACCAGGAGTTGAACATGAAATTGAGCATGAGCAAAATTCTAAAGATATCCCTTGTGGTCATCGGCGGGGCGATCGGCACATGTATCGCGCTTTGGACATTAGCCACAACAGCCGACAGCCTACAAGAAGCGTCCTCGCGAGGCGGGACGTTTGGCGTCATCCTTGGCATTGCATTGTTTACCGCCATTGGCGCGGGTATCGTTAAATATTTCAAAGGAAAATAACACAAATAGAGAGGCAGCCCATGACCAACAACTCGATCTCAAAAGAAAAATCTCGCGGCAAATTCACCATGATTGTCGCGGCTATTGCCGTCCTCGCAGTTCTCGGCTTGCTCCTCAGCCGGCTGGACGGGCGCATTGCCATCGTCGCGCCGGGCGCGTCAACGCCGACGAACACATCCGCACCCACAAGCCCTGCTGAACCCACGTCCACCCCGCGCCCGACTCAAACAGAGAGTCCGACGGCTATGACCGGCCCGACTCCAACACTTGCTCAAGACGCCCAGGCACGCGCCTTCGCCGATCCGATCCTGCAAGCCATTGCAGATGCGCCGCCGGATGTCGAGGATGATTTCTCGTCCGACAGCGGCAATTGGAGTCAGGGGTTTTCTGGTAAAAACTCCGCTCAGATTCTGGAAGGCGTATTAAGGCTGACGGTCGTCGGCGCAGCAGGCGACACATGGATGGGCTCAAGTCACCCAGCCATGACCGCCGACGATTTCGCCGTTCAGTTCGACGCCAGAGCAACCGCGATGGAATTCGACTCGCACTTCTCGATCCTGTGGCGCTGGCTGCCTGTGGATAATTCCTCTTATCAGTTGGCGCTCTTTCCGGGCTTGAATGGAGACTGGACACTTGGCGGCACGGGCAGCGGCTTTGCCGGCAATGACTTCCTGGATGTGGCGAACGGCAATTCCGATTCAATCAAGCTGGACGAATGGTTCACGGTGACAATCATCGGCCAGGGCAGCCGCTTTGTCGTGTTGCTCGAAAACCAGCCGCTCGCCTATTTTGAAGATGCTCGGAGACCCTCCGGCCGGGTCGTCTTGGGAATGAATATCTTTAACGGCGCCGCGACCGCCGAATTTGACAACGTGAAATACTGGAATCTGGACAATGTGGCGGGACTGCCATAGGTTCTGGCAAACTCCAAGCCGAAAGAGATTATGTCATGAAACAATCCAACTGGAAAATTTTCCTTCTGTTTGGGTTTCTGATGAGCTGGCAACTTGGTTGCGGTTCAACCGCAACACCCGCGTTGGTTTTTACAGATACGCCTGTCCTTACGCCCACACCGGAAAACACAGCCACGCCAACGCCGACGTTTACCCCCACCCCGACGCCTGAGCCGACGTTATCTCCCGCGTCATTTTCGCAAAAAGCGGCACCGCTCTGCGAACCGGCGTTTTCATCCAACGCGGTGCTTCAAGAAGTTTCGGCTCCGCTGGTGTATTTGTTTCAGGATGAGTATTCCGCAGACAAACAGTGGGGTGTTGTCAATAATTTTTTCCCGCCTGCCGAGGCGGTCACCGAATCGGATGTAAAGGCTGTCGTCTGTGTCCGCGCCAGCCGTCAGCGTCTCTTTAGTTATCAGGACGGAGAACCCGGTTATCAATTGACTTGGAACGCTCGCTTGATTTCATGGCCCGATGGAAATGTCATTGGCTCAGAAACCTTCCGCGGCGACCCGCCGCCGGGAATCAAGTTTGGAGGCGGAGCGGAATATGGCCGCTCTCCCAAAGATCAGTTAAACCGATGGATTTACGACCATCTGACAACGAAAACATTTTTCTATACCGGCGATAGGGTTTCAGGGCTTTCGTTTTCTCCCGACGGACAAATATTGGTTGCGGGAAAGGGATTGCGATTAAATGTTAGCTACGCAGGGTCGAGTTTCGACATGCCGGTATACGTATGGAATGTCTCCACAGGGGAAACCCTGCACACCCTAAAGGGACATACGCAGGCGGTCTACTGGCTTTCCATTTCCCCCGACGGCAAACTGCTTGCCTCCTCCGACGGTGATTGCAAACTTAAAATATGGAGCCGCGTGTCGGGGGAACTCCTGCAAAGTTTCGGCGGGCCGGGTTGCAATTTCGTATTTTCACCGGATGGAAGATACCTTCTGATCGCCGGCGATAGTTCAGGCACAAAATTGATGGACCTCGCCTCTCTGGAGATCGTCAATTCTCTGCCGTACATCGGAGGCATGACCTTTTCGCCAGATGGCAAAACCCTGATCTTTTCCAGAGTTAACGCCATCGTATTCATTGATATGGAAAGTCTTCAGCCTGTGAAATCTCTCGAGGAAACGGTTGAGGGAAACCTCGAATTCGACAGCCGCGGGAGATTATTGGCGATTAAAGGGCGCTGGCTGGACCCGATTCAGGTCATTGACTTCGAAACCAAGAAGGTAATCTCTGCCATCACGCCGGATAATCTGCCAATCACTGTCTCTGCGTTTTCCCCGTATGGTTTGCTGGCAACCGGTTCGCAAGGCGGAACAGTTTCTGTCTGGGATTGGGAAACCGGCGCGCTGCTCCGCGAGCTGCAAGCCAGTCCGTTGGACGAAATCTCGAGCCTTGCGTTCACCCCGGATGGCTCGCGGCTGGCGGTTGGCGATAACGGCGGTATCGTCACGCTTTGGGATGTCTCAGACTTGAAGTAGTTCGAAAAAAACAAGTGAAAGGAACATATCATGAAAAAGCCAGATTGGAAGATTTTCTGTATGTATGCGTTTTTGATCGGTTTGGCATTTGGATGCGCCCCTGCCGCGTCAGCCCCAGCAACGCCTGCTCCAACGAGCACGCCAATCCCATCATCTACTCCGGAAAACACCGCCACGCCAGCGGCTACTGCTACGTTCACCCCAATCCCAATTGCGGGAATTGACGAACCGATCGTCGTCAACGAGGTCAACGTGCAGATTCTTTCGGCAAAATGGGAAGAACCGTTCGTTGTCACAGGCTTTGAGTTGAAACCGGGATACCGCTCGCTGATGATCACGTTCAAACTTCAGAGTGCGGAAACCAATAGCCCCGCCGACCTTATGAACAACATTGAGTTCCGCGAAATGCGTGTGGTTGACGATCAGGGCAATGAAAGCCCGGTGGTTTTCTTCAACCTGCCTATCTCATCCCTCACAGGAAGTGAGTATGCGCAACTCGATCTATTTTTCGCCGTTTTGGAAAGCACAACTCCGCAAAAAATTCAGTTTGCAGACGGGCAGACGGTTGATCTCGTCCCGCTGCTTCCGCCGCAGTAACACAATCGCGCATCGCAAGCGCAGGGGAAGATTCCAATCGTAAATACAAACGGTCACGCGTCTTGCGTAACCGTTTGTATCTTACCGCTGGAACTTCAAATCCTCAGCCCTCCACCTTCACTTCCCCATCCTTCGAATCATCATCCAATTTCAATCCGCGCGGCGCATGCCCGATAGCAAAAAGAACATGAGGTACAATCAAGCCAGAGGTGTACCATGGAAAGCCTGACTTTACACACGCATGTTGGAAAAGACGGGATTCTCAAGTTGGAAACGCCAGTTGGCGTCACGAATACCGACATCGAGGTTACGCTCATCGTTAATCCAGTCGGCGAGAAGCGTCCATTGAACGAATGGACTGCCGACTTCTTTGCAAAAATCATCGGGGGATGGCAAGGCGTTCCTTTCGTCCGGGAGCCGCAAGGGTCGTATGAATCCCGCTCGAACTTCAAATGACCTACCTGCTCGATACTAACTTTTGTATTGACCTATTGAATCGGCGCGACACACTCGCCGCGCGCCGACTGGCTACGGTGTCTCCTCGCGAAATCCGATTGTGCTCGGTCGTAACAGCAGAATTATTTCACGGCGCTTACAAAAGCAAGCGTGGAGAAAATATCAATTTAGTGAAAGCATTCACGTCGTCATTTCAAAGCCTGCCCTTCGATGATCGTTCCGCTGAAATATATGGCCGCCTACGCACAGAATTGGAACAACAAGGAAACGTGATCGGACCGAACGATTTGCTGATTGCGTCCATAGCTCTAGCAAACAATTTAACGTTGATTACTCACAACACTGTTGAATTTTCCCGCATTGCCAATCTCACAATTGAAGATTGGCAGGCATAAATTCCCCGTTAATTCAAAACCCGTCACCCCTCCACTTTTATTTCCCCATCTTTCGCATCATCATCCAACTTCAATCCGCGCAAGGCGTCGTCCACGCTCATGGCGTCCGCGCGGCGCATGCCTGCGGCGGGAGTCCCGCAGTAGGGGCAAATATTCCACGGCAGTTCCATCAACCGGTTGCAGTTCTCGCAGTTCTTCTTCAACTTCGTGTGGCAGTTCGGGCAGACCTGCCAGTTATCTTTCACGCGGCGTTCGCAACCGGGACAAAGAGGCAGGTCTTCGAGTGCCTGGAGCAACGCCTCTTCCTCCAATGTTTTTTGATAATCCTCCTCCAGAGTTTTCGGCGGGCGGAGGATCAAATACACCAACACGCCGGGCAAACTCAACACCGCAACGAGAAGCGTTGCCAGCGTCTGTACCAACGGATCGCGCGCACGCGTGCGGATGTCGCGGTACGTCCACACGACGAGCGAGATCCACAACGCGGCGAGGAACGCGCCGCCGAAGCCGGTGAGCACAAGCAGGAGGTTGCTGAGGAAGGTTGGGTCGAAGGTCATGATTACTTCTCGGGATATTTTATCGTAGATGTGTCATTCTGAGCGAAGCGAAGAATCTCCATTGCAACTAAAGAGACTCATCGGTCGTGGCGCGAGGCGCCGCTCCCTCAGAGTGACACGCTAACTACGGTGAATCGTGACGGAAACTCCACTCGCCCTCGCCTTGATCCGCATACGAACGTGACCCGATAACCTCGTAAAACGTGATGCCCGGTCGCATGTAGATGGGCGATCCGCCAAGCGTGGTCAGTAGCAAGGGCTGGTCGGCATTCGTGCGGTACCACCTTGCAAGGATTCCCACCCCATCACGGAACACATACGCTTCTCCGGAACCGGTCAAATCGATTTGATAGACCTCATCTTCCTGATCGTACGGATTGGCAAACGTATGCGTGGCGAACAAAACGATCACGTTCGACGCGCTGACCTGCGCGCCAGTCACGCGGTCCACGAGCGGAGCGTACTCCTCCTCTCCATCGCGCGTATCGTTGATCTCCTGATAACGATAATACAGGTGAAGGTCCGGGTTATATTCCCAATAATGATAGGAATCAACGGAATAATACGTGTTGATCTTTGTACCAGGCAGGTCACCCGCAGGCGCAGGGTCGCTGTAATATCCGTTGCGGATGTAGGGACGACTGTTATCCATGCCGTTGTTCGCGACACAATCCTTCCAGCGTACGGTGTCGAAGTATGAATTGTTATATTCCTCCACCGTGTCGATTCGCTCCGCTAGAAAATGGAACGGCGGACACAACCCGTTTGTCGGCGTGACGAGAAATCTGGCGAAGTCGCTCGCGCGGAAATAATTCAATTCCCGCGGGTCGGCAAATTTGAATACAAGATATGCCTGATACATGCGCTGGATGTGCTCGTCGAAATACCGTCCCGAACGGACGGGTCCCACCCACTCCGAGTCGTTGCCGTAGAACACCGCGATGAAACGCGTCAACCCGTCTTCAATGTAATATTCGAAGACTTGATCGGCAAGCGTGAGCCCCGATTGCGGGCGCATGTAACGAGGATAATTCGCCACCTTGATTGCCATCGGTCGGCGGTTCAACAATGACGGGTCGGATGGAGGCAAACCAGTCAACGGATTCAACGCACCGGACACGGGGAACGAAGTGACATCCACACCTGCAGGTAGAGACTCAGGCAGGATGACCACTTCAGTGGGAATTGAAGTCGCTGTCGGGAGGTTGAGAGGCGTGGGAGCCGGAGCAGAATAAAGCGGGTCCGATTCGCTGCTCCCTTGCGGCTGGAACGGCGTCGGCGAGGGAATCCCCTCTGCAGAAACTTCATCTGCCAATTCATTGCATCCGCTCAGGAATAATGCAACGATCAATATCATATTGTAAGTGAAACGCATGGCTAGGATTGTACAACAAAGGGACGAGCCGGGCAAACCTTGTACTGAGCTTGCCGAAGTGCTGATAAAATTGCCGTTGCATGTTCATTCTCATTACAGTCGGGATCCTCCTGCTCACCTCCATCACCGTGCTTGCGTTGCGAATCTTTCTGCCGGAGTATCGTTCTTCGTGGCTCATCGCATCCGGCGGAGGGGTTCTGTCATACGCAAGTTTGTTCGTGTGGCTGGCGAATCCGTCATCGCAATTGCAGTTTTCCATCTGGCAACCAGCTTCCCTGTTCAAACAATCCCCCGCTTTCATCGCCGACGGGGTCGCCTGGGCGTTCTCGCTGAGCATTGTATCGCTCTCGCTTGCGATCATCATCACTTCGGTGGCGCGCAGTAATTTTCCCAACCCGCTGGCATGGTCGGGCAACCTGATGCTCACAGCGCTGGGGGTACTTGCCGTCACTGCGGATAATCCATTGACATTGGTGTTGATCTGGGCGGCATTCGACCTGGTGGAATTGATCGTTCAACTGCGATTCGTGGAAGACCCGAAATTGACGGAGCGCGTGGTGATCGCGTTTTCGTCGCGGGTCATGGGCATTTTGGTCCTCTTGTGGGCGAACATGGTCAGCACAGCCAACGGGGTCAACCTTGATTTCCATTCGGCATCGCCACAAGCGGGAATGTACCTGCTCATCGCGGCAGGTTTGCGAATTGGAGTCCTTCCGCTTCACCTGCCATACGCCGGGGATTCCGCCCTGCGCCGCGGATTCGGCACAGCGTTGCGTATGATCTCGGCGGCATCCAGTCTGATACTTCTCGCGCGAATTCCCACGGGAAGTATCGCCCCGCAGTTTGCGCCGTATTTACTCGTTTTTGCCGCGCTTGCCGCGGTTTATGGCGGTTGGATGTGGCTGCGCGCGCCGGACGAACTCACCGGCAGGCCCTACTGGCTCATCGGCATCGGCTCGCTCGCGGTCGCGGCGACACTGCGTGAAAATCCGCTCGGCGCGGCCGCATGGAGTTGCGCGCTCATCCTGTGCGGCGGCGTTCTGTTCTTATCCTCCGAACCGATCACCTGGCTCGTGCGCGGATTGTGGATCGCCGTGTTCGGCGTTTCCGCGCTCCCATTTTCATTGACGGCGACCGGCTGGAACAGCGGCGGCGCGAGTTTTTTCCTCGCATGGATTCCCCTCATCATCGCGCATGCCATGCTTCTCGCAGGTTTCGCCCGTCACATTTTGCGTCCGCCCACCTTGCGCGTCCAGTATGAAGACCAGCCCATCTGGGCAAAGAACTTCTACCCCCTTGGAATTTTTCTCCTTCTATTGACGATTATCCTCCTCGGGTTAGTCGGTTGGGACGCGTCTCTTCAATTTGGAAATTTCATCGCCAGCATCATCGCCTCTCTCCTGACGTTCGGCTTGATCTGGTTCACTCCGCGTCTTCGCATCCTCAACCCGGTCCGCGCGCATTGGGTGCGTCCCAC
>DAOTZF010000376.1:0-15309 GCA_034434415.1 Anaerolineales bacterium | reverse complement strand
CGTTGGGCAAAAGAACGAGTAGTTATTCCAACGTAGTAAATTAATTCCCCATCTTCTATCTTCGTAGTCCAAAGATATATTCCGGGCATCTTGCCCTCAGGGATATCAAAGATCGATTCGGTGTTTCCGGTTCCAAGCCATGAAAAAGGACCTCTGAACTCAACCTGCAATTCACCTTCCATACTTTTGCTCCCAAGTTTGCAAAAATACATCCACGGTTGCTTGGTCGAACAAAACCAACTTCACGATTTTGAGATTGGACGAATCGCCTTCGAAATATTTTCCGATTGCTGAAAAAATTATCCCCGCCGCGCGGTCTTTCGGAAAGCCGAAGATGCCGGTTGAGATCGCAGGCATTGCAATCGAGGAACAATTGAGTTCGTCAGCCACGCGCAGGGAACCTGTCACCGCCTGCGCAAGTTTCATATCCTCGTCGCCATCACCCCACACGGGACCCACTGCATGGACGACAAATTTCGCTGGGAGGAGTCCGCCCGAAGTCCACGCGGGATGCGAGTGAGAGACGGGTCCGTGCTGCCGAATCCATTCATCTGATTCGTTCTGAATCGCTGCTCCGCCTTTTTTCGAGATCGCCCATGCAACACCGCCTCCGTGTTGGAGGTGTTCATTTGCCGCGTTGACGATGGCATCCACGTTTTCACTTGTGATGTCGCCTTGCACGATTTGAATCATCTGACCCGTCGGCAAGACGCGTTCGACAAGAACGGTGTTCATGCAAATATTGTACCCCGTTAAAAAATTTGGTCGGGATAAAATCCCGACCAAAAAATTTATTTCGCTTTCGCAACCACAGCGGCAAATGTCTGCGGGTCGCGGACTGCCATATCTGCCAGCATCTTGCGGTTGAGGTCGATGTTCGCTTTCTTCAACATCGCCACCAGTTTGCTGTAGGTGGTGCCGTTCAGCCGAGCCGCGGCGTTGATGCGGGCGATCCACAACTTGCGCAGGTCGCGTTTGCGCACGCGGCGATCACGCGTCGCGTACCACAGGCTTTTGAGCATCGCCTCGTTGGCTCGCTTGAACAGGCGGTTCTTTGCGCCGCGCTGTCCCTTCGTGATCTTCAAAACTTTCTTATGACGTTTGTGCCCCTGGGGTCCACCTTTAACTCTCATGTTCTACTCTCCTGCAAACTCGCGGGCGTCGGCGGCGCTTGTAGCGCCGTCAGTTGCGCACACCCGAAAGCCGCAACTAAAATTTGGATACGCTTTTTATTTCATGTTCGGCGCAAGGCGCTTGATGCGTTTGATGATCTTGCGGCCCTTCACATCCTGCATTTCACTCAACTGCGCCTTCGTGCGCTTCGACGTGTTGCGGCGCAAGTGGCTCTTGCCGCCTTTGGTGCGCACAAGTTTACCCGAACCCGTCAGGCGAAACCGTTTCGAGGTCGCCTTATGGGTCTTGAGTTTGAGCTTGCCTTTAGCCTTTGCTTTGCGAGGCATTCGCTTGTCTCCTTTCAAAGTTTGCAATAAAAACCGCGGACAAGATTTCTGCCCGCGGACTCTTCGCAGGATTGCGGACTTAAGTCCGCACTTCGGGCGCTTCTTTCTCGACGGGAGCCTGCTCCGCCTTCTCTTTCTTTTTCGCGCCGCCCTTGCTGGGAGCCAGCACCACGAGCATCGTTCGCCCTTCCATTTGAGGAGGCGCTTCCACCACACTGACGTCCGCGAGCGATGCGGCGATCTCTTTCAAGTCTTCGAGCGCGATCTCGGGGTAATCCATTTCACGCCCGCGGAACTTGATCGTCACACGGACTTTGTTGCCTGCCAACAACCAGCGGCGGGCGTCGTCCACTTTGAAACCGCGGTGCGCCTCGTTCGTCTTGGGCCGCAGGCGAATTTCCTTCACTTCGATCTTCGTCTGCGCTTTTTTGGCTTCCTTTTCTTTCTTGGCGCGCTCATAAATGAACTTGCCAAAATCCATCACGCGGCAAACGGGGGGAGTGGCGTTCGAGGATACTTCCACGACATCCAACTCGGCATCGCGGGCGATCTGCAGGGCTTGCTTCATCGAGACGACCCCGATGTTCTCACCATTGGGTCCGATCAGGCGGACTTCGGGAACCCGAATACCTTCATTGACTCGAAATTCTGCGGCGCTGATATGCTTCTCCTATTACATGATAAATCCAGCCTGCGGCTGGTTTTGAGTGGGCGAATGATACCACGCCCGTCGGGGAATCGTCAATAAAACCATGCCCATGTCATTGTGAGGAGCCCGTAGGGCGACGAAGCAATCCCCCTCAACGTGAGGGGGATTGCTTTGGGCTGGGGTCTCGATACGCCTTTCGCAATGGCGCCGCGGCGCCACTCAAGGCTACTCGCGACCACCAGCCCTCGCAATGACGTGTAGTTACTTTTACAACTCTTTCGCTCGCCTCGCAATCCGATCCTTCGCTCTTGCGATGAACTCATCCAATGGGATGTTATTCTGCTGACTCCCGTCGCGCACGCGCAGGGATACCTGCTCTGCCTTCATTTCATTCTCTCCAACGACGAGCATGTACGGCACCTTCATCAACTGCGCCGAGCGGATCTTGGCGTTCATGCGCTGCGCGCTGACGTCCGCATGAGCGCGGATTCCATTCTCGCGCAGTTGTTTCGCGATGTTTTCCGCATACTCGTTCTGATTGTCTGTGATCGAGATGACACGCACCTGCTCTGGCGAGAGCCACACAGGGAAATTGCCTCCGTAATGCTCGAGCAGGAAACCGATCAGGCGCTCGTGCGTGGAGAGCGGCGCGCGGTGGATGCACAGCGGCACTTCATCCTGACCGTCCTTGTTCGTGTATTTCAGGTCGAAGCGGGCGGGCTGGGCAAAGTCCACTTGATTCGTGGCGAGCGAAAACTCACGCCCGATCACGCTCCAGATCTGCACATCGATTTTCGGACCGTAGAACGCGGCTTCATCCTCGGCTTCCACGTAGGGCACGCCGCCGTTGTCCATTGCGCGGCGGACCATGTCCTCTGTTTTCAGCCACAAGCGCTCGTTATCCACATACTTTTTGCCAAGCCCCGCTTTGCTGTGAAGCGACAGGCGCATCACGTATTTCTCGATGCCGAACAACTCGAAGTATTTGAGATACAGGTCCACGACGCCGAGGAACTCTTCTTCAAACTGATCCTCCGTCACGTACATGTGCGCGTCGTTCATCTGCAGAGACCTGACGCGCATCAAGCCGAACAACTCACCTGATTTTTCGTAGCGATATACCGTTCCGTATTCCGCCAGGCGGATCGGCAGATCGCGATACGAGCGCAGTTTCGAGCCGAAGATCTTGTGATGCATCGGGCAGTTCATCGGCTTGACGTAATACTTCACACCTTCAAGTTCCATCGGCGGGTACATGCTCTCCGCGTAGTAGGGAAGGTGCCCGGAGTGGATGAATAGATCCTCCTTGGATAGGTTCGGCGTGCGGACGCGCACATAACCCGCCTTGTCTTCCATTTCTTTGGCGAGTTTTTCCAACTCCTCGATCATCACGCCGCCGTTCGGCAGGAACAACGGCAGGCCGGGACCGACCTCGTCATCGAAGATGTAGATTTCGAGTTCCCTGCCGAGTTTGCGATGGTCGCGCTTCTTCGCTTCCTCAAGATTGTGCAGGTATTCCTCGAGCTGCTTCTTGCTCTCCCATGCCGTGCCGTAGACGCGCTGCAACTGTTTGTTCTTCTCGTCGCCGCGCCAATACGCGCCCGCAATGGACATCAACTTGAACGCATCCTGCTTGATCTCTTTCGTGTTCGCCACGTGCGGACCGCGGCACAAATCCACGAACGTATCGTGTTGGTAGATCGAGATCTCGGGCTTCTCTTTCAGCGGATTGCCATACTCGTCGAAGCCGCCTTTTTCGAGTCCCTCGATCAATTCCAACTTGTACGGCTGATTCGCAAAAACTTTCTTCGCCTCTTCTGCGGAGATGATCGTCTTCTTGAACTCGTGTTTCCCCTGCACGATCTGCCTCATCCTTTTTTCGATGGCTTCCAGATCCTCAGGTGTGAGGTTGCGCGGCAGATCGAAATCGTAATAGAACCCATTCTCCACCGGCGGACCGATCGTGATCTTCCCATCGGGGAACATCTCCATTACTGCCTGCGCCATCACGTGCGCGGCGGAGTGGCGGATCTTATACAAATTCGACTCTTCGTATTTTTCCTGAACTTGTTGCGACATTTTCGCTTCCTTTCTTCATTTCGGTTTGTTCACTGCTTCCCGGCATTTTCCGCGACTTCGGAGAGAAGCAGTTACCAATCTCCGAGCCGCCATTGAGTGTTGCTGGTCATGGCGACCTCCTTCTTGTTCCCTCTCCCCTTGGGAAAGGGTTAGGGTGATGGCGAATTAAAAACAAAACTCGCCCAAACACGGGGCGAGAATTTGATTCACGCGGTTCCACCCGACTTGTCCCGAGCGAAGCGAGGGATCTCCTCGTGCTTGGAACATCTCTTCAGCCTCTAACGGAGCAACCCGTTCAACGTACTTGCTGACAGCTGATCGCTGAAAGCTTTCTGCTTCACGCTCGCGAGTGGTTTTCTGTGGAATTCCCTTGAAGAGACTCTCAATCGTTGTTCTCTTCTCCCTGTCAGGGACTTGACCACATACTCGTCTCGGTCATCGCGTTTTCATTGCTTTTGCTGATAGCTAATTGCTGAACGCTGATTGCTATCGAGTGGGCGAGATAGGGCTCGAACCTACGACCTCTGCTATGTCAAAGCAGTGCTCTAACCAACTGAGCTACCCGCCCGAAGGACTGACATTATAACGAGAGGCTCCGGAAATGACAATGCCTAGGCGTAGACTAGCTTGCCGCGCGGCTCAGGAATTTCCCGCCCCAGTTCGCGGGCGGTTTGGATCCATTCTTGGGCGACCACTTCCACATTTGCCAGAGCCTCTTGTGCAGATGCGCCATCTGCCATGCAACCGGGGAGTTCGGGCAGTTCTGCAATAAAAGCCCCGTCTTCCTTGCTCCAGTAGATGATTACTTCATATTTAATCATTGTCTTCGCCTGCCAATCTGTATTTGAGTATGACATTTCTGACTTGTTTCACCTGATACGGTTTTGCCTGAGAGCCTTTGGGCTGTATATTCAGGATTTCGACAACGCCATCTTTTGTAAAGATATAATGATCGCCGCGAATCCTTTCGTCAAAGCCTAACGAAGCCAGCAAATTGCGTAAATCTGTGAATGCGATATTGGCATCGGAAGCCCCTCGAAGGATTTTGTCAAGGACTTTTTCGCGCTTTGCCATTTGTCTTGTTGCAATTATACAAGAAACCAATGTTTCGCGCATACGAGAGTTGCGTGCGGTATAATCCCAACCGCAATGGCAAGAAGAAAATCCCCCGAAGACCTTTCCGTAGAAGAATTACGCCGCCTGTTGATCGAGAAACGACGCGGCGCGCGGCGTGAACGGCTGGAGCACTTTAAAAGAACAGGCAGGGTCGTTGCCGTGGAACCTGACGCGCTCGAGTCGTCTGCGCCGGTGGTGGAAACGCTTGAAGAAACCAGCGACCAGCCTCCCGTCCCGGAATCGAAGCGCCGAAAAGTGATGGACCGCGTCCTGTTGGCAGTGGAAGTCCTCGCGGTGGTGGGACTCGTCGGAGTCCTCATCAGCGGATTTGGAGTTCTGCGCGACCTAAATGAAGAGGTTGCATCCGCTTTCGCACAGGAAGAGTTGACGCCGACTCCGCTGGTGATGGCGGTCGTGCTTCCATCGGGACACACGCCGCCCGATGCACAGGGAAATACGCGTCCGAACGTCGAGGAGATTCCCGAGCATTTGCGCCCCATGGTGCAGTCGCTTGAGAATTTGCCGATTCCCACGCCCGCGCCGGATCAGGCGATCCGTTTGCAGATCCCTGCGTTGGGTGTGGATGCACCTGTTGTGCTGGGGGATGGCTGGGAGCAACTCAAAAAGGGAGTCGGGCAGAACCTGGCTTCGGCGGATCCCGGCGAAAATGGCAATGTGATTCTTTCCGCGCACAACGATGTGTATGGCGAGTTGTTCCGCTATCTGGATAAACTTGTGCCGGGCGATCAGATCGTCATTTACACACAACAAAGACAATATGTGTATGTGGTGGATCGCACCGCGATCGTCGAACCAACCGCCGTGGAAGTGATGGCGAGCACCGGCAGCCCGACCGTGACGTTGATCTCGTGTTATCCGTATCTCGTGAATGATGAGCGTATCGTGGTGTTTGGCCGGTTGCAGAATTAGCTTAGTCATGTGCTGGTCGAGTAGACAGCGGTGCTTGTCCGCTGTCGTATCGAGACCAGAATATTGAGCAAGCAAAATATCTTCAAAATGAAATTTGTGGTCTTGATACGGGCTTCGCCCTGCTCGACCACTACCTGAAACAACAAGGAGTATCGAATGGCAAAGAAAAACAAACAAAGATCCGTGACGGCGAACGTGACCTCTTCATCGAGTCGCAGCGAATTCAATCCTGATTACTCGTACGTTAAAAAGGATTTGAAGCGTATTGGGGCACTCGCGGGATTTTTTATCGTGGTGCTGATAGTTCTTTCATTCTTTTTGAAATAATTCACTGCCACGAATTTCACGAATTAACGCGAATTTTTCCGTGAAAATCCGTGTAATCTGTGGCTAAAGAGGTTTTATGTCGCGCATGTTTGTCCCCGGCCCTGTTGATGTAGCCGACGAAGTGTTGCAGGCGCAGACCGCGCCGATGCTTCCTCACCGAAGCAAGGAATTCGAAGCCATCTATCGGCGCGCCTCTGAAAAATCGCAGAAACTTTTTTATACGAACTATCGTGTCTTCCTGACCGCCTCCTCCGGCACCGGCTTGCAGGAAGCCGCGATTCGCAACTTCGTTAATAAGCGAGTGCTTTCGATTGTCAACGGCGCGTTTGCGGATCGTTGGTATGAGGTCGCGGTTTCCAATGGAAAGGATGCCGAAAAACTTACCATCGACTGGGACAAGCCCGCTTCGCCCGGCGTGGTGGCTGATGCCGTCAAGCGCGGCGGATTCGAAGCCCTGACGGTCGTGCATAATGAAACGTCCACGGGTTTGCAGAATCCAGTGAAGGAAATCGCGGAGGCGGTCCGCGCGGTTGCGCCAGACACGTTGATCTTCGTGGATGCAGTTTCATCCCTCGGCGGCGCAAGAATCGAAATGGACGCGTGGGGGCTCGACATGGTGCTCACCTCTTCGCAGAAATGCCTCGCGCTTCCGCCCGGCCTCGCGCTGGGAGCCGTCTCTGATCGTGCGATGGAAAAAGCCAAGTCCGTGGAGAATCGCGGCTGGTATTTCGACCTCCTCCGTATGGAAAAACACCGCTTGAAAGATTCCTCTCCCGCCACACCTGCGATGTCGCTTATCTTCGCCCTCGATTTCCAATTGGATCGCATCTTCGCCGAAGGACTCGAGAATCGATTCGAGCGTCACTCCGCGATGGCGAAGCGCGTGCAAGAGTGGGCGGACGAGCACGACCTTTCGATGTACGCGCCCGAGGGTTATCGCTCGCAGACTGTGACCACGATCAAGAACGAACGCAATATCAACGTCTCTGACTTGAACGCGTTCCTCAAACCGCGCGAGATGCGCATCGCGGGCGGGTATGGTCCCATCAAGGAATCCACCTTCCGCATCGCGCACATGGGCGAGATCCAAATGGAAGATATTGAGAAATTGCTCGCGGCGATGGAAGAGTATCTGAAGAAAAGTTGAATGTTGCAGGTTGGAAAGTGAAAGGTTGAGAGTCTGGCAGGTTTTGGTTTCTTGCCCAGACTCTTTTCTATTTATAATGAAGTCGTATGGACTCACAACCCGGAACCCTTGACCTGCAACTTGAAATCATGGCGTACGGCGGTGACGCGATGGGGCGCCTCCCAGATGGTCGCGCGGTCTTTGTCCCGTTTGGGATGGCGGGCGAACGCGTCCGTGTGAGGTTGACGGAGGAAAAGAAAAATTTCGCGCGAGGGATACTTGTAGATATTCTCGAGCCATCCAAAGACAGAATTCACGCCAGATGCAAACACTTCGGTGAATGTGGGGGATGTCATTACCAACATCTTCCGTACGAAAAACAACTTGAAATCAAAACTGAAATTTTGATCGACCAACTGAGACGCATCGGCAAGATAGATAATCCGCCCGTTCTACCGATGATGGGATGCCCGGACCCGTGGAATTATCGCAACCATGTGCAATTCTCTCTGGAAGAAACCGGCAAGTTGGGGTTTTTGGCGCCTAATTCAAACGAGGTAATTCCGATCACCGAGTGTCATCTGCCTGAACCATCCGTCAACGGTTTCTGGGGTCAACTCGAATTCGAGCCTGGAACAGATATTGAGCGCGTGTCGCTCCGTGCAGGGCGTGATGAAGATCTGATGCTCCTCCTTGAATCGGATTCCCCGGAGCCGCCCGAATTGGAGATCGAAGCGGGAATTTCCGTGGCGCACCTCTACGAAGGAAATGCAGTTGTCATCGCTGGTAATGACCATATCATGATCCGCGTGCTGGAGCGTGATTTCAAAGTTTCCGCCGCGTCGTTCTTTCAAGTGAATACGGTCATGGCAGGGAAAATGGTGGAATACCTCATTACCCAATTACCAGGTACGCGATCTTCCACTCTGCTCGATCTCTACTGCGGGGTTGGTCTCTTCAGCGCATTCTTCGCTCCGAAATGCAAAAGCGTGATCGGCGTCGAGGTATCTGCCTCGGCTTGCGAAGATTTCGAAGCGAATCTCGATGAGTTCGATAATGTGGAGTTATATGAAGGGACGGTTGAGGAAGTGATCGCACACCTCGAAGCAAGACCCGATGTTGTGATTGTTGACCCTCCGCGTGCCGGGTTGGATAAATGGGTTGTAGATGGACTCGTACGATTGAATCCGAAACATATTGCTTACGTGTCATGCGACCCCTCCACATTGGCGCGCGACGCGGCGCGATTGATCCATGGCGGCTACATACTCAAACAGGTGGCACCTTTCGACCTGTTCCCGCAAACCTATCACATCGAAAGTATCAGCCTGTTCGAGCGATGAGATCTTTTCCGCCGCCACCGACGATCCAGGGTAAGTTTGCGTGTTGGACCAATTGACAATCCTTAATGACCCTGGCGTCCTTCTTGCTGATATAAAAATGAAGCCGAGATTGAAATCGATTGGTGAGAAATTGTAGACACAGGGGATGCAATTCTGCCGATGGTTTGATTAGTTTTCCATTCCCTCCTGTGCTATACTGAATCAAAAGGAGGTTCCATGCTGGACACGCTTGAACTCCCCATCCTGTTGAAAGCCATCGATTTCATCTTCGAAGAAGGACGTAAAATTCTCGAGGAGCGACGGGAACGCAGGAAGGCGAATGACCTACCTGCGCCGCCTGAGGAAAAACAGCCCGAAGCCGAACCCGCCCTCCCTGCGCCGGAAGCGAAGGAGGAGGTCAGGCAGGATTTGCTTTCCACCAAGATCGACGAAATCCTCTGGATGAATCACGAGCAGGAAGTCCAGCATTTGGTGAGGTTATTGGAAACTCACTCGCGGAACTATCATATTGCCAAAGAACAATATGCAAAATGGGGGAGTGCTCTTGTGCCCCCGATCATTGTGCACAACATGACCGAGGCGGAAAATTCCATGCTCGAAACCATCAAACAACTCGAAGTTGTTCTTTCGAAAGTGTATAACAAGGATATTCAGGTCGTCGAATAGATCGAGGGTACAACATGGATAAGGAAGAAATTACCCATCTGGAACGGATGGTCGATCTCCACAAGAAAAACCTCTACGTGCTCGAAGAGATGTTGGCGAAGTATGGTGTAGACCAGCCTCTGCATCTGATCAACAGCGTGACGATGGAGCGGGAGGCGATTGCGCGGTATACCAAAGAGATCGAAGGGTTGACCTACGGCAAAAAAGAAAGCGAGAGAACAGACCTGCTCGCGAACCTGCCGCGGCGTCCTTATTTCGTCGGGCGGGACCAGGAGATTCAAACCATCCTGCAGTCCCTGAACCCCAACAGCCGCACGTTCATTATCGGCATCGAGGGAATCGGCGGTGTGGGAAAGTCCGCACTTGCCATCGAGGTGAGTCATCGATGTATCGAGGAATCCTTGTTCGAATCTGTCATCTGGATCTCGGCCAAGGAATCCGTGCTGACCCTTTACGGCATCGAATCGATCCTCCCGGAAGCGAAATCGTTATCCGATATCCTCATCACCATCGGTGCGAGTCTGGGGAACCCCACCATCGGGAATATGACGATCCAGGACCAGATCAAACGCGCATACAACCTGCTTGCGCGGCGCACCACGCTTCTTGTTCTGGATAATTTCGAATCGCTCTCCAAAACCGAACAACGCGACATCCTGGAATTTTTACGGCGCTCACCGATCACGCTCAAGGTGCTCGTCACCTCGCGCGAGCGTGTGACCGAAGGGCAGATCATCCGTTTGCAGGGGCTATCTGCGGAAGAAAGCAGCGCCCTGCTGGAGTGGGATGCCCAGCAGAAAAACATTCAATTGACAAGAGAACAGAACAGACACCTGGCAGAACTGACCGGCGGTCTTCCTCTTGCCATGTTGTGGGTGCAGGGGCAGGTTGCGGTGCTGGGTTATTCAGTGACTCAAGTGTTCGATAAATTGAGCATGGATGCAGATATCCCCATTTTGCAATATTGTTTCAACCACAGTTGGAACCTGTTGCGGCATCCCAACGAAAGGAAATTGTTATACATCCTTGCTTTGCAGCCGGAGGCCGTTTCGCGGGAAGCGTTGAGAGAAATCTCCGGTATCGAAGACGATGACGGTTTTGAGATCGCGGTCAGTGACCTGTTGCAATTCACTCTGATCGAGCACGAACCGGTCCGCGATTATTTCAGCATCCTGCCGTTGACGCGTCGCTTCATCCGCACTCAATTTGCAGGCGATCGGAAATTCATCCAGCAGGCTGAACTGAAGATCGCGCAATATTACACAGGGCTGATCTCACAACGGAGCGATTTCACAGAGTGGCGCGGCTACGACAAACTCCTGCTCGACCGGAACAACATCCTCAGCGCGGCTCAGTGGTGTTACAAATCCATACAAAAGAAGCTCCCCAATACCGGCGCATTATCCAGGAAAAGTCGCGGCATCGCCGAAATGCTGGTGCAGGTCGGTGCTCAATTCGGGAGTGTGTTGTGGCAACGAGCCTATTGGTACGACCGACTAACCCTCGCACATGCGGCGTTGCGCGCGGCAAACCTCCTGTCCGATTGGAAGTCGGTCAGTACGTTCGCGCGTAACATCAGTTGGATCTACTTCTATCAGGGAGATTATCTAAGAGCCTTGCGCTGGGCGGAAGAGTCGTTATCTGCAACAACGATCACGCAAGACGGATTGTTGATCGCTGCGGCGCAGCGTTTGCTTGGCACCGTGGAGCTCAGGCTCGGTAATTTTGGCCGCTCAGAACAATTATTGCTCGACGCGCTCGAAGCCAGTGATAAATATGCCGATGACGATTACGGAATCTACAGCAAGGGCTTTGCCCAGTTCGGACTCGGCGATCTGGAATATGAACGCGGTAACACGAAGAAAGCCGGGGAGTGGTATCGAAGAGCCCTGGAAACGTGGCAGGACCCCGTCCGGAAAGACCCGGTTCGTCATATTAGTTACGCCCTCAACGGGCTTGGTTTTGTCGCACTGAAGGAAAAAAGGTTCGATAATGCGGAGCGTTACTTCAAGGATGGCATCCAGTCTGCGAATGAATTCGGTCGTGTGGACGAACTGGCGCGCGGCCAACTTGGGCTTGCATCGGTGTACTTCGAAACGAACTTCGATCCGAAGACCGCGCTGACATTGGTTAACGAATCGATGGAAGGGTTTCAACGCCAGGGGATGCAGCATGAGATCCGGCTGGGGCAGGACCTCCTGCAAAGAATATTGAAGGCGCATCCACAAATGGCGGCATTCCAGAAAACACATGGATAACGAGCAAAAGGTTTTCCTGCAAGCCTTCAAAGAACTGGAGATGTTGTTCGAGACTTTGCAGGTCGATGAAGCACAACTTCAACCTTTGAAGAGCATCCTCTCCGGCATCCTGAAGAATGCCAAGAATCTGGCACTGTACGACCCGGTGACACATGCGCTCAATGCGCGCGCGGAAAAATGGCTCATCCCCACCGAACGCAAAGGGATGGCAAAAGCGGACATTTACGATCTGCGGCAGGCGAACAAGGTCTACGGCGCCGCGGCAGTGGATATGGAATTGCATAAGCTGGCGTTCCAATTCATGTCCATCTTCAACATGGACAAGGGGGATTTTGTCCGCAGGTCGCCGGGCAGTGATGAGTTCAGGGTCATTTCCACATCCAAAAGCCCGCAGGAGATTCGTCGCCTACTGTCGAAGTTATATTCGAATCAGGAGGAGGACTCGCTTCTTACGTGGGATTTCGGCGTGGGAATGACGGAGACCGAGGCGGAGAATGAGCTTCAAAAACAGCGCAGGACCTACAGACCCATTGTCATCCGACAAACGTTTTTGGAAAGCCATACCGAGATTCCGGCGCGCATGGAGGAGAACAACCTCCATCAAAGTTGGAATGAGTTTAACATGCCCTATGAAAGACTTATCGATAAAATCTGCTTGTTGAAGCTGCCGGTCAATGTGGAACAACAGTTGATCGAACAGGTCCGGGTCACGCAAAGTGTTGTGGAAGGTATTGTGACCCGGGAGCCACTCACCGGCACGCTCAATGGTCTGGGTGCGCGATGGTACCTCGAAAACAAACCCGTCCACTGCATTGCTTTGACCGACATGCTCAATATGCACGAAGGGAATGCCCGTTACGGAAGCGCCGCCATCGACCAGGATTTGAGACGTTTCTCGAACGTACTCATCAAGCACTTCCCGAAGGATGAAGGATTTTTGCTGTTTCGTTCGGAACGGGCAGGGGACGAGTTTAAAATCACGTCAACGATCGACGACGACCTGAGCGGGTTGGAGGCGAGGCTTTGCACGGTCTGGGAAAAAGACCGGAACCACGGGTTGCTGGCGTGGAATTATGGCGTCGGCAGAAGTCTCGGCGAAGCCCATGTGGACCTGTATAGGAATCGTTTGAAAGAAACTGAGGTGGTGAGCTTGGCAATCACGGACGGTAAATCAACTTTCATCATCGTCAGGCCCGAAAGCGAGGATTACACAAAATTATTCAAGCTTTCGGATGAAACCGCCCGTCTGGTCAATGGAACACCGATCATCGACCTGCATCTGACCATTCAGGCATTTCGCAAGGTGCAGGATTTTCCCGCCCTGAGGAAACGCCTCACGGAATATGCAAAGACACTCCCTCCTCTGGAGATCAAAGTCGGAGGAATTGCGCGCATGAATGTGCATAACCAGCAGGGGCGGTTATGGCTGTTGGCGGAGAGGAACGCGTCGTTGGAAAAACTGTACAACGATCTGGCTCAGATCGCCCGGGAGATGGGATGCGATCCGTACCCTTATATGGCTAATGATTGGCTGCCACACATCAAGATCGTTGACCTGCCCGAAAACCTGTCGCCGCAGATCAAGGATCCTACATTTGGAAGCGGGAAGGGCATTACCTTCACGGTCAGAAGTTTTGAATGGACGGTACAGATGGGTTCGGAGCGTTGGGATCTGCTGGACCAGTTCCCGTTCTCGCAATGATCGATCCTGTACTTGCGATGGTAACTCCTCATCCACCGGATGAGGAGTTCTTGTTTCTCCTCAGAAATGTGCTATAGTTGCCCAAGCATCGCGGCCGGGTCTGGGCTGCATCGTCCGCTTCGATTTGCAGATCAATCTCAACCGTACAAAGAATTAATCAATGGAACATGGCGACCATCCTCATTGTTGATACCAACCCCGCCGACCGCCGGGTGTATATTACATTACTGGGTAATTTCGGCTATCGCCTCCTCGAGGCGGAGGACGGCGCACAGGCGCTTGAACTCTCGCGTAGAGAACTCCCTGATTTGATCGTCACGGATATCCTCATGCCGAACATGGATGGGTTCACGTTGGTGCGTCGCCTGCGTGCGGAACCGCTCCTGATGGGAATCCCGGTGATTTTCCATACATCGAATTACGACGAAACAGAAATACACAGGCTGGCGCGAGCCAGCGGAGTCACTCAGATCCTGCGAAAACCCGCCGAGCCGCAAGCCATATTGCGGGCGGTGAATGAAACGCTTAAGAATCCGACCACACCTGCCCGATTGCCTCAAACCGGTCAGCTTCAACGGGAGCATCTTCAATTACTGGCAGACAAGCTGTATGAAAAGGTTTCCGAACTCGAAGATGCCAACGAACGTCTGCGCAATTTGTCGCTGGTGGATGGTCTTACAGGCTTGAACAACCGCCGCGGCTTCATGATCCTTGCAACCAGCCTGCTGAAATTTGCCCGGCGTGCAGGCTACTCTTCCTCCTTGATCTACATCGATCTCGACAGCCTGAAATACATCAACGATACGTTCGGTCACGCGGGCGGGGATGCCGCTCTGGCAAGTTTTGCCCGCCTCTTGAACGCGACCTTTCGCGAATCAGACATCATTGGGCGCCTGGGAGGGGATGAATTCGTCGTCCTGATCGTCGACGCGTCCAACAGTGACCTCGCCAACATGCAGACACGCCTGCAAAGGAATGTGGATGAGTACAACCGACAGGTCGAGCGCGAACATGCCCTATCCTTCAGTATGGGCAGTATTCGAGTGGATGCGGAATCCAAGATCTCGATGGAGGAATTCCTGGCGCAGGCAGACGAGGCAATGTACCAGCACAAACTGAGCAGGAAACGGGCAAAGTAAACGTAAACGGGATTTCAGGATTTCATGTGAATCAACTGTCCGCGATAACGATCACCTTATCGTTGGATGTAAAGACGACCGCTTCAGACTTCCTTGGGTTTGTATGCACTCCGTAAGACTTCTCCGCCTCTTTTGCCTGTGAAGCGATTCGATACCCAATGGCGGTCTGACCGCGCCTTCGCGCCGCCTCGACCACCGTGTAAAAGTTGACCGGCTCCCCAAGCGATATATAGTCACTGATGGGTTTGAGATAGATCTCCGCGCCTTCGGGGTCGAAGATGTCGGCGAACACATCGAACAATTCTCCGTTTTCCGAAAGTTGAGCCATCATCAAACTGATGAGGTGTTCGCTGACGATGAAATCGTCGACTTGTGTGGCTTCGGCGAGTTCGCGGTTGCGCAGGTCGAGCATCTCACTGACGATGGAGAATGGGGTTTCGTCTTTTTCAGCCATGTCGCGCAGGTGCAAAAGCGTAACCAGCGTCTTTGCATCGGCTTCCTGCGGCTCGAGCGT
>DAOTZF010000375.1:0-14049 GCA_034434415.1 Anaerolineales bacterium | reverse complement strand
GCAACATACACACCCGCCATGAGCGGAGCAAAGCCCGCGCGGTAGATCGTCTTGGAGGTGGTCAACGACATCGTGGCGTGGGTCCGCCCATGGAAGGATCCGTTAAATACGATCACGTTCGGTCTGCCTGTGGCAGCCTTGGCGATCTTGATGGAATTTTCCACGGCTTCCGCGCCCGAGTTGGTAAAGAAAAACGAATCGATCGAAGGCGGTGCGATCTGGCGCAGTTCTTCGATCAATTGCAGCATCGGTTTGTGGATGACGATATTCGCCTGCGCATGCAGGAACAACCCAGCCTGTTCACGGATCGCTTCGACAACTTTCGGGTGGCAATGACCCGTATTCGTCACACCGATGCCGCAGGTGAAATCGAGTAGTTTACGCCCATCGTCCGTATAGATGTACGATCCCTCGGCGCGTTCGGCAACAAAGTTGAAAATGCGCGTCCACGCGGGGGTTATGTGGGGGAAGTTATCCTGATACAGTTGGTTCGCCATGGTGCCCTTCCTTGGATGAGATATCGCAATTGTACCAAGAGAAGGCGGTCACAGCCTGACGGGAACGGCTTATAATTGTGCCGTTCCGAAACTTAACCCAGGAGCAAAACCATGGAACAGGAAAAACTTGCCTTCATCAACCCCGCCACGGGAGTTAAATTTGGCGAAGTGAATGTGACAACTCCCGAGGGCGTCCGGCGCGCGATGGACGAGATGCGCGATTCGTTCCCCGAGTGGAGCGCGAAACCCCTTCGCGAGCGCATCCGCATCTTGAGGAAACTGCAAACCCTCCTGATCGACGAACGCGACCACATCACCAGCATTATCAATCAGGATTGCGGCAAGAGCAGGCAGGATGCTCTGATCGAATTGTTTGTCACAGTGGATATCCTCGCACAGCATTGTGCCAAAGCCCCGAAATGGTTGAAGAAAAAACGCGTCTCCTCGGGATTATATATGTTCAAGCGCGCATACGTGGAATATCGTCCGCACGGCGTGGTGGCGGTCATTGCGCCGTGGAACTATCCGTTGACGCTGGCTCTCCCGCCCGCGCTCGTTGCATTGCTGGCGGGAAACACGGTCGTATTGAAACCGTCCGAGGTCACTCCCGCTACGGGTGTTTTGATCGAGCAATTGATAAATCGAATTCCCGAACTCGCGCCATTTATGCGCGTGGTCCACGGAGGGGGCGATGTAGGCGCCGCGCTGACAAAGTCCAAGCCCGATTATATGTTCGTCACCGGCTCGACGCCGACAGGAAAAAAGATCATGCAAGCCGCCGCGGAAAACCTCACACCGGTCACGCTCGAATTGGGCGGCAAGGATGCCTTGATCGTGCTTGAGGATGCGGATATCGATGCAGCCGCGCGCTGGGGGGCTTGGGGCGCCTTCTTCAACGCAGGGCAGACATGCATGGCGGTCGAACGTGTGTATGTGGTCGAATCGAAATACGACGAATTTGTGAAACGCGCGGTTGAATATGCAAAACAGCTAAAACCCGGGTACACGACTGAATTCGACAGTCCCTATTTTCTGGGACCTGTAGCGATGCGACAGGCGGAGATTGTCGAGCGCCACTTGCAGGACGCAACATCAAAAGGCGCACGCATCCTCACGGGAGGAAAGGAATCGGGCACGTTTTACAACCCGATCGTGATGGTGGATGTGAATCATTCCATGACCCTGATGCAGGAGGAAACGTTCGGTCCCATCATGCCGATCATGAAGGTCAAAGATGAAGCGGAAGCGATCAAGCTGGCAAACGACAGTACATTCGGCTTGGGCGCGTCGGTGTTCAGTCAAAATCAGGCACACGCGAAACGCGTCGCCGACCAATTGCAGGCGGCGGGGGTGATCGTCAACGACAGCATTGCCCACTTCGGCATTCCCATGCTTCCCTTCGGAGGCATGAAAGAATCGGGCTTCGGACGCATCCACGGCGAGGAAGGATTCAGGCAGTTTACACAATCGGTCAGTTTTGCCGCCGGTTCCGCGCCCGTCAAATGGGACATTGCGACCATCCTTCGGGAGGCAGGGCATTACAATTTGGGTACCGTCATCATGGGTGTTCTTTACGGAACGACGTTGAAACAAAAATGGGAAACGCTTTCGCAACTATTCCGAAAACCAAAACAATCGCAGAAAAATTCCTCGGTCCAATCTGAGCCCATCCCTTCGAATAAATAACAAATATTAAATGACAGAGGCCGGAGATTATATCTCCGGCCTCTGTTCTCTAGATGACAGTCTGTATCTTATGCCTGCGCGATCATCACATGCTTGGTGATCTGGTAATCGCCAATCGCTTCGGCGGATAAATCCTTGCCGAAGCCCGATTGTTTGAACCCGCCGTGCGGGGTTTCAGAGGTCAGAGGGAGGTGATCGTTCACCCAAACTGTACCAAACTCCAATTGCGAAGAGAGGCGCATCGCGCGTCCGATATCGCGGGTGAAGATCGAGGCGGCGAGTCCGTACAATACATCGTTGCCTTTGCTCAACGCGTCGGCTTCATCGGAAAATTCCTGCACGGTGATGACGGGTCCGAACACTTCGCTCTGCACGATCTCTGAATCTTGTTGCACATTGGCAATCACGGTCGGCTCGTAGTAATAGCCGTTGTCGAATCCTTTCGGCACGCCGCCGCCCGTGAGAATCTTTGCGCCTGCTGATTTTGCGCGATCGACAAAACCAGAAACACGTTCACGTTGAACCTTTGAGATGAGCGGACCCATCTGGACTCCGTCTTCGAACGGAAGACCAACCTTTACATTTTTCACCGCCTCGACAACCGCTTCCTGCATAACCTTCGCCTTGCCTTTCTCAACATACAGGCGTGTCGCGGCGGTGCAATCCTGACCTGTATTGAGAGTCGCCGCCATCGAAGCCTTCGCCGCGACGAGTTCAGGATCGGAATCATCGAACACGATGAACGGAGCCTTGCCGCCGAGTTCGAGATGCACGCGCTTGAGCGTATCTGCGGCGGTTTTCATGATCTTCTTGCCCGTGCCAGTGGAACCCGTGAGACTCACCATGCGCACATCCGGATGCTCCACGATTGCCTGACCGGTGTCATTTCCGCCAGTGACGATGTTGACAACCCCATCGGGGATTCCAGCTTCTTTGATAAAGTCTGCAAGCATGAGTGTAGTCAGAGGCGTGCCAGGCGCGGGTTTCAACACAATGGTGCACCCCGCCGCAAGCGCGGGACCGATCTTCCACGCCGCCATCATGAACGGATAGTTCCACGGCGCGACCTGACCAACCACCCCCACGGGTTCACGGCGGTACATGGAGGTGTATCCTGCCATGAATTCACCCGCATGCGAGCCGTGCGTATCGCGTGCGGCACTGGCAAAGAAACGCAAGTTGTCAATCGCGAACGGCAGGTCGCCGCCGAGACTGACGAACGCATACGGCTTGCCCGTGTTTTCTGATTCGAGTTTAGCGATCGCTTCGATGTTTGCTTCGATCACATCGGCAAGTTTCCAGATCGCTTTCGAGCGCTCAGCGGGCGTCTTCTTCGACCAGCGACCGTCGTAAAAGGCCCGCTTCGCGGCTTGCACTGCGCGGTCCACATCCTCGCGGCTGGCGTCCACAACTTCGGCAATTTTCTTGCCTGTTGCGGGGTCTTCGATCGCCATCATCTTCCCGCCCTTGGTATCTTCCCACTTTCCGTCGATCCACAGTTTGTGTTCCATGTCTGTTCTCCTCTTCAGAATAAGTCGGTGGTTGAGTAGCCTGAGGCGACAGCCGAAGGCATATCGAAACCACCAGTAAGCAAAGTAATTATTGTTGTGAGATTGCTTTTGAACACCAGTTGGTTTCGATACGGCGGACGAACACCGCCTACTCAACCAACAGTGCATCTACGAACCCAGTCGAATTGCAACCAGTTGAATATTGGTCATATCCTCCATTGCAAATTTCACGCCCTCGCGCCCGAGTCCGCTTTGGCGGTTGCCGCCATAGGGCATGTGATCCGCGCGGAAGTTCGGCGTATCGTTGACGATGACTCCTCCGAAGTTCAAGCGCTTCACAGCTTTAAGCACGCGGTTCACATCGTTGGTGAACACGCCGACCTGCAAACCGAACTTCGTATCATTCGCCTGTTGTAATGCGGACTCAAAATCGTCGCTTGCGATCACGGAGGCAACAGGGGCAAACGTCTCCTCCGCCACAACCTTCATATCCGCTTCGACATTCGTAAGGACGGTTGGATAATACACGGTTCCTTCGCGTTTGCCGCCAGTTAGGATTTTCGCTCCCGACCCCTGCGCTTCCTTGACCCAGCCTTCGATTCGGTCCACTTCCTTCGAGTCGATCATCGGTCCGACGTCCACGCGTTCATCAAGCGGGTCGCCGACGACCATCGACTCGGTCGCTTTGACGAACTTTTCCGAGAATGGCTCGAATACTTTCTTTTCGCTGTAAATCCGTTGAACAGAAATACAAACCTGACCCGAGTTGTAGAACGCGCCAACCGCGCAGCGCTTGGCAACGAAATCCAGATCTGCATCAGGCGCGACAACCACAGGTGAAGTATTTCCCAATTCCAGTGTGACTTTCTTGATTCCCGCAACACTCAAAATATGTTTTCCAATTTCAGGGGAACCAGTGAATGTAATCTTATCCACGCGGTCGTCGGTGATGAGCCACTCGCCCACTGTCCCGCCGCCGCCGACAACGAGGTTGATCGCACCGGCAGGCACGCCCGCTTCGTGAAGGATTTGACACAACTTCACAGCCGCGAGCGGGGTCGTTGAAGCGGGCTTCAAGACCACCGTATTGCCTGATGCCAGCGCGGGCGCCACCTTGTGTGCGACCAAATTCAACGGGAAGTTGAACGGGCTGATCGCGGCGATGACTCCAACAGGACGGCGCGTCCAAAATCCGAAATATCCCTCGCCCGCAGGGACGGCATCCAGGGGAATCGTTTCGCCGTGCAATCGCTTGGCTTCTTCCGCGGCGATGGTGAAGGTGCTGGCGGCGCGGTCCACTTCGGCGCGGGCAAATTTGAGCGCTTTGCCAGCCTCCGCGGCGATGGTCTTCGCCAGATCTTCTGCTCGTTCTCGCAGGAGAGCGGCAGTTCTCAAAAGGATGTCGGCGCGTTTGTGCGCGGGCATCTCCGCCATTGAATCTTCCGCGCGCTCCGCGGCATCGAGGGCTTGATTCAAGTCCTCGCGCGTGGCGGTGGGAAGCACACCGACGGTTCTGCCATCATATTTGTTTTTCACTTCCATTGGCGTTCCACTTCCCGTCCATTCACCGTTAATCAGCAATTTGTATTCCACAATTTCACCTCGGATTTTTATTCGTAGGGGCGACCCATCAAATTCATAAAACATCACAATCATCAAGGGCGGGTCGCCCTATTAATTCTATTTTTTTTATTTCCGAAGGGCGACCCGCATTGATCAATTCAAAGTAATGCGACTTCGCAGAGTGGGTCGCCCCTACAAACTTATGCTTGCGCGATCATCACGTGCTTGGTAATCTGGTAATCGCCAACCGCCTCCGCGGATAAATCCTTGCCGAAGCCTGATTGTTTGAACCCGCCGTGCGGAGTTTCGGATGTGATCGGCAAATGGTCATTGACCCAGACCGTACCAAATTCCAATTGACTCGTTAACCGCATGGCGCGACCGACATCTTTTGTGAAGACCGAGGCTGCCAAACCGTACAGCACATCGTTGCCGAGGTGCAGTGCTTGGTCTTCATTATCAAACTCCTGCACGGTGATCACAGGACCAAACACTTCGCTCTGCACGATCTCCCAATCCTGTTGAACGTCGGAAATCACCGTTGGTTCGTAATAATAACCTTTTTGCAAATCTTTCGGCACGCCGCCGCCTGTGAGAATCTTAGCGCCTTGTGCCTTGGCTCGATCCACAAAACCTGAGACGCGTTCGCGTTGAATCCCCGAGATCAACGGACCCATCACCACGCCGTCGTCAAACGGCATGCCCACTTTTACATTCCTCATCGCTTCCACGACCGCCTCGCGCATATCGTTGGCGCGTCCTTTTTCGACATAAATCCGCGTCGCGGCAGTGCAATCCTGACCTGTATTTGCCGTCGCCGCGAACGATGCCTTCGCCGCTACGAGTTCAGGATCAGAGTCGTCGAACACAATGAAAGGCGCTTTGCCACCCAACTCAAGATGAACGCGCTTGAGCGTATCCGCCGCGGTCTTCATCACTTTCTTACCGGTGCTCGAAGCGCCGGTCACACAGATCATGCGGACATCGGGATGTTCTGCCAATGCCTGACCCGCATCGTTGCCGCCTGAAAGAATATTGACAACTCCATCTGGAATGCCAGCTTCTTTTATCAGCTCAGCAAGCATCAGTGTTGTCAAAGGCGTACCTGGTGCGGGCTTCAACACAATTGTACAGCCAGCCGCGAGCGCAGGACCGATCTTCCAACCCGCCATGTTCAATGGATAATTCCACGGCGTAATTTGCCCGATCACACCCACCGGCTCGCGCCGATAGATGGAGGTGTAACCCGTCATAAATTCACCCGCATGCGAGCCATGCGTATCGCGCGCGGCGGTTGCAAAAAATCTTAAGTTGTCAACTGTAAATGGGACGTCGCTTGCCAGACTCAAAAATTTATACGGCTTGCCTGTGTTCTCACTTTCCACGCGCGCAAATTCTTCCGAGTTGGCTTCGAGCAGATCTGCCAGCCTCCAGATCGCTTTCGAGCGTTCGCTGGGTATCTTGCGCGACCAGCGTCCGTCATAAAATGCATTTTTCGCGGCTTGTACCGCTTTGTCCACGTCTGCCCGTGAAGCTTCCTGCACCTCGGCGATCTTCTCCCCCGTAGCAGGGTTCTCGATCATCATCTTCCCGCCACCTTGTGAATCCACCCACTTGCCGTCGATCCAAAGTTTGTACTCCATGACCGTTTCTCCTCGTGAGAAGTTCAGGATGATGAAATTATACAGTTCTGACTATTGCTTGACAACACGAACATTCCGAAAAGGACACGTACTGGATGCGTTGAAACACGCTTCATTCCCAGATCGAGGCTGATGTGCCATCCTTCACATTTCGCGCACCCCGTACGGGAAGCCATACTCCGCCATCCGTTCCATGAACGGAACGGGGTCGAACGCTTCAGGTCCCAGCACGCCTGAACCTTTCCACAATCCATGCTCAAGTAGATCCATTGCGATCATTGGCGTAAAGGCTGTCTGAGCAACGACTGCCTGACAGCTCCATTTGCTCATACACTCTTGATTGTCGGCGACTTGATAAATATAAACTTCCTTCTTCTTTCCATCTTTCTTTCCCTTCACCCACGTCCCCGCGCAAGTCTTACCATGCATCTTATCGCCGAGATGAGCGGGGTCCGGCAAACACGCCGCGACCACATCGCGCGGCGCGACCTGGACTCCCTTCACATTGATCTTTTCTTTGCCATCCAAACCTAATTTGTGAAGAGTCTTCAATACATCCATGAATTCATCACCCAGACCGTACTTGAACGTGACGCGCCTTGTTTTTATCCAGCGCGGCACAAGCAACACTTCCTCATGCTCCACGTTGACCACTTCCACGCTGCCTATGCCCTCAGGGAATTCGAACACTTCGGGTTCAGAGAACGGCGCAGTGGTGAACCACCCCTTGCCTTCCTCGTAAATTACAGGCGGATTCAGACATTCTTCAATCGTTGTCCATATTGAAAAAGTCGGGGCGAACTTGTAGCCATCCACAACAAGGTTGGAGCCGTCTCGGATGCCAATTTCATCGATTTCATCGAAGAGATGATCCGCGGCGTAACGCGCGAAAACGTCTGACATGCCGGGCTCCACGCCAAAACCGACCAGCGCGAGCAGACCTTTTTTCTCCCACTCCTTTGCCTTCTCGAATTGATAATCACCGAGTTTGACCCCGACCTTGTTAAACGGGTCCGTGGGATGCGGCTCGGAGAGCGTCATCGCCATATCCATGTAGTGGGTGCCAACGTTATAAGCCGCGTCGAAAATTTGTTTATTAAAGATTGGGTCAACCGCGTTCATGGTGAGGTCAACATTGTATTTCTTCGCCAGTGCTTCGATATTTTCCTGTTTGCTCGCGTCAATGGACTCGACAGGAAATCGCTTGTCGTCCCCTAATTTTTTCTGCACCTCTTCGGCGCGTTTGAGGTTGTAATCTGCCAGCACCATCAAGGTCATCCAGTCACGGGACTTGGCGAGGGCGGCGATGGCTTCCCCCACCCCCCCCACCCCTACGAGTAAGACTCGCATAAACTCCTTTCGAATGGCTCCGCCGCCCATCTCGTTGCGGGGGCAGACAAGTTTGATGAAAACCGAATCAGTTCTCCCCTGCGTTCGAAGCGTCCCGGTTTGTTCCGCAGTTCGATTTCTTTTCAAATCGTGCGGAACAAACCGGTCTACTCAATAGCTAAATAGCTAACTTCCTGCGGCGGCTTTGAACTCCGTCCAGATGCGGTCGTAAAGTTCGTAGGCGTCACCGACATCTTCGATCCACTGAAGCCGGGCTTCCACTTCCGGCGTCGGATAGACACTCTCGTTTGCCAACATTTCAGGATCGATGAATTCCTTGGCGGCAGCATTGGGCGTGGCATATCCAACAAATTCAGCGTTCTGCGCGGCGATCTCAGGGTATTGTGTGTAATTCATGAACACCATCGCGGTATACGGATTTGGAGCGCTGACCGGAACCATCATGTTATCCTGCCAGATGGTGCAGCCCTCGTCAGGAATGACATACGTAATGCCGTCACGACCGCCATAATCGGGCAAGCCAGCAAGGAGGGCGTCGCCCGTCCACATGTGACCGAGCACGGTTTCACCGGAGATAATGAGGTCATCGTTGGTCTGGCTATCGTAGGCTTTCACGCATTTTGATTGTTCAATGAGCAGGTTTTTCGCTTCTTCGAGGTGGGCAGGGTCAATGTCGTTGATGGAGTAACCGAGGTACATCAACGCCGCGCCGAGGGTCTCACGCGGATCGTCCAACATGCTCATCTGTCCGCAATACGGCGAGTTCGTGTCGAACATCATGCTCCACGAATTGGTGTAGTCGGTAACGACATTCGTATCCACCGCGAAGCCGGATGTACCCCAGAACCACGGAACCGTATATTTCTGTTCGGGGTCGAAATATTGATTCACATTAAGCGGTTCCATGTTCGCGATGTTGGTGATGATGCTGTAGTCCAACTCCATGACCATGCCTTCGTCGATCAAGGTTGTGACCATATAGTCGGAGGGGACGATAATGTCATAGGCTGCGCCGCCAGCTTGTAATGTGGCGAGCAATTCTTCATTGGATGCGAAATTCGTCTCGGTTACCTTGACTCCACATTCGGCTTCGAATTGTTCTTTAACGGCGGGATCAATATACTCAACCCAGGTGTAGAAGTAAATCTCATCAGCAAGCTGGGATTTATCTCCGCACCGACCGGTGTCCTCGCCTCCGTCTGCCGGGGCGGCTGGTTCAGTCGCCGCGGCGGGTCCACACGCCGACAGCACGAGCCCGGCAAGCATCAATACAATGAACAGCGTTTTCTTCATCTTCTCTTCTCCTGAACGGGATAGTTAATCATCAATTTACAAACCAGCTACCAAGGAAAATTATTAAAAAACGCGAGCTACCTCCTTTCACGTCAAGCCAACATGAGGAATGTTGAAAGATACACAGCTGCGACCACAACGATAACGGCAACCCAGGCAAGGATTTTCCCGGAACGATTCACCTCGTTCAATTCTTCCTTTAACGATGGGAACATCCGCCATGCCCAATAGAAACCAGCGAGTAGAAGCAGGTTGACGATCAGCCCGCTGAGGGTAAACGCCGTAAACACAGCCGGCAGATTAAGCAAACCGAACAAACCGAAGCCAAGCGCCGCGCCAAAGGACATGGCTTTGGTATACACAGCGCCGCCATTCTGAGCAGTGAGAGACAGCCCCACCAAGCCTATCGAGCCGACAAGCAGTGCAGTGGAAAGCGCGTTGATCTCCGGTGTCACTCCCTTGCGTACCAGAGAGTAAATATACAATGGCATGGTTTGTTCCTGCACGCCTTTTGTGAATGCCGTGATGAGATAATCGTCGAGTGAAAGGGTGAACGCCATCAACGCGCCGCCGATGATACCGGGCATCAGCAAGGGAAGAGTGACGCGCTGGAAGGTATTCCACTCGTCCGCGCCGAGGTCCGCCGCGGCTTCTTCGAGTGTTTTATCGAAGTCGGCGAGCCGAGCTCGGACGATGACATAGACGAACGGGATATCGAAAGCAATATGAGATAGAGTGATGGTATGCAAACCCGTTGTCGCCCTCATACCGAAGGTATTATTCAGGAAGGGGAACAGCGCCTGGTTGAAAAACAACAGCAGGGCAATGCCCATCACAATTTCGGGGATCACGATCGGCAAATACAGGTTCGCGTCGAACGCGGTACGAAGTTTAAACCGGTAGCGATCCATGGCGAGGGCAGTCATCGTCCCGATGGCTGTCGCGATAATGGTGGTGATCAAACCCACGAGCAGACTGTTGCGTGCGGCATCCAGCAGTTCATCGTTTGCTGCAAGCGATGTGTACCACTCGGTGGAAAACCCTGTGAACACAGCAATGGAACGTGTATTGTTAAAAGAGAAGATGATCAGGATCACCACAGGCAGGTAAAGGAAACCAAACAACAGTGCGGCGTTTGTTCCCAATAGCCAGTTGCCAACACGTGTGGTAAAACGCACCTGCTGTTTCGGGTAAACGGGGAATTGTGCGCTCACATCGCCCTCCGCGTCTCTTCTGTACTGGAGCGGAAATAGTAGATGACACCGACCAGCACCAACAGCATCAGGATCAACGACATTGCCGAGCCGAAGGGCCAGTTACGCGCCACGCCAAATTGACGGTTGATCAGCGTGCCGATCATTTCCACTTTCCCGCCTCCCATGATATCGGGCGTGATGAACGCACCAACAACCGGAACAAACACCAGCACCAGCGCGGCGACCACGCCGGGCATGGTCATTGGCAACATCACCTTTAGGAAGGCGCGCCATGGTGGCGCACCGAGATCCGACGCGGCTTCCATCAGGCTGTGATCGAATTTTTCTATCGAAGCATACATCGGCAAAATCGCGAACGGTAGATAGCCGTAGATCAGACCAACGATCACGGCAAATTCATTGAAGAGCAAATCAAGCGGCTGGTTGATGACGTGTAGATTCATCAGAAAAGTGTTGAACAGCCCCTCGGTGGCAAGCACTGATTTCAGCGCGTACGTGCGTACGAGGAAGTTCGTCCAAAACGGGATGATGACCAAAATCATCAACGCATCGCGCCAGAGCGGTCTTTGCTTCGAAATAAAATACGAAAGCGGATAGCCCAAGAGAATACACCATATGGTGACGATCAATCCGATACGCACAGAACTGCCGAAGATCCCCAAATAGAGGAATGGATCACATTCGGGTCCTGAAAACTCAGAGGAACAGGCATTGAAAAACTGAACGTAGTTATCGAGCGTGTACTCGGGCGGAAGTTTGATCCCGCCTGCGCGCCCACGTTCAACAAAACTGATGAACAGCACAATGAGAATCGGCAGGTTGAACAGGATCAACATCCAGAGCGCACCCGGACCGATCAAGCCAAAGAGTTGCAGGTTTTTCTTGCCGCGGAAATATTTGAGCATGGCGTCCTCGCCTATTCCGTGAGAATGCGCGGCGATGTCCGCGTGAATGAAACGGTTACTTCGTCACCTGTCTTTGCAAGTTCCTTGTGTCCCTGTGTGACGTTCTGCTCGCGCACGCGGACCTTGTGACTTCCACCAAACCGCACACCGTAATGTGTATCCGTACCGATGTAGATGACCTCTTCGACCCGCCCTTTGAGATTATTCCCACCCGAAACTTCCTTGTTCAGCGTCAACTTTTCGGGTCGCACCGCGACGGTCACCTGCTGACCGTTGGTAAACTTCCTGCTCGATTCAACATGGACTGTACCCGAACCCGGCAGGTCAACTTCAACGGTCGTGCCGTTTTGCGAGCGCACGACGCCATCGAGGAAGTTGGTCTCGCCGATGAAATCGGCAACGAATTTTGTGGCGGGCCGTTCGTAGATCTCTTCGGGTTGACCGACCTGAAGCGCGACGCCTTTGCTCATCACTGCGATGCGATCGCTCATGGTCAGCGCCTCTTCTTGATCGTGAGTCACATAAATAAACGTAATACCGACTTCACGTTGAAGGGTCTTCAATTCCAACTGCATTTCTTTCCGCAATTTCAAATCCAATGCGCCGAGGGGTTCATCGAGGAGGAGAACTTCGGGTTTATTGATCAGGGCACGGGCGAGTGCGATGCGTTGTTGTTGTCCACCGGACAACTGTTTGGGGCGGCGCATTTCCATGCCGGGCAGGCGGACCATCTCCAACGCTTCCGATACGCGCTTGGATCGCTCGGCACGCGGAACACCTTTCATTTCCAAACCAAAACCGATATTCTGCTCAACGGTCATGTGAGGGAAAAGCGCATATTGTTGAAATACAGTGTTGACCGGGCGTTGGAATGCAGACACCTGACTCACATCCCTGCCATGAATGAGAATCTTTCCATCCGTGGGCAGTTCGAACCCCGCGATCATTCTCAGCGAGGTTGTCTTCCCGCACCCGGAGGGACCGAGCAGGGAGAAGAATTCCCCGTCTTTGATCTGCATGGTGACATGATTGACCGCTGCTAAAATACCTCCCTCAGGCGTGATGAACTGCTTGACGACATCTTGCATTTCAACTGCAAATTCACTTGCCATGACTCTTCTCCTCAGAGCAGGATTTGCTTATTGTACAATAATTTCGTCGTTGCAAGAAGGCAACCTTCCAGATATCACTTAAAGCATTTTCGCCACAACACCAACAGCGTCGGCTAAACGATTCAAACCTTCGTCAATCTCTTCCTGTTCAATGATCAGCGGCGGTTCGATGCGGATGGTCTGTGCGCTGGTCAGTGTGCCAGCCACCAACACGCCGCGCTTGAACAACTCCGCTGCCACCTTATAACCAAGCTCAGGCGATTGAAAGTGTTGACCGATCAAGAGTCCTTTGCCGGTCACTTCTTTATACAACTGCGGAAACTCGTCGGCAAGTTCGGTCACTTTTTCGATGAGGTAACCGCCTTTCTTTGCCGCGCCTTCCCAAAGTCGATCACGAAGCGTGATGTTGATGGTCGCTATCGCCGCAGCGCAAGCGAGGGCGTTCCCGCCTGTCGTCGTCGTATGCATAAAGGGATTCGGGTACATCATCGGTTTGAAGATTTCCTCCGTGGTTGTCACCGCAGAGACAGGCATCACACCGCCGCCAAGGGATTTGGCAGTGGCAAGGATGTCGGGCGCGACGTCCCAATGGTCAACGCCCCATAGCTTCCCAGTCCGACCAAGACCCGTTTGCACTTCGTCTGCAATCAATAGAACACCGTGCTTCTTCGTCGCGGCGCGCACGCGGGGCCAGAAATCATCCGGCGGGACGATGGCGCCTGCCTCACCTTGAATTGGCTCAAACAATACCCCCGCCACACCGATACCGACTTTGTCGCAAATATCGAGTTGTTGTTCGAGCGCAGACGCATCGCCAAATGGGACATGATAGATTTGCCCGCCATATAACAAGCCCATTGCCTGACGATAATCTGCCTTGCCCATCATGGAGAGCGAACCCATCGTCTTGCCATGAAACGCCTTGACAGCAACGATGAACGCCGACTTACCTGTGTAAAGTTTTGCAATTTTTATCGCGGCTTCGATGGCTTCCGTTCCGCTGGCGGCGAACCATGAATATTTCAAGTCGCCGGGTGTGATGTCAGCCATAAGTTTGCCAAGCACGCCGCGCAAAGGATCGATCAATTCCTGCGAAGGCATGGGACTGCGCTTCACTTGCGCGATGACCGCCTCCACGACTTCGGGATGGCACCAGCCCAAATCCATCATGCCGAAGCCGCCGAGCCAATCGATGTATTTGCGTCCCATCACGTCAGTGAAGGTCGAGCCTTTGCCTGACCATTCGACCGACGCCCAATCACCCGCTTCGGT
>DAOTZF010000374.1:0-1914 GCA_034434415.1 Anaerolineales bacterium | reverse complement strand
CAAATCCGAAATATCGGCCGTGGTGTTCTGTCGTGTAACAATATAGAATGAGCGACTCTTTTCGAGTCGCTCGTGTTATCTATGCCGCCGTTGCCAGTGGACGAACCTCACGGTCAAGCCGCGAGCCAAGTTCATCTTCGGCAACATCGAGATCATATTGGGCTTGCAGTCCCATCCAGAATTGAGGCGAGTTGCCGAAGAAGCACGAGAGGTGCAGGGCGGTATCAGCAGTCACCGCGCGCTTTCCAAGCACAATTTCATTGATGTGGCGCGTATCCACGCCGATGCCAATGGCAAGTCGGTTCTGGCTCAGATCCATCGGCTTGATGAATTCCTCCAGCAACACTTCGCCGGGGTGAATGGGGGAAAGCTTGTGGATCATGCTGGCTCCTGACCATTGATACTCGGTGATAGCGCAACAAAGCAAGAAGACATAGGCAAAATCAAATCAGTGGTATAATCTTACTAGTAAGAATAGGAGAAAACATGGAAACATTAGCCACCACCCGCATGTCGTCCAAAGGACAAGTTGTGATTCCCGAATCCGTTCGCAAGCGGCTCGACTTGAAAGAAGGTGCGCAATTTCTCGTTGTTGGCGATGAAGACGTTGTTATCCTCAAAAAGGTTGTCCCGCCTGATATGACAGAGTTTGAGTCTCTAATCGAGCAAGCACGTCAACAGGCGAAAGAAGCAGGCTTGAAGCCAAAAGATATCACCTCCGCCATTGCAAAAGCGAGGGCTCGTAAATGAGTGACGCTTTGGATTTGATAGTTGTGATGGACACAAACGTGTTTGTCTCAGGCGTCTTTTTCACCGGACCTCCCTATCAAATCCTCCAAGCGTGGCAAGCAGGCGAGTTCGATCTGGCAGTTTCACAGGAAATTCTGGATGAGTATCGGCGAGTTGGAGAAATTCTGGCGGAAGAACGCCCCAATATTGACTTGAATCCCGCCCTGAATTTTGTCATTGAATATGCAACAGTGTATAAGTCTGCAAAACTCAAAGAACCTGTTTGCGAAGACCCAGACGATGACAAATTCCTTGCCTGCGCGCTCGCAAGTGGAAGCAAGGTCATCGTCAGCGGGGATAAGCATTTGTTGAAGGTTTCAGGCTATGAAGGGATTGAGGTCTTGAAACCGCGTGAGTTCGTGGATAGATATTTTAGATGAATCAAATCAATACCCTCCCCTAAAATACGCGCGGATTAGATCCGAAATATCGGCCGTGGTGTTCTGCCGTGCGACAGCGAAAAAATCGTAGGCAGTGGCGCGGCCCCGTCCGTAGCGCGAGGCGTAATCGCGTAAAAACGCAAAGAACGCGTCGTCGCCCATGCGGATGTTCAAAGCCTCCATGAAGTTCGCGCCGTTGAGATAACTTGCGTTCACGTAGGCGCGGAACGTCGGCGCTTCGTAAATGGTCGTATCCAAGTAGCCCGACGGACCGAAATAATTCACGCGGAAGTTCCACCACCAGTCGTACGAGTTGGGGTAAATGTACTCGTAGAACAACGCCTCACTATACACCGACAACGCCTCGTCGAGCCACGGCTCGGTCGCCTGGTCGCTGCCCACCAAGCCAAACCACCACTGATGCGCGATCTCGTGCACACCGATCGCCACCAGGTTACTGCGCGCCGAGCCGTCGTACTCGTTGTAAAACTTGGTCGCCAGAAACACCAGCCCATCGAACTCCATCCCATCGTTCAGGTCCGATTGCACGATGCTGAGACTCGCATACGGATACGCCCCGAACTGCGACTCGAAGAGCCCCACCGCGCGGACCGCCGCGTTCAGGATGGCGAGTCCCTCCGTTTCGTAGCCGGGGAAATAATACGCACGGATCACTGCCGACCCTGCGGCTGCGTCCACCACCTGGAACTGGTCGCTCGCCGACAGTGCGAACGTCCGCGCGCCG
>DAOTZF010000373.1:0-13079 GCA_034434415.1 Anaerolineales bacterium | reverse complement strand
GACGGGCTGATGAATCCCCGTCTCTCTTCGGGAGAGGGTTGGGGTGAGGGAGAAGATCGTGCGCTCCAACAAGCCAAATACTTCCTCGAAAACGGCGCGGACATCCTCGATATCGGCGGCGAATCCACGCGACCCGGCTCACAGCCTGTTACAGCGGAGGAGGAGATCGAACGTGTCGTTCCCGTCATTCAGGGAATTCACAAAAATTTCCCCGAAGCGATTATTTCGATTGACACCTCCAAAGCGAAAGTGGCAGAGGCGGGATTCAAAGCCGGCGCGCACACCCTCAACGATGTGTGGGCGCTTCGTGCTGACCCTCAACTGGCTTCAGTTGCCTCAGCCTTTCATGCCCCTGTGATTTTGATGCACAACCGAAGCAACCCCGCAAGCGTGGAAGTCCGTGAACGGTTGGGCAACGCATACACCGGCGCGGAATATGAAAATTTAATCGATGATGTAAAGCGCGAGCTTCTTGCAAGCGTGGATATCGCGGTCAAGGCTGGGGTGGAAGAAACGCGTCTCATTTTGGACCCCGGCATCGGCTTCGGAAAGACGCGTGAGCAAAATCTGGAACTGATCAACAGGCTGGACGAGATCCGCGCGCTGGGGTATCCCGTACTCTTGGGGACATCCCGAAAATCGTTCATCGGCTTTACACTTGACCTGCCCGCTGACCAGCGCGTCGAAGGGACGGCGGCAACGGTGGCGGTCGGTATCGCACGCGGCGCGGATATTCTGCGCGTGCACGATGTAAAAGAGATGGTGCGCGTGGCGAAGATGACAGATGCCATTGTGAGAAAATGACCTTGGAGGGGCGGAGCATGCTCCGCCTAAATAGGAATCATTTATGTTCAGCGACTATGGACGGGAACTTCTAAAAAGCGGGATCATCGAGGCGAAGGCAAGGCACAAGGACGCCGCGCTTCGCTATTTGGATCGCGCCTTGTACATGAGCAACGATCACGATGTGCTTGCCGAGGCATGGTTCTGGATGAGCCAGTTGGTGGAAGACAAGGTGGAGAAACGCAAGGCGTTGGAAAATTGTCTTTCACATGACTTGCAACACGCGCGGGCGCGGCGTGCATTGGCGATCCTCGATGGCAAACTCAAGGCGGATGAGATCGTTGACCCCGATCATTTGCCGCTTCCGCCGGAAGGTTTGCGCGCGGCGGATGCACAACGGTTCATATGTCCTAAATGTGGCGGGCGGATGATATTTTCTCCAGACGGTCAGTCGTTGGTTTGTGAATATTGCTCACGCAATCAGAAGTTCACTGCACTGCCGGGCACTGCCGATGAAAAAGATTTTATCATTGCCATGGCAACCGCGCGCGGACATGGCAAGCCGCTCGATCAGCAGGTCTTTCACTGTGAGGGATGCGGGTGCGAATTTATTTTGCCGCCAAACCAGATTTCAACAACCTGCGTATATTGCGGTTCGCCGCATGTGGTAAATTGGGAATCGGAGGAGCAACTGCTTGCGCCGGATGGCATCATCCCGCATCAGTTCGACCAGAAACGAGCCGTCAGGCATTTGGTCGAATGGGTGGAGGGGAACAAGATTCAACCTCAAAAGAAAGTGGAACTCCCGCGTGGAGTTTATCTTCCGCTATGGACGTTCGACCTTGGCGGGGAAATCGATTACACAGGCGAGGTATACGAGAGTGATAACGATGCTTTCAGTCAGCGGCTGGGCGAGGCGCGCGTTAGACGGATCTCCGATTCGTACTCAGTACAGATCAACGATCTGCCGATTCCTGCCGCGCGAAAACTTTCTGCTGTGTTCCTCAAATTGATTCCCACGTTTGAGTTGCGTGCCGTCAAAGCTTATGAGCCGGGTTATCTTGCGAACTGGCCCGCCGAGGTATACGATATCCCCATGGCAGAAGCCTCGCTCGACGCCCGCGCACAGGGCTTGGCACGTTACAAAAGCGATTTACCCACGCTGATTAATCCCGTAAAATTGGTTTCAGCATCTTCTGCAAACATGGTTGTTGAATCGTTCCGCTTAACTCTCCTCCCCGTGTGGATGACAGTACTTCCATTTGATGGGCGCGAGCATCTGGTGTTGATCAATGGGATGAACGGCGAAGTAAGAAGCGATTTACACGAAAATGAATCGGGCGGGTTGATGGAATGGTTGGGGGATCTGATCACGGGGTGAATTTTTTTCGATTGCGGCCAGTACTGTTTTTTTTCCTGTGTTTCCCTGTTTCCCCATCTCCCTGTATACTTGCCTTATGCCATCCACCATTCCCATCCTGCGCGCGCGGCGTGAAAGACGGCTGGCAAAACGACACACGCGTGAAGCGCGTGTGCGTAACTCTTTCCTCAGTGCGGGGATGATCTTTTCGCTTTTCATCGCCGCGCTCCTCATCTCAGCCGCGTTCGCGTATGTCAACCTGACGCGCGATCTGCCCTCCATCCAAACCCTCGCAATCCTCCTTAATCCTCCCGATGGACTACTCCTCCAACCAACCAGGATTTATGACCGCACAGGCGATCATGTTTTGTTTACCTTTGCACCAAACGAATCCCCGCGCAGATACATTCCCCTTAGCGATACAAACCCTCAATACCTGCCGAAATCATTGGCTGACGCTATCATCGCAACCTCCGACCCAAACTTTTTCGATCACGCGGGCTATACACTCGATACAATTACCAATTACGAATTACACCCAACCCTCGCGCAAAAACTTGTCTATGAACTTCTCCTCTTCAACGAGCCTCCCTCGCTCCGACGTGCGCTGCGCGAACGTATCCTCGCCGCGCAAGCCACCGCGCGCTTTGGCCGTACGCAGATCCTTGAATGGCATCTCAACTCGACGCATTTTGGCCGCTATGCTTTCGGTGCCGAAGGAGCGGCGCAATTGTATTTTGGAAAATCTGCAACACAACTAACCACAGCCGAGTCTGCCATCCTCGCGGCGGTGAGCGATTCGCCGAGTTTGAATCCGTTCGATGCGCCGCAGATCGCCCTTGAGCGCGGACGTGAAACGATTCAGAAGATGTCTGCGTTGGGATATTTATCTGACCAGGCGACCGCCAACGCGCTTGGAGAATCTCCCTTTTTTCAGACTCCGCCTCCTGCATCCGTTCAGTCTGCCGCGGCATTCGTCAACCTTCTCCTCTCCCAGTTGGATTCACAATTCCCGCGTGCGCGAATCGAACGCGGCGGGTTGACGATCATTTCAACACTTGACTTTGATTTACAAAAACAATCATCGTGTGTCACGGCGTTTTACGCAGCGAGGCTTGCCGGTCTGCCCGACCCGTCAATCGAATGCGAGTCGTTGCGATATCTCTCCGCATTGCCTCCCTCGGTCGACATCCCCGATTCGTCAGTGAGCGGGATCATCACAGACCCGCAGACTGGACAAGTGCTTGCGGTGGTTGGCGAAACCTTCGAAGGGCGGGAATCGCCTCTCGTCGGCGCGCACAGGCCGGGGTCCGCGTTGGATGCGTTCATCTACCTCACCGGCTTCACGCGCGGATTGAGTCCCGCGTCGCTGATCTGGGACATCCCCGGCAAGACCGATATCCAAAACTTCGACGGTGCGTATCATGGACCGATGCGCTTGCGCGTTGCGTTGGTAAACGATTACCCTGCGCCCTCCGCTCAGGTTCTTGCACAAATGGGCGCTGAAAACGTGGAAAGGATAACATCGTCTTTTGGCGTTGAACGTGATGCCGAGTTATCTCTGTTGGATGCGGCAGGCGCGTACGGAGTATTTGCGCAACAAGGTGTTTATTTTGGTCAGGATGTGAATGATGAGTTGGCACCGGTAACGATGTTGCGCGTGGATGGAATTGATGGCAGTGTTTGGCTGGATTGGTCCAGACCGCAGGCAAAACCGGTTGTCACGCCTGCCCTCGCATATTTGATGAATCATGCGCTTAGCGATGAAACTGTCCGTGAAGCGAGTTCCAGCGCTTTCAATGCCGGCCGACCTGCCGCGGTGAAAATAGGCCAGACCGAAGACAGCCTCGACGCGTGGACGATCGGTTATACACCCTCACGGGTGGTCGCGGTGTGGGTGGGTACGCGCGATTCCAATGAACTCTCGCCGCGTGTCCCTGCGGTCTTGTGGAATGCGTTATTACAGATTGCATCACAGCATTTGCCGGTGGAGGATTGGTCTCTGCCTGGGGGAGTTTCTGTCATGAATGTATGCGACCCATCGGGCATGTTGCCTACATCGGATTGTCCAATCCTGGTGAGCGAAGTGTTCCTGAACGGCAATGAACCGATTCAGCCGGACAATATGTATCGGAAGTATGCGATCAATCGAGAGACGGGGTTGCTCGCAACGGTGTTCACACTTCCGCAACTGGTCGAGGAGCGGGTCTATCTTGTTGTACCGTCGGATGCACGTGCCTGGGCAGAGAGCGCGGGTTTGGAAATTCCACCCTCGACGTACGACGTCATACAAGCCCCGCCCGTCAACGCCGATGTGAACATCGCGTTCCCTGAATTGTTCTCTGAAGTGGGCGGCGTTGTACAGGTCAATGGCACAGCCTCCGGGACGGATTTCGCTTCGTATCGTGTGTTGGTCGGACAAGGATTGAACCCACAGAATTGGATACAAGTTGGTGAGGGAAGCGAGCCTGTGACCAATGGTTTACTCGCCGAGTGGAACACGGAAGGTTTGAGCGGGTTGTATGCGGTGCAGTTGCAAGTGGTTCGGAGCGACCAACGAGTGGAGACGGCGATCATTCAGGTGACGATCAGCAATTAGGAGATTGAATATGAATAACGAAACTTTGATTACAGTGGGAATCCTTGGGTGCGTTTTCTTGATATTAAATGTGATTTTCCTTGCCATTATCTTCGCAACCCGCCGAAAGATGAATGCCGTACAAGGTTGGTCATCCACGATGGGAACAGTGCTGGCATCCTATTTGGAGCGCAGGAGTTCAAACGACGGTTCGACGAACTATCCTGTTGTCCAATATTCGTATCAGGTCGGTGGACAGATGTATCAAGGAGCGAAGATCGCGCCAGGCATGGAGGTGGGCGGCACGGGCGCAGGGAAAGTTGTGGATCGTTACCCGCAAGGCGCACAGGTGATGGTGTTCTATGACCCGAACAACCCATCCGATGCGGTGTTGGAGAAGAAAGCGCCTGCGCAGTGGTTGATCTGGTTGCTCCTTGTCGTTTTCGATGTGATGCTGTGTGGCATGGCGATCGCTTTCGCTTTTGTTTTCTGATTCACCCCGCTGATCGTTCCCTTCGTTTTTCGAGCAATCGCTGAATGCGGTGGTGTTTTTCGCGTGAAAGCGGAAACAGCCAGGCGAGAACAATCGTCCCTGAAAGCAAGATCGCGCCCAGCGGCGAAACCAGCAAACGGATCATTTGCAACGCCGAGTCGCTCTGGGTAAATTGAAGCACGCCCTGCGGAGGGGAAATATACCCGGACCAACCCAACGCCTGCAACGTCACGAACAGGACGAGCGCCCCGGTCAATTTGCGGATGAGTGTGCGGATGCCGTAGAAGATTCCCTCCTGACGGCGGCCTGTCCGCAATTCATCCCATTCGATCACATCAGCGAACATCGCATCTGGCAGGGTGTACGCGGCGGAAACGCCGATTCCCGCGAAGGCAGAGAGGATGAACAGGTCAGATAGATCGCCGGGTTGAATCAAATAAATCAGAAAAGTGACGATCACCCAGAGGAGCATGCCGAACGCATATGCTTCGCGTTTGTTCCTTAACTTTGAAACCCAAAGCCAGAAGGGAACAAAAAGAATGCAGACAAGCATAAGCGTTCCAAAGAACGCGGATTCGTATGCGAGTTCAATGCCAAAAAAATTGATGGACGCGAGCAGGTCTCCACGTGCAACCCAATAGAGCAGGAAGTATGGAAAGACCACCGCCACCATATCCACCGCAGACCAGTTGAGCATATGAATGCCTACCGCGTACCGAAACGGGATGTTGTTCCACGCCGCCTGCAGGGTTTCGCGGAAGGGCATGCTTTCTTGTTGTTCTGGCGTTGATCTCTCCCGGAGGAAAAGCCCGATTAGGAAAAGGGGGATTGCGCCGATCGCGCCGAAGATCGCTCCCACAAGCATGAAACCCTGTTGTTGTGTGCCGCCTGTTTCGACCACCATATCCACGATCGAAGGCGCGGCGACCACGACCGTGAATGCACCGACCAGTTGAAAGAATGACCGGAAACTCGTCAGCGCGGTACGCTCATCGTAATCGGGGGTTAGCTCCGGAGTCAGGGACAGAAATGGGACAGAGACAAGAGTTGTCAATGTGTCGGAGATCATGAATGAAAGAGTCACATAGATCAGCAACGCAATTTGACTATCCCAGTTTGGTGCAGACCATAAAATGACAAAACTCAAGCCGAACGGGATGGCGAACCAAAGAAGGAACGGACGCCGCCTGCCCCAGCGCGTTTGCAGGCGGTCGCTCAATCTTCCGATGATGGGATCATTGACGGCATCCCAGGCGATTCCGACCAGGACGCCAAAGGATGCCAGACGCGGCATCAATCCTACAACATCTGTAAGATAGAGTGCAAGAAAAATGGATCGCATCATGCCGATGCTGGAGATGCCCCAATCGCCGGAACCGTACAGCAGTTTGACCCAGAATGGGAGAGGGGATTTCAATGAGGTAGTTGTCATGGATTGCGGTTACCAGATTATAGAACAGTTATCGTCACGAAATGTGACGGTTTTGTAAACGATTTGTGCAGGCATGCTGAACGGAGTTTGCGTGAGCTTGTCTGGCACGTTGCAGTCCTGTAAGCCGATATAACTTAAATGTAAAGTCTGAATTTGTAACCTTCTGCTATACTGTGCTCAACAACATCCGATAAGAGCAAACCCGTCGAAAGGCGGGGACGCAAAGCCATGGATCTACAATCTCGTCCGCGGGATCATGATCGCCAGGCCGCCGAAGATAAAAACTCTTTCCTTTTGGCGCCTGGCATCCTGCCAGGCTCTTTTATTGGAAACATCATTATAAGTTCGATAAAGGCAAACCCGTTGAAAGACGGGGACGCAAAGCCATGGGTCTACAATCCCGCCTCAGGGATCACGATCGCCAGGCTGCCGACGTGAGCAAAACAATTTCTTGATTTTGCCGTGTTGATTTGAGCGCCTTTGTCGAAAAAAGGAGAGACAAATGGCGCTCAAAAAATTAAACATCAAAACATTCTTTAATGCTGGCATTCTGCTGGTCATTCTTGCATCGCTGTGGCTCAACCCGGCCCCGGCCCTTGCAATGGCTGGCGCTGAGGAAACAGCCCTTCCTGTTTTTTCAGAGTTTTCAACTACTGTTCAGGATGGTCGTGCGGATCTGCCGCGAGGGGTGTATGTCCCCAATGTGCTTGCATTCCCCATTGTTCAACAGCCTTATGGCTACGGATCATTTTTGTCCAGCGAACCCGAACAAGTTACACAATTCCGCATGGCGAGTCAGTACGGAACCACCGGGCTGCTTGCCCACAACTACCTTGCCGGCGCTTCCTTTTTTGACCTGGAAGTGGGAGACGAAGTCCGCCTCGTTTATGGCGACGGCAAGGTAGAGTATTTTGTTGTGTACGAAGTCCTTCAATATCAAGCTTTGCAACCCAACAGTCCATACAGCTCCTTCCGCCACCTTGAAACCGACGAAGTCCTCTCTGTCGAGAAGATGTTCAAGCGAGTTTTCTTCAGCGACGGTAACATCACCTTCCAGACATGCATCGAGAAGGATGGCGATCTGAGTTGGGGCAGGTTATTCGTTATCGCCATACCAAAGGTTGAATACGAGCGTCTCGTGTTGCTGGGAAATCAATAAGAAAAAATTGTAACTCGACAGGAGTTTATATTTAAATTAGAAAAGCCGTTCCAATTTATGGAACGGCTTTTCTGTGTTCACGTCTCAAACATTAGTCTTTAGATGTATAACGGTTGCAGATCACTTTTCCTTTTCCACGCTGACCAGGACCGCTCTCAACATGCGTCGGTGAGTATAGGTTTCCGTCCGTTCTTGATAGTTCTCACAGGTAATGAGGGTAAGCACCGGAGTTTCCTCGTGCTTGAATGCGGCGTTGATGTTGGTCGGCGTGATCAGTGAGCTCGAAGTGATTTCGAACGTGTAGACCTGACCGAACGCATGGATCTTGACCTTATCACCATATTGCAAGTTGAGCAGGTTTGCAAACGGCCCCGGTTTGTTATTCGTGTTCCAAACATGGGCTGTGATGACTGAGTTGCCATCCCAACCGGGGAAGGCGGAGCCGTTCAGCCATCCGGCGTTATTGCCCAGCCAGGAAACATCCCAGCCATTCTTTGTCTGCGGAATGCCGACGATCGAGGTCTTCAGGTTGAGGCGGGGTATTTCCATCCACACGTCTGTGGCGGTGTAGGCTTTCTCCGCCGGTTGCGGATCAAGCACTGTGATTTCGCCCTGCGGGAAGCCGGTCACGGGGATGAATAATCCACCGGCGGTTGTCGTGGTACCAGTCCCACCGCCTCCACCGCCTCCTCCACCTCCTCCTGCGCCTCGTTGTACCGTGAAGGTAATGAGAGTGTCGTTGGCTCCGTTGTTGAGTTCGTTGCCTGCCAGATCCTGAATCGATGTGGTACCACATACGAAGAGGCGGTATGTGCCGTCGGGCAAGCGGGTACCACCGTTGATCGTAAAGGTGGCTACGAACGGACCAGCTCCGTTGCCGTTCCTATAGGTAGGAATCGCTATCGGGATTGACACATCATCGGTGACCAGTCCGTTGAGGCAAGAGACTGTGTCGAATGTGTCGTTGACTCCGTCTTCTACCAACAAGAAGTTTGCCGGATTGTTAACCGCATCTGCCGAACCGTCGTTCTTCACATCCTTGCTGAACGCGACCCTGATTCTGGTTGGTCCCGTACCTAGAACGGAACCATCTGCAGGTACTGTGTTGGCGTTGAAGAGAACTGTTGGATAGGCAAGATCAACCGTCCACGTGTAAGATGCGGGTGAAAGATCCCTGTTGCCGGCTGTATCGAATGCGCGCACCTCAAATTTATGCGAACCGCCGCTAAGACCAGAGATATTGTGCGGGGTGGTGCAGGCTGTGAATCCGCCGCCATCCAACTGGCATTCAAAACCGGCGAGATCGATCGCTGGGCTTGAGAAAGTGAAAGTCGCGTCTGTGCTGTTTGTTACGATAGGCGGGGTGGTGTTGATCACAGTATCTGGGGTGCTGGTGTCAATCGTCCATGAATAAGACGCTGGGGTTGGGTCGACATTACCAAACGAATCTGTAGACCTGACTTCAAAGGTATGGTTTCCTGCCGCCAATGGACCGAATGCATCTCCTGAATTGCATGCGGAGAATGCGCCTCCATTCAAGCGGCACGCAAATGTTGCTGTTGCACTCGTACTGCTAAAAGTGAAAGTGGGTGTCAGGTCGTTATCCGGGTTGGGAGGATTGGAATCGATGATCGTATCAGGACCCACGATTTGAACAAGCACAGCAGATACGCTTCCAAAGAAGTCCGGGTCACCACTATAGTTCGCTATGATATTGTGAACACCGGATGTTAATGTACTTGTGTTGAAGGTTGCGACGCCGCCGCTAAGAGTGCCGGTACCGAGAGGAGTAGCACCTTCATTGAAACTGACCGTGCCTGTAGGTACGCCCGTGGTGGACGATACTATCGCCGTGAAAGTAACAGACTGTCCGAAAACAGAGGGGTTGACGTTTGAGGTCAGAACGGTTGTGGTAACGCTTTGACCCACTCCTTGGACGTAGGGTGCAGATGTACTAACGGCAAAATTTATATCGCCATTGTAAGTGACTGTAATCGTGTGCGTCCCGGCGGTCAGCGAACTCGTTGTAAGGGTTGCCGCTCCGCCTGTGAGCGATACGGTGCCCAGTGAATTCCCGCCGTCGAAGAAGGTTACAGTGCCAGTAGGTGTACCTGAAGTGGATGTAACTGTCGCCGTAAAGTTTATTACTTCTGCAACTCCGGCCGGATTGTTATCAGATGTGACTCCTGTGATTGTACTAGCCTGGTTAACAGTCAATGTACCCGTGTTCAAAGTCACATTGTAATTGGGAAGTCTGCCATTCGGGTCGTTCAGTGTTGCATCAATGGGATAATCTCCCACTGCGGCAGCGGCTGGCGCACCGGGGCTGGAGTATGTAGCCGTGATCGGATCACCATTTTGGATGCCGGTAATCGTGCCGGTGAAGGCAGTAAAGACTGTACCGAAGGTCTTAGTCTTATCAGCCGGGGTCACTATCAGATCGCGTTGGGTAACGTTGAGCGTGCCGGTGTTGGCAGTGACTGTGTAATTTGCCAGTACACCAGCAGGGGCGTTCAACGTGGCAGTGATGGGATACGCGCCTACTGTAGCTGTTGCCGCCGCACCTGGGCTTGAATAGGTGGCTGTAATTGGATCACCATTCTGGATGCCTACAATTGTGCCAGTAAAGGCTGTGAACACGTTGCCATAAATCTTGCTGGCATCAGTTGGTGTTACCAGCAGAGCGCGGGTTGTAACTGTGAGGGTACCTGTGTTCAATGTTGCTGTGTAGTTGACAAGTCTTCCACCTGGATCGTTCAATGTGGCTGTAATGGGGTAGGCGCCAACGGCAGCTGTTGCAGGAGCGCCGGCACTGGCATAAGTTGCTGTGATGTTATCGCCACCTTGAATGCCGATGATCACTCCTGTAAAGGTTGTGAATGTATCACCATAGACTTTACTCGCATTATTTGGCGTAACTGTTAATGCTCGTGGAGTAACCGTTAGAGTGGCAGATACATATGAGAAGATATAGTTGTCATCGACACCACCAGAACAGGTGATCGGGAAGGTGCCCACATTGTTATGAGGTACAGCAACCTGGCAGGTAGGTTGTGTGGTGAGTACCGCAGGTGTATCACCGGGAGCAAATCCGGAGTACGTAAAGGTGAAAGCAGGATCGGGATCGCCATAGACCATGGTCTGATTATTTGCGGTCACCGTTAGTACGGATGATCCTACAGTCAACGTGCCCTGGTTCAGGGTTACTGTGTAATTGGCTAGCACACCTGCTGGGGCATTCAATGTAGCAGTGATTGGGTACGTTCCAGCAGGGGCTGCCGCTGGTGCGCCTGCGCTGGCATAGGTCGCTGTGATGGCATCACCATTCTGAATACCGATGATTGTGCCTGTGAAAGCTGTGAAAACTGTACCAAATAACTTGGAGTGGTTATCAGGCGTCACCACCAAGGCGCGCGGGGTAACTGTTAGATCGCCTGTATTCAAGATGATACTGTAGTTGGCTAGCACGCCTGCTGGAGCGTTTAAGGTGGCTGTAATTGGGTAGGGTGAGCCAGCTACAGTAGCTGTTGCTGCGGCACCAGGGCTGGCATAGGTTGCAGTAATGGCTTCACCGTTCTGAATACCGGTAATTGTGCCAGTGAATGCTGTGAAAACATCACCGTAAACTTTGGTCTTATCACCCGGAGTTACTGTAAGAGCGCGTTGTGTTACTGTCAGTGTGCCGGTATTCAAGGTCACGGTATAGTTGCCCAATCTATTGCCTGGGTCAACGAGTGTGGCAATAATTGGATAGTCGCCAATGGCCGCGGTTGCAGGAGCACCAGCACTCGCATAGGTGGCGGTGATATTGTCGGTAAATTGAATGCCTGTGATCGTCCCTGTGAAGGCTGTAAAGACATCGCCATAAACCTTGGTCTTATCGCCAGGGATAACTACCAAGGCGCGCGGTGTGACCGTGAGTGTGCCGGCAACGTAGGTGAAGGTGTAAGCGTCGTCTACACCGCCGGAACAAACTATTGGGTAAGTACCGACATCAATGTGAGGACCAGCTACTGTACAAGTCGGAGGCGTATTAATAACCGCCGGTGTATCTCCACCTGCAAAACCTGCATAGGTGAAGGTGAAGGCTGGGTCAGGACTGCCATAGACGATGGACTTGTTGTCCGCTGTTACTGTCAAATTGGAAGAGGTGACAGTCAGTGTACCGATGTTTAAAGTCACATTGTAGTTGCCCAACTTGCCTGTTGGATCATTCAACGTGGCAGTGATAGGGTACGTACCTACGGCAGCGGATGGGGGAGAACCAGCACTCGCGTAATTAGCAGTGATGTTATCTCCATTTTGAATGCCTGTGATTGTTCCTGTGAATGCGATGAACCAGGTGCCATATTGTTTGGTTTGATCATCAGGTGTCACGACCAGATCACGAGCTGTGACAGTCAGGGTAGCGGTGTTGATCGTGAAATTGTAGTTCCCTAGTTTGTTATCAGGATCGCTCAATGTGATGGTAATTGGATAGGTGCCCACTGGAGCAGTGGCAATGGATCCGGAACTACTGTAAATGGGCGTAATGGCATCGCCGTTTTGAAGGCCGACAACTGTGCCTGTAAATGCCGTGAAGAGATCACCGTAAATCTTGGTCTTGTCATCTGGGGTGAAGGTGAGGTCACGCCTCGTGACTGTGAGCGTACCCACATTCTGAATCACATTGTAGTTCGGCAGTTTGGTATCTGGATCAGCCAATGTGATCGCGATCGGATAGGTGCCAAACGGCGCTGTCGCCGGAGAGCCGGCGCTGCTATATGTAGCAGTAATGTTATCGCCATTTTGAATACCCACGACGGAACCCGTGAAGGCTGTGAAGACATCACCGTAGATCTTTGTCTGGCTATCTGATGTGACAATCAGATCGCGTTCTGTCACCGTCAGCGTGCCAGTATTCAAAGTCACAGTGTAATTACCCAACATTCCATCCGGGTCAACCAACGTGGCGGTGATGGGATATGTACCTACATCTGCTGTTGCCGAAGCGCCTACACTATCATATGTGGCTGTGATGTTGTCGCCGTTTTGGATGCCCGTGATCGTTCCCGTGAAGGCTGTGAAAACATCACCATACACTTTGGTTTGATCCGCCGGGGTTATTGTGAGCGCGCGTGGCGTAACTGTTAATGTTGCTGGGTCAATCGTGACGATGTAGTTGCCGAGTTTTCCATCCGGGTCGTTCAATGTGACATTGATGTCGTATACACCGACTGTGGCTGTGGCTGGCTCGCCGAGGCTGGTGTAGTTGGGCGTGATATTATCGCCCGC
>DAOTZF010000372.1:0-2054 GCA_034434415.1 Anaerolineales bacterium | reverse complement strand
GGAGAGAAAGGCACCGGCATCGAGGAACACTTCAATTTATACGGCGGAATCGATATCAAAATGGGCACGCTGAGCAAGACCATCCCTTCGGTGGGGGGGTACGTTGCGGCGAACAAAGACATCATCACATACCTGCGACACGCGAGCCGCGCGTACATATTCTCTGCCGCGTTGCCGCCTGCGCAAGCCGCCGCCGCGAATGAAGCATTCAAGGTCATACTCGATGAGCCGTGGCGCATCGAACGATTGAATCAAAACACCAAACAATTCATCGGCGGGTTGAAAAGCATGGGCTTTGACACGATGCTGACCGAGACGGCGATCGTCCCGGTCTTGTGCGGCACCGATGACATGGCATTCGCCATGACGCGCGAGGCTCAGCACAACGATGTCTTCGTTCTGCCGGTGGTTTCGCCCGCCGTTCCGGAAGGGCTGGCAAGGTTGCGGGCAACCGTCACTGCGGCACATGAACCGAGCGAGATCGAACGCGCAATGGATGTCATCGGCGAAGCCGGTAAGAAACTGGGGATGATCAAATAGCCATCCGACCAGACCCGCCAACATGGCGGGTTTTGTTTTTTTTGTTGAAGATTTTCATGTTATGCTCAGAAAAATACAACAATCCTCTAATGGGCAGTGATTAGAATCCTGCCAAATCGAAGGAGAAAAAAATGAAATGGCAATGGAAGTTGGGTCGTTTTCTCGGCATTGACGTATACGTGCATGCCACGTTTCTTTTGTTGATAGGCTGGGTGGGGTATAGTTACTGGCTCGAGCATGGTACCGTCGCCGAAGTGGTGAACGGCATCCTTTTCATCCTCGCGCTCTTCCTTTGTGTGATACTCCATGAATACGGTCACGCGCTTACCGCGCGCAAGTACGGGATCAAGACGCGCGATATAACACTGTATCCGATCGGTGGCGTGGCGCGGCTGGAACGCATGCCCGATAAACCGATCGAAGAACTGTGGGTCGCTTTGATGGGACCTGCCGTCAACCTGGTCATCGCCGCGGGACTTTTTGCGGTTCTTTTCCTGACCCAAAGCCTGGTTCCACTCACCGGCATGACCATCGCCTCCGGCTCTTTTCTCATGCGGTTGATGCTTGTGAATATTTCCCTCGTCATCTTCAACCTCATCCCTGCCTTCCCCATGGACGGTGGACGCGTACTGCGCGCCATCCTTGCCATGCGCATGGAGTACGTGCGCGCGACGCAGATCGCGGCGAACATCGGTCAGGGCGTGGCGTTCCTGTTCGGGTTCATCGGTTTGTTCGGCAACGCCTCGTTATTGTTCATTGCCTTCTTCGTGTGGATCGGCGCTTCGCAGGAAGCCAGCATGGTGCAGATGAAAAACTCGTTCAGCGGGATTCCCGTTACGCGCGCGATGCTCACCGATTTCAAAACTCTTTCCCCGCGCGACACCCTCGCGCAGGTGGTGGGGTTGGTTCTTGCAGGCTCCCAGCATGACTTCCCCGTGGTGGATGCGAATGGAGTGGTGATGGGCGTCCTTGAGCGTGATGCATTCATTGCCGCGCTCTCTCGGCAGGGACAAAGCGCGCCTGTCGTCGGCGTGATGCGGCGCGATCTCCCCAGCGTGGATTCACACGACATGGTCGAATCTGCCTTGATGCTATTACAGGAATCGGGTGCGAAGACATTGCCGGTCATGCATTCCGGTCAATTTGTCGGGTTGATCACGGCTGAGAACATCACCGAGTTTTTGATGATTCGTTCAGCGCTAAAGGCGACGGTGTAAACCCCTCGTTTATTCCTTCACCTGATACAACAAGGTATCCTCCACTTTGTAGAGCAACGGCGCGACAAGGATTTTCGGGTACCGCGCGCGGAGTCGTCTCGCCTCGCTGAGCACGAAATCGATTTCGTTTCCGATCTCGAACATCGGGGCAAAATTCATGAAATGTTGTTCCGCCATTTCACGGTCCCATCCCGCATTCTCGACCAGACCTTCGATGAACGCCTCCCTGCGCGCCATCAAGTTCACCATCCCGCACTGGTTGTGACCGATCAACGCGATGCACGTCACGCCTCCCAC
>DAOTZF010000371.1:0-7205 GCA_034434415.1 Anaerolineales bacterium | reverse complement strand
CTTCCCGTTCGCTCCCTCTTCCGCCTCGAAGCAGACCGTGGTCAGCGCGGCGAGATCCAATACGGATTCACGACCGATTACTATGAGGAACTTTTCATCAACCGCCGCGGCTCGCTGTTTTATGTTCCGCCGTTCCAGGCGATTCTCAATTCCATCATCTATGCCTCTGGGACTGTGATCCTCTCGCTCCTTCTGGGGTTTCCTGCCGCGTTTGCGCTTGCGAACCCATCGCGCATCGAAAAATTTCTCGACCCTCTCATTATGCTTCCGCTTGGCTCATCCGCAGTGATGCTCGGGCTGGGATTCCTCCTTACCTTTGGCAAGTGGCTAACGTCGCCGTTGCTCGTTCCGTTCGCGCATGCACTTGTCGCATTGCCGTTTGTGATTCGGGCGTTGCAGCCCGCCATTGCATCCATCCCGCAACGATTGCGTCAAGCCGCATCATCGCTGGGAGCATCGCCTCTTGAAGTGTGGAAAAATATCGATCTGCCGATACTCCGCCGCGCCGCGCTTGCCGCCGCCACGTTTGCCTTCACGATCTCGCTTGGCGAATTTGGAGCGACCCTTCTCATCACGCGCCCTGATCGCCCAACCATTCCCGTTGCCATCGAGCGATTTCTCTCACAACCCGGCGGACTTAACTATGGTCAAGCCATGGCGATGGCATCCATTCTGATGGTTCTCACGGTCATCAGCATTTTACTGATCGAAAAATTTCGCCTGCCCAACTCGAGAGAATTCTGATGTTAGAAGTCCGCAACCTTTACAAAACCTACGAAGGCAAGCCTCTCCTCACCGACATCTCTTTCACTGTTGCGGAAGGGGAGACGATCTGTCTGCTCGGCGCATCAGGCAGTGGTAAGTCAACATTGTTGCGGATGATCGCTGGACTGGAATCTCCTGATTCAGGAATTGTCGCCTTCGACGGACTCGATCTTTCCTCCACGCCGCCACATCTCCGGGATTTCGGCTTGGTCTTTCAGGATTATGCGCTTTTTCCCCACCTCAACGTCAGCGACAATGTCGCCTTTGGGTTGAAAATGCGCCGCATCGAACAATACGAAATTGCGGATCGCGTAGCCAGTATGTTGGAATCAGTTAACTTGAGAGGTTTCGAAAACAGGAATGTTACTGATCTTTCGGGAGGCGAACAACAACGCGTTGCACTTGCACGCGCGCTGGCGATTCGTCCGCGTCTGCTGATGTTCGATGAACCTCTGGGCGCGCTGGATAGAGCGTTGCGGGAGGGCTTGCTCCAAGAACTGCGGGGAATCCTGCACCGAACCAAAATCCCCGCCATGTATGTGACCCACGATCAGGCAGAAGCCTTCGCGATTGCCGACAGGATTTTGATTCTTCACGATGGAGAGATCGTTCGCGATGACACGCCGAAGGCTGTTACTGCGGATCCAAAGTCCGCTTTTGTGGCTCGGTTTTTAGGTTTGGGTGATGTTATCGAAGCAGGATACTTGGGGAGGAACAAATTTCAAACAACGTATGGTGTTTTCACTGTGAAGTGTGGACACAAACATGCGAAGGGCGAGAGAGTTCATCTACTGGCGCGTCCGCTTGAGGTCAGGAGGGAAGCGAATGTTGTGGGAGGATTGGTCTCGGATATTGTTTTCGACCGAGACCGATTTAAGGTCACACTCGATAACGGGTTGCAAATCTACATGAAGGACGCGCCGAAAGTTGGGAGGAAAATCACCGCGCGGGTTAAGGTGGAATGTCTCTCGTGAAAATCAAGGTGCAGAAGAAGAACCCAGCGGGCGAGGTGATGTACGAATATGAAGGGAACGAGATGAGACGCGATAAAAATTCCATTGTGCTCGAAGCCTTATTCACGCGCGATGATATGCCGTTCATGGATATCGTCCTCAAAAAAGACGACCGCTTTGTGGAATATTATTATACCGACCGATGGTATAACATTTTTGCCATCTACGACCGCGACGATGGCGCGCTCAAGGGCTGGTATTGCAATGTTGGCAAGCCCGCCGTGATCGAAGATGGAGTTGTTTCGTATGTTGATCTCGCGCTTGATTTATGGGTCGCAGTGGATGGTACGCAAACCGTTTTGGACGAAGAAGAATTCGAATCGCTTGTGTTGACAGATGAATTGCGAGAGCGCGCCCGAACAGGTTTGATTGAATTGCAGATGTTGTTCTTAAACCATAAACCTCCGATGTGACTCGGAGGTTTTCGTTTGTAGGTGCGGGTTGAACTAAAAACCCAGCGCTTGCATGAGTTGATCGCCGTATTGCCAAAGGGCGGCGACGCCGGCGCAACAACAGCACAAAAGCACGACGGCGACGACGGCAATGATGACCGTGTTGTTCTTCTTGGGTTCGGCAGGTGGCATCTGGTCGTTCATGATCTCTACTCCTCTATGAAATAAATTTGTTGAACTTATTATATCAGGTAGTGATGCGGTTTGCCCGCCGATACAGCCAGTAGATGATGAATGCACCAAGGACAATGATCAGCGTGCCGATGAGGATCGGCAGGACGATGGCGAGGATGGATAACACCGTGGAGATGATATCTTCCGCGACACTGACGGGAATGTTTCCCGCGCCGCCTGTGGTTGCTGTCACTGCGGGGCGGAGCACGCCTGCCTTGGCGACATGCACTGTCCCAGCCACGAGCAACCCAGCCGCCAAAGCCAGCACTGGGTTCATGTCGGTCACCACGTTCGCGCTTGCGGCGAAGGCAATTGCCCCCGCTGTCGGGCGGATGATGGTCTGGATCACATCGTTGATGTGATTTACCGCGGGTACTTTATCCGCAAGCATCTCGATGATGACAAGCACGCACAGCATTAAGATGATCCATGGGTTTGCCAGCGTATCCCACGGGGAATTGAGTTTGAGCAGGTCTGTGTAGCGCGCCACCAAACCGACAATGAGCAGTGGGATGTAGGCGTTCAAGCCTGCGCTGGCAGATAGCCCGAAGGCAGTGAAGATTCCGGTAAGTAGTTCCATAGTTTTCTCCTTGGTTTATGCTCCCGGCGGCGTCCCCGCCGCCGAGGACGGCGGCTTGAGCAAGTGTCAACCGAAAGGCAAGCCTCCCCAAGTTCCCGTCAGGTTGAGGCGAAGCAGGTCAATTGCCGCGATCATCAAAAAGGTGAGGGTCAAACCGGCAAGGAAAGGCATCCATAATTCGTTTAGCCTGTTGAAATAGTTTTCCTGCCGCATGATCATCAGCCAGGCCATCGTAAAGACGATGGTGAGCAGGGAAAGGACGCCGAGAACACTGACGATGGCTACCGGATATAGGACAAAGTGACTGTCAGTGAGAACCAGTAGATCGACCAGTGCGATCATGCCGGTCAGCGAGGCGAGTTTCTTCCAATCCAGCGCGCGCTCGTTGTTTGTTGTCTGCCAGACGGTCTGGTTGAACGCGGGGAAGAGGATGGATGCAAGCGCGATCCCCATGCCGCTCCCGGTGAAGAGGCGCAGGGTGTTGTTGGGCGTGTACAAATTTGGAATACTGTTGAACGCCCCATCTGAAGTTTGCTTGAGCAAATACAAATAGGAATTTGAACCATCGATCCCAAATGCGAGAAAGAAAAGAATGAGCGGTGCGCCGAGTTTCCAGCCGGGCATGCCGCTCTTTTTTCCGCTGACCAAGGCAAAAAAGAACAGCGAGATCGCCGCGGCGTTGAATTCTCCGGTGCATCGCGCGCACAAAGGCAGTTGCCTATCACTGATGTGGAACGAACGTTCGTCGATGCGATGACAGATGGCATAACCGACGGCGTCCGCTTTGCCGAGCAAGCCCGGCGGCGCGATGTAGAGCCATGCAGAAAATGCAAGCAATGCCGCGATGGGAATGAACCAGCGCAGGAGGCTGTGATTTTTTGGCTGTATGGTCGCTTGTTCCATGCCGTTCATTATATGGGTTTATACGATTGCCTGCAAGCAGGGTTGCGCGTCTGCGGTATCATTGCGGGTGAGGAGTTATCTATGAAGCGAATTGGAATCCTAACTGGGGGCGGTGACGCGCCGGGACTCAATGCCGTCATCCGCGCGGCGGTGAAGACCGCCGTCTATGAATATAAGTGCGAAGTGCTGGGGATTCGCGACGGCTATGATGGATTTATCGATGGAGATAAGGGAATCATTCCCCTCACGATCGATTCGGTGCGCGGACTTCTGCCTCGCGGCGGGACAATTCTAGGCGCGGCGAATCGCGGCAACCCCTACGCACGGAAAGTGATTCGTGACGGCAGGGAGGTGATGATCGATGTTTCGGATGAGATCATCAAGGGAATTAAACGCCTCGAAATGGATGCCCTGCTTGTTCTCGGCGGCGACGGGACCCTGCGCATCGCGCACGAGCTCTACAAAAAAGGTGCACCGGTGATCGGTGTTCCTAAAACCATTGACAACGATATCGGCGGAACAGAATCGACGTTCGGTTTCGACACCGCGGTCAGTACGGCTACCGAAGCGATTGACCGGCTTCATACGACTGCCGAAGCACATCACCGTGTGATGGTGCTCGAACTGATGGGGCGCGATGCCGGGTTCATTCCACTTCACGCCGGTGTGGCGGGCGGCGCGGATGTGATTTTGATTCCTGAAATACCCTTCAAATTCGAGTCGGTGCTTGCCGAGGTCCGTCAACGCGTGGAGCAGGGATATTTGTTCAGCATTATTGTTGTTTCTGAGGGAGCGAAACCGCAAGGCGGGATGCAGGTTTTTTCGCGCAGCGGCGACGAGATCTATACCCCGCGGCTCGGCGGTATCGGCCAGGTGGTGGGGCAATATATCGAAAGTCAGGGTTTCGAATCGCGCGTCACCGTGCTCGGGCATCTTCAACGCGGCGGCTCGCCGACTTCGTTCGACCGCTGGCTTGCCACGCGCTTCGGAGCGGCGGCAGTCCGCCTGGCGGCACAGGGAAAATTCGATTGCATGGTTGCAGTACGCGCCGGAAAGATCGTGGACATTCCCCTCGAAGAAGTGATCGCGATCACCAAACGCGTGGATATTAACGACGATGCCATTATCACCGCGCGCAATATGGGTGTCTCGTTTGGGGATGAATGAATTACCCTCTTGTTTAAGTGATGGTTAAACCACAATGCCGCCCTTTCGGACGGCACTGGTGGGGCGCTGTGGCTTCCTTTGCTTACTTGAGGAGGGATGCCACAGCGCCGGGTTTGTTACTACTATCCATAGTGGACATCACCTCCTCCTTTCTATAGGATGGCGATTCAATTTGTTTGCCCCCGAACAATGGCGAAAGTATGTCACACTTCAAGACCGCTGTCAATGGGCGAAATCCGTCTCTTACCAAGTTGTAATCTTCAGTTCGTGAAATTCTGATACCTTTTGAGAGCCTCCGCAAGCGCGACGGGGCTATGCTTGGTGAAAATCTTCTGGAGGCTGTGCATGAAAACCAATCCAAACCGATTCTGGCTCCTCGTTATCCTGCTGGGATGGGCGTTCGACTTTCTGTTTTGGGAAAAACCCTGGGGCATCAACTTTTTCATTTACGTGACGTTGTGTCTCGCGACGGGAATCTATCTCTTGCGTACGGACGGGCTTCGCCTCTCGCGTGGGGGCGGTCTGCTTCTGCTCCCCATCGCGTTTTTCGCCCTCCTCACCTTTTTCCGCCGCGAGCCGATGACGGTCTTCCTCTCCGTTTCGATGTCCCTCTTCCTGATGGGCGTCTTCGCGCTCACCTACCTCGGCGGCAACTGGACGCGCTATCGTTTTCTCGATTACCTTATCGGCTATTTGACTCTTTTTGGGAGCATGCTCGCGCGTCCATTGGGATTCGCCGCTCAAGTAAAAGGTGACCAGCCGTCCCCCGAAGGGAAGCGGAATTTCTGGCCCGTCGTGCGCGGAATCGTCATCGCGTTGCCTGTCATCGCGATCTTTGCATCCCTGCTCTCTTCCGCAGACCCGGTCTTTGCCGCGCGTTTAGAGGATTTCGTTGATCTGTTCAACATCGATAATTTACCCGAATATATTTTCAGGATGGTGTACATTTTTGTATTTGCGTATGCCATTGCGGGTGTGTTCCTGCATGCCGCGCAAAAATCGGACGACAAGGTGGAGGAGAAGAATCTAATTCCACCGTTCCTCGGTTTTACCGAGTCGGCTATCGTGCTTGGGAGCGTAACGCTTTTATTTGCCGCCTTTGTCGTCATCCAATTCCAATATTTCTTTGGCGGACAGTCGAACATCAATATCGAAGGCTACACCTATTCGGAATACGCGCGCCGCGGCTTCGGAGAACTTGTGACCGTGGCGTTCTTCAGTCTGTTGATGCTGCTCGGCTTGGGAGGCGTTACGAAACGGGAGACCGAAGTTCAACGCCGCGTGTTTTCGTCGCTTGGTATCGTTTTGGTCGGATTGGTGATCGTGATGCAGGTGTCTGCGTTTCAGCGCCTGGTCTTGTACGAGAACGCGTACGGCTTCTCGCGCCTGCGGACGTACACGCACGTGTTTATGCTTTGGCTGGCAGTGTTGCTGATCGTGGTTGCCGCGCTGGAACTCCTGAAAAAGGAACGCGCAATCGGGTTCGCAATGGTGCTGGCTTCACTGGGATTCGTCGCTTCGCTTGGTTTGCTGAATGTGGATTCGTTCATCGTAAAGCAAAATATTCAACGCGAACTGCGCGGCACGACGGAAGAAAATTTGACCGAGCGGCAACAGGTGGAACTGGACACCCAATACTTTCTGGGTTTATCGGACGATGCCATCCCTGCGATGGTGACGGGATTTCAGAACGAAGCCCTCACTGAGTCGGTCCGTGAAAAGATCGGCGCGGCGCTGGCTTGCCGATGGCATGACCGGCAACAGGACGAACGCAGCATCCCCTGGCAGGGATTCCATCTCTCGCGCCTCTTTGCCGGCCGCGCGTTTGCAGAGGTCGAGGGAGATTTAACCGCCTACAAGATCACAGACACTGATTGGCCAGTGACGGTCGAAACCCCAGGCGGGGAGGAGTTTATCTGTCAGGTTTATTACTCGGATTAAGAGAAATCGCCGCTCAGTTTGTTTGAGCGGCGATTATTTATATTATTGGTTGATATAAGGCGAATTCTTATCGTATTTATTGAGCAGTCTCCGGCTTTGTTCGCCAGAGTCTTTGCACTAACAACCCATAAAATACAATAATGAGCATCAAAATCCACGGGACGTAGAGGATTGGGTCGGTGAGCACATACGAGCCTTCATAGAGAATAT
>DAOTZF010000370.1:0-4554 GCA_034434415.1 Anaerolineales bacterium | reverse complement strand
CATTAGTACAAATATTCAATTTGATCTGGTATGTAATTAACTTAATTTAATCCACTCATTGAGATAAATCTTACAAAGTACTCCTCCAAAATATGTCTTATATCAGCCGCCCTACGGACACACCCTCTCCCTCACCTGCGGCACGTACAGAGCAACCTCATCTTCGGGGAAAGAGATTTCCAACCGGTAATTGCACAGAATGGGTCGCATGATGCCGCGCACCCAAACGTTGTTCTCCTCTGAGAAAGCACGGCGGCGGGCTAGAATTTTGAAGGTGAGCGGGTCAACCACGATCAAGTCGAAGCGTTGGGACTCCATCTCTTCTTTGAAGTGAGCGAGAAATTCCTCGTTGTTCGACATCGCCATTTCCATCAGTTCTTCGCGTTCGTATTCAGGGACGAGCGTCACGTTTTCGAGCATCCCCATCGAAATCAAATGCCGCTGGGTGATGAACAGGATTTCACCGCCCTCGGAGTTCACACGGTCAATTTCGGATTGCAAAGCGGATAGAGTTTTCTCGGTGCGAGAAGGATCGTAGGCTTTGAATCCGATGTTGGTTTGAGTAATGAACAAAATCGGGATGACAACGACCGCCATTGTGTTACCCCAATGTAGCGGAATGAATTCCGCAGTCCCTTTTTCGGGAGTGTAACGGGCGAAGACCAGATACGAAAACACGATCAACAGCATTGTGAAATACGCATCGAGGTTGTGCAGGTCCGCGCCGCCCCCGATCTTCAGGCTGACGACGAGTCCGCCGAGGAACAAGGCGAGCAACGCGGCGAGGATGAAAAACAAACGGATAAGATGCCAGTCCGCGCGGCGGGAGCGGAATTGTTGATACAGCACGATCCACATTGGGAGGGAAACAAAGATCGCGGCGGGTAGCAAACCGAACGCATACGATTCATTCGGCAAGAGTCGGTACCACAACAACGGCGAGGATAAACTGGTGAAAAAATTCTCCGGGTCGGAGATGCCAGAGAAAGCGATGTACACTTGCATCGAAACGTAGGCAGTTAATGTCCCCACAAAAAACCAGAGCGCAGGCTTTAAAATGTATCGCCAGAAATTCTTCCCATCGAACGGCGCTTCGAGAAAATACAGCACGGCCGCGAGCATGCCGGGCATCACGTACCAGTTGATGCGACTCGTCCCTGCCCAGATCGAAGCCAAAAGGAGGGCGAACCAAAATCGCGTCGGGCGGTGAAGCGAAAAGCCGAGGAGGAGAATCAATACAGGGATGGTGAGATGCAGATAGAGCGGTCCCATCATCAGGAAGAGGAACATCCACATCCCCGCGAAAATCTTCAGCGCACGATTCTCGATCGAGAGTCGATTCATCAACGCAGGCACGATCAACGCAACCAGCGCGAGCCGCAAAAACATCTGCCAGAAACGATGCGCCCACAACGGCGCGTCGAACAGATAGGGGGGCGTGAGCAGCAAATGCAATGTTGGGTGAAGAATCGGAAACGCAAATTGTTCGCCGTAAATTTTTTGCGAGAGGAATAGCGACGGGTAATAATAGCGGCTCGTCTCCGACCAGCCCATCGCGAACGGATACGCGGTAACCGATGGAATGTTGATGAGGAGAAGTTGTACAACCGATTGACACAACATGAACATGATCAATGCGATTGACCACGAGGACTCTTTGCGAAGAATTTTTATCCCCCACATGCCGATCATGCTGAATGCCCAAAACACGAGCAAATGAATCCAAGCCGCGCCGCCCAAAACACTTTTGAAAAACGAATTGGATACGACAAGCGGGAAACCGATCAACGCGAGGATGGATAACGCAATGCCAAAAATTTTGGGGATGGAACCCAGCGCTTCGATTCGACCCCACAACTGCCCGGCATTTTTTGTGAGGCTCGCCGCCAGCCCCAGCAGGGACAGCAAAGTCATGGAAGCGAACAAAAACACCCCCGCCAGCCACGTGACGCTGGTGGAGATGTCAACGCCGAGTTTCTGCGCGGAGGTGAACAGGTCAAGGATAGAAAAAAGTGAGAACAGCGCGGTGACCGCGAGAATCGTCCGCCAGAAGGTGGGGCGGGGAGGGGAGACAATGAAGTTCATGAATTACTTTCTGCTAATCTCCACGAATGTTCATTGAGCGGCGGTGGATGGCTTGGTTGCCACCACCTGAATCTTCGTGGCGGCATCCTCAAGGATATTCCCGCTGATGAACTCGGGTTGAATCTGCGGCATCAACTTGCGGAAAGTCTCCTCCTCACGGAAGAGAATCTCGATATCCACGTTTTCGTACCAAGCCGAAAACGCTCGGCGGTAATCCCAAAGCCGATAGCGGTTGTGGTTGCTGGGCGGGTTTAGCCAGCGCTTCCACGTAGTCTCGGAGAACTTCAACATTTCAAAGGGATACTTGAAAAAGTGATCGCGCAAGTCCACAAAATGGATGTTCGCCCCGTCCGGTTTGGTGAGCGCGGCGAGCGCGCGGGTGATGCCCTCCACATCGTCGAGATGCTCGTAGACCGAGTTGCTCAGGATGAAGTCCACCGGCTCGAGCTGCACCTCGCGGATATCGTCCTGGCTGATCGTCATCCACTCGGGGCGCGGACGCAAGCCGCCCGAATCCGCGAAAAAGTACTTATCCTCCACGCCGAACATTTTGCGGTTGTGCGGTTCATCGGGCTCGGCGAATTTATCCGATAGGATGATGTGCGCCGCGCCTTCCTTCAACAAACCGAAGCCGATATCGAACCGTCCGCCGTAGCCGAAGAGCAGGACGCGCTTGCCCTTGAGTGAAAGCCCGCGAGAGGTAATCACATCCACGTAGCGTTTGACCGCGCCGGCGGGGTTGCGCGTCTCGTAGCCGGGGCGCATGATGCCGCGCAACAGCATGAACCGCATCACAGAGTGCGGCACAAAGCGGCGAAACATGCGGGGGAGGAGGTAGGGCAAGTTCAATGAATTCAAAAACTTTCTTCCAATGGTACTCTGTTGGTTGAGCGCAAGCAGTCGAAACCAACCGGTCTTAAAAAGTAAATTTGTAACAAGAGTTGCTCTGCTTACTGGTGGTTTCGATACGACCTTCGCAAAGAACGCTCAGGTCTACTCAACCACCGTGAAAAACTCAAACGGAAAATTCCTTCAACGCGGCAATGACGGTCCTTTGCTCCTCATCGGTCATGTTGGTGTAAAACGGAAGGCGCAACAATTGATCGGTGATACGCTCGGTCACCGGGCAATCGCCTGCCTTGCCGCCGTACTTCTCACCCATCGGCGAGAGATGCAATGGCAGGTAATGGAACACCGCCGTGATGCCACGTTCTTTCAAGTGAGCGATGGCTCTCGTCCGCGCTTCTAAACTGGGGAAGAGCATGTAGAACATGTGATACGTCTGTTCGCAATGCGCGGGGACGAACGGCATTTGCACGTGGTTCTCCTCCGCCCAATCGCCGAGTTCCTTGTAGTAAGTCTCCCAAATCTTCTTACGGGCAAATTGAATCTCCTCGCGTTTTTCGAGTTGTGCGAATAAATGCGCGGCGAGAATTTCGGATGGTAAATAACTCGAACCGACGTTCACCCACGTGTATTTGTCCACCTGCCCGCGAAAGAACCGACTACGGTTCGTCCCTTTTTCGCGCATGATCTCTGCATCCTCGAAATATTGCTCGTCGTTGATGAGGAGCGCACCTCCTTCGCCGGACGTGAAGTTCTTCGTATCGTGAAAGGATTGGGTTGCCATAACACCAAACGTGCCGAGCATTTTACTCTTGTACATACCGAACAACCCATGCGCGTTGTCTTCAACAACAGGGAGTCCATGTCGATTCGCGATCTCCATGATCGCGTCCATTTCACAGCCGACCCCGGCATAGTGCACGACGACGATGGCGCGCGTCCGCGGGGTGATGAGAGCTTCCAGTTTGGATTCGTCGAGGTTGAGCGTATCAGGCCGCACATCGGCAAAGACCGGTTTCGCCCCGCGCAGGACAAAGGCGTTGATCGTCGAAACGAAGGTGAATGACGGGACGATCACCTCATCCCCAGCCTTTAAATCCAACAACAGCGCGGACATCTCCAATGCGTGGGTGCCGGAGGTGGTCAACAACGCTTTTGGCACGCCAAGCGCGTCTTCGAGGAACGAGTGAGAACGTTTGGTGAATCCACCATCACCCGAAAGGTGCGCAGACTGGATCGCCCGCTCAATGTATTCGAGTTCAGTCCCGATATGTGTGGGCTTATTGAACGGGATGGACATCGTCAGTTATCCAAATATTGCGCGCACGCCGAAATATCCTGCTTCGGCACAAGGAGCTGAACCCTTACTTTTTTCAACGTATCCAACTCCTCGTAAAAACATAACACAGGAGTGGATACCCACTCCACCCACGCGTTGTTCTCCTCGCCGAAGTTATCCTCCTCGGTTTGGATTCGTTCATGCAGCGGGTTGGTGATGATGAGCGAGAAACGTTGCGATGCCAAATCATGATAAAAGGTTTGAAAGTACGCTTCGTCCGCGCTCATCGCCTGGTTGATCAGCACCTTTTTATCGTATTCTGCAACGAGCGGAATGCCGGTGAT
>DAOTZF010000369.1:0-3500 GCA_034434415.1 Anaerolineales bacterium | reverse complement strand
GAGATCCAATCGCCTTCTTTGACCACAATGTCACCGACGGTCATTTGACGCTTATCGAGATCGATCTTGATCGCCGATGCGCCGACCACGCACGGAATTCCGAACTGCCGCGCAACGACCGCCGCATGTGACGTCGCTCCACCCTCGCTAGTGAGAACACCTTTGGATGCGATCATGCCATGAACGTCGTCTGGCTTAGTGAACGGACGTACCATGATCGTGTCGCGCTTTTCATCCTTCGCCATTTTCTCCGCAGTGTCCGCATCGAAATAGACTTGCCCCACTGCCGCGCCGGGGGAGGCGTTCACGCCTTTGGCAAAGAATTTGCCGTTCTTCTCAGCGCCCTCCATCGCATCATGATCGAACTGCGGATGAAGTAAAGAATCTACGTTTTCCGGTGTGACGCGTTGAACCGCCTGCTCTTTGGTGATCAAGCCTTCCTTCGCCATATCCACCGCGATCTTCACCGCGGATTTTGCCGTCCGCTTGCCGTTGCGCGTTTGTAACATCCAAAGCCTGCCGCGCTCGATGGTGAACTCGACATCCTGCATGTCCTTGTAATGCTTTTCAAGCCGCGCAGTGATGTCCATGAATTGCTTGTAGGCTTTCGGCATCTGGTCTTTTAAATGCTCGATCGGGTCGGCGTTGCGGATACCCGCCACCACATCCTCGCCCTGCGCGTTGAGCAGGTATTCGCCCATCATCTTCTTCTCGCCGGTGGACGGGTTGCGCGTGAATGCCACGCCGGTTCCTGAATCATCGCCCATGTTGCCAAAGACCATCGTCACGATGTTGACCGCCGTGCCGAGATCGTCTGGGATGTTCGTGGCGCGTCGATAGTCGATGGCGCGCTTGCCCATCCACGATTCGAAGACGGCTTTTGTGGCGAATTCCAACTGCTTGTACACATCCTGCGGAAAATCGAAACCAACCTGCTTCTTGAAAACGACCTTGAAGACCGAGACCAGTTCCTTCCAATCCTCGGCGGTCATTTCGGTATCAGATTTGTAGCCCTTTCTGGCTTTGTGCTCTGCCAGCGGATGCTCGAAATGTTCGTCATCGAGGTTGAACACGGTCGCGCCGAACATTTCGATCAGGCGGCGGTACGAATCCCACGCGAAGCGCGGGTTGTTCGTGAGTTTGACCATGCCCTCCACAACTTCGTCGTTCAAGCCAATATTGAGGATCGTGTTCATCATGCCCGGCATCGAGAATTTTGCGCCGGAGCGGCACGAAACCAGTAATGGATTTTTCGGGTCGCCGAACTTTTTGCCCGCCCGTTTCTCGGTCACTTTCATCGCGGCGAGTATCTGTTTCCACATCCCCGGCGGAAAATTGCCGGTTTTGCGGAACCAGTTACAGGCTTCGGTCGTGATCGTGAATCCCGGCGGAACCGGCACCCCGGCGCGCGTCATGTCGAATAATCCCGCGCCTTTTCCGCCCAGCAGGGCGCGCACATCTTCCCACGAGCCCGCATATTTTTCGGCTTTTCCTACTTCATCGAACAGATATACCCAGGTCTTCATTGAAACCTCCGTCTAAAAATTTCTTAAATCGCCCGAAGTGTACCATGAAGGCAACCGACGAACGTAACTGATCGAGGTGCGTTTTGCCACCTTTTCAACTGATAAGCCATTGCAAAGTCGGATTCCACCCATTCTTCGATATAATGGGGGCATCTGGAAAACCTTATGACAACGAAAATTCTTGTGATCGACGACGATGCCGCTGTCACCGACCTGCTTTCCCTCCTGTTGAAATCGCAGGGCTTCGAGGTTGCTGCAACCAACAACAGCGGCGACGGTTTGAACATGATTCGCGAAAACCCGCCTGATCTGGTCGTGCTGGACCTGATGATGCCCGATGTAGATGGATGGGAAGTTTGCAGAGCAGTGCGCGCCTTTAGCCAGGTGCCGATCATCATCCTTTCCGCGCTCAACGATCCTTCGATGATCGCCAGCGTGCTGGATGCCGGAGCGGACGACTACCTCACCAAGCCCACACCCAGCCGCGTGCTGGTGGCACATATCAACCGCCTGGTAAAGCGGAATGGCTCACAGGGACATACCTCGATGGGGCAGTCGCCGCAGGTTGCGACTACGTAAAACGCTTCTCTCCACGATTGACGTCTGATTCAACATCCCCGGCATTTTTAGCCGGGGATATGTTTTTATGCCAGATGTTTCAACGCCTCGGCGGTTTCTTTCACCGCTTCCATCATCGGCAGGTGACCCACTCCCTGCAATTCCACATAGTGAGCCTTGGAGACAGCATTCTTCATTTCACGTGCCCGGTCGACGGGGACCAACCCATCCGCGTCGCCATGGACGATGACCACCGGCGCTTTGACCGCGATGAGCACAGACGAGGTATCCATGCGTTCCGCCATACCCTTGAGCGCGCCGATGAAAGCAGCAGGCTGTTGTCGTTGCATGATCTCGCGGGCAGCGTTTTGTAGTTTTTCATCGGTCGCGAATTTCGATGCCATCGTTTCTACCACGCCGCCGATGCCTTTTTCAGCCACCTCCGCCGCCGTTTTGTAACGACCTTCCTTGCGGTCCGGCGGGTCGGCGAGCGTTTGCGTCGAAACGAGCCCAAGCCCGCTTACTCGATCTGGGTAAAGTTTTGCGAATGCCAACGCAACATACCCGCCCATGGAATGACCTGCAATCGCGGCTTTCTCAAGGGCGAGCCGGTCGAGCAAACCTGCAATATCGGACGCCATATCGTCGAGAGTGTATTGCGAATCCACGGTTGTGGATCGACCGAACCCGCGCAGGTCGGGCAGGATGAGGTCGAACGTCCCTTCGAGATGCGGCGCGATGGAATCCCACATGTGGTGATCGAGGGGATATCCGTGCAAAAGCACAAGCGGAGTCCCTGTACCGCGGCGTTCGTACGCGAGTTCAATTTCGTTGACTTTTATCTTTTCCATTTTTTTCTCCTTTTCCTTTTCATCATTGCGAGGGGTGATAACCACGGAGCATTATCGAACACTGCGAGGGGATTGCTTCGTCGGGTCTTCGACCCTCCTCGCAATGACGCGATGCGTCATTTCCAACTCACTGCCACCTTCAACTTGCTTCCCATCTTCGAATAATACTGCACAAATCCGTTGTCGCGGCCAAATTCATACACGCGGCGGGTGATGTCCACGTCTGCTTTGCAGTATTCCGCGACCTTGTCCAATTCGCCTTCCCGAAACCATCGCACGGATTGCAGCCCATCGGCGGTTTTTGTTATGCCAAGCGTTGCCTTCGCCAGCGAATCCAAACTCAGGCGAAAACCGAGCGTGCGGTAAATATCCTGCAACATGTCCGTCGAGCGAATGGAGCGCAGGTTCTCGTTCGGCGCGTACGGCTTTAGCATTTCGTAATCGAAATTGAGGATGTTGAAGCCGATCACGCGGTCAGCGGATTTCAACTCGGCGATCAAAGCCGCCGCGTCATTTTCCCAATACACGGCGAAATCGTTCCGCGCCGTAGACCACGTTACGCCGC
>DAOTZF010000368.1:0-6565 GCA_034434415.1 Anaerolineales bacterium | reverse complement strand
CTGCTTCAAGAGGTGGATGTTGTCTATCATCTCGCGGCGCGCGTCTCGGTGCCCGAGTCTGTTTTGTATCCGCGGGATTACAACAACGTCAACGTCGGAGGGACGGTTGCGCTGATGGAAGCCATGCGGGATGTCGGCGTGCGCCGCGTCGTTCTCGCGTCGAGTGGGGCTGTGTACGGCGATTTGGGCGAGCAAACGCTGACAGAGTCCATCACACCGAACCCGCGCTCACCGTATGCGGTTTCCAAACTCGCGGCAGAATACTACGTCCGCACGATCGGCGGGTTGTGGGGAATCGAGACCGTCAGCCTGCGAATCTTCAACGCGTACGGACCCGGTCAACATTTGCCTGCGTCGCATCCGCCCGTTGTGCCGCATTACCTTCGGCAAGCCTTGCGCGGCGGGACGTTGGTCGCGCACGGCGACGGCTCGCAGACCCGCGATTACGTTTATGTAGACGATGTGGTCAGCGCGTTGGTCGCCGCCGCGACCGCGCCGAACATCAATGGGCTGGTCATCAATGTCGGTTCAGGCATAGATACCAGCATCAAAGATCTCATCAAGTACGTGCTCGATGCGACAGGGAACAAAGCCGAGGTGGTTTACAACTCTCAGACCTCAGGCGGCGTCTCGCGCATGAGAGCCGACATCACACTCGCTGCCCAGAAATTGAATTACCGCCCTTCGATCAGTTTGACGGAGGGATTGCGGTTGATATTGAAGAGAGACTCGCGATTCAAGTAATGGTTACAGTTGGCAGTTTTCAACTTGTCGACTTTACAACTTTCAAAGAATGAAAATCCTACCCCGCTCATTTTATAACCGCCCTACCTTGACCGTCGCGCGCGAACTCATTGGCGCTCGGCTGGTGCGGATTCTCAATGGCAAAAAACTGGTTGGGTTAATCGTAGAAACCGAAGCATACATCAGCGAGAAGGATTTGGCATGTCATGCCAAGGCGGGACTTACTCCACGCACTGCGCCGATGTACGGAGAGGCGGGTCATGCGTACGTTTATTTCACATATGGCCATCATTGGATGCTGAACGCGGTCACCGAGCGCGAAGGATTCCCCGCGGCGGTGTTGATCCGCGCAATTCAGCCAACTGAGGGAGTCGAGATCATGCAGAAGAGACGAGGCGGGCGCGACACGTTCGGTCCCGGTAAGTTGACGCAGGCAATGGGAATTGATAAAGCGTTGAACACGGTTGACTTGACGGAATCAGCCTCCCCGTTGAGAATCGAAGCGGGTGTGCAAGTCCCGAATTCGCTCGTGACGAAAAGTCCGCGTGTGGGTTTAAATAATACGCCAGAGCCGTGGCTCTCGAAGCTGTGGAGATTCAAGGTGAAGGATTGGAAATTATCAAACGAGGAGATTGCTTCAGGATTTCGACGCTAACGCGTCTCAACCCTCGCAATGACACAAGGAGATAACATGGGATTACTCGAAGGCAAGAACGCATTGGTGTTTGGGCTGGCGAACGATAAATCCATCGCATGGGGAATCACGCAGGCGTTTCATCGCGAGGGCGCGAACATCGGAATCAGTTACGCGGGCGAGATGCTCGAACGGCGCGTGAAACCATTGGCGGAACAGGTCGGGTGCAAATGGCTCGAAGAATGTGACGTGACCAAAGACGACCAGATCGCAGTGGTGGCTGAGAAAGCCGCCAAGCATTTTGGAAAGATCGATGTCTTGGTACATTCGATCGCATTTGCGGGGCGGGACGAATTGAGCAAGCCGTATCATAAAACATCGCGCGAAGGGTTCAAGAACGCGCTGGACATTTCCGTGTTCTCGTTCGTCGCGTTGACGAATGCTTTTTTGCCGATTTTGAACCCTGGCGCGTCGGTGATGTGCCTCACGTACGGTTCAGGTGCGGTGAAGGTTGCCCCCCACTACAACGTGATGGGAGTTGCAAAAGCCGCGTTGGAATCGTCGACGCGGTATCTGGCGTATGATCTGGGGTCGCAGAAAATTCGCGTCAACGCGATCTCGGCAGGCGCGATCCGCACGCTTGCCGCTGCGGGTGTGGCAGGCTTCCGCGACATGTACAAGCACTTTGCCGACATCTCGCCTATGCGCGAGAATGTGACCATCGAAGATGTGGGCAACGCGGCTGTGTTCCTTGCGTCTGATCTCTCGGCGCGCATCACAGGCGAAGTGCTGTATGTTGATTCTGGGTTCAATATCATGGGCGTACAGATGATGGGGAAAGAAGAGAAAAGCGAGTGACCCATTGCAGGGGCGGATCGATGTGTCCGCCCCTTTTTGTTTTAACGGTAAAATTGAATCATGTTCAAACGCAACACAGCACCCACTGAAACGCAGCCACCTGTCCAAGCCGTCGAGCGGATCACCTCCGTGCTTGGTTCGGGCGTGATCTGGCACGGCTCGATCAACGGGTCGGGCGGTGTGCGCATCGAAGGCGCGTTCGAAGGTGAGATCGCGCTGCGCGGCATGTTGGTTGTTGGCGAGACAGGGCGCGTCACCTGCCAGAATGTGCGCGCGAACACGGTCATCGTTGCTGGTGCAGTGCGCGGCAACATCACCACGCAAAAACTGGAAATTCGCGGCTCGGGTCGCGTGTGGGGCGATGTCGTTACGACCGCGTTCGTTACGGAAGAAGGCGCGTTCCTGCGCGGACAGATCCGCATGGAAGAAACGGTCGAACTCGACCTTGAGCCTGCTCCCGAAACGACACCTTCCGAAGCCGCCCAAGCCGAATCCATCGCAGCGACAGAAATCGTCCTCCCTGAGCCCGAACCGACGCTTAAGATTTCGCGAAAGAAAAAGACAAAAGACGGTTGACCTCACCCCTAACCCCTCTCCTGATAGGAGAGGGGAATTTGTATCCATGAAATACCGCGATCTGCAAATCCAAACGCAACGCGAAGCGCCGAACAACGCGCGGACGGCGGGATTCGCCTTTCTCGTCCGCGCAGGATATTTGACACGCGAGAATACGCTGACGAAATTGGGCGAATACGCGATCGAACATTTACGCAGCGATGTCAACGATGTGCTGAAGTTAATACCCAGGATGAGCAGCGCGAACGAAACATATTTCTCGAATGCAACAGGTGATGTGGAAGTTGCACATTGTTCATCTTGCAAATATACCGAAAAACTCGAACTCGCACGCTTCGTCAAACCTGCAGGGGCGGTGCACGGTCCACCTCTACCCCTTGAAAAAATCCCAACGCCTGATTGCAATACGATCGAATTGCTTGCAAATTTTCTCGGTATTCCAAAAGAACAAACCGCCAAAGCACTGATGTACACCCGCGTCAATGACGGGAAGTTCGTCTTCGTCGTCGTGCGCGGCGACATGCAAGTCAGCGAAGCAAAACTCAAATCGCAGGTGGGAGACATCCGTACGGCGACGGGAGAGGAGATGGCAAGCGCAGGCGCGGTCGCGGGATACGCGTCAGCTGTTGGGTTGAAAGACGCGTTGATCGTTGTGGATGATGCGATTCCCCAGTCAACGAATCTCGTCGCTGGCGCGAATGAGGCAGGGTATCATCTCAAAAACACAAATTATGGACGTGACTATTCAGCAGAAATTGTTGCAGATTTGATTCAAGCAAAAGCAGGTGATCCGTGTGTTGGGTGTGGAAGTTCGCTGGCGGTTTTGTCGGCAATTGTGTTGTCAAACGGTAATGAGCATAATTTTGAAAACATATTGCTTGCCCTTGCAGAGACTCATCACGATGAAAAGGGATTGACCATCCCTCATCCCGCCGCTCCCTTTGACGTGTATCTCATGCACGTGCCCGGCGTGGAGATGGATACGCGCGCTAAGGCAGAAGAAATTTACAAAGAATTTCAGAACGCAGGCATTTCAGTTCTGTTCGATGATCGCGACGAACGCGCAGGCGTCAAATTCAACGACGCGGACCTCATCGGCTGTCCCGTCCGTGTGACAGTTGGCGAAAAGGGATTGAAAGAGGGGATGGTAGAATTGAAACCACGGAAGGAAAAAGAAATTCGGCTCGTAAAGATTAATGAAATTGTTGATAAGATAAAATCAATTTTGAAATAATTTGTAGGGGCGAGACATGTCTCGCCCCTACAAAAAACTTATGAACACTTCAAAAGTCGGGCATTTCCCTCCCTCCAAAAGATTCGGGCTCCTCGTTCACGGAGTCATCGTCCTCTTGCTGGCTGGCACATCCACGTGGGGGTTTTGGAATCTCACGCGTGCATCGGTGGGTCCGACATTCGTAAACTTCCTTCTGATTGGCTTGATCGCCTTCGTGCCAATTCCGTTTTTCGGTTATCGCGCCTACGCGTTGCTTCGCGCAGACTATTACATTGACCGCGACAGCCTCGCCATGTTGTGGGGTTTGCGCGTGGAAGATATTCCGCTTACGGATATCGAGTGGGTTCGACCCGCGTCCGATCTATCAAATCCGCTTTCGTTGCCGCGCTTTCGCCTGCCCGGCGCGGTGCTAGGCACGCGCCGCCATCCCGATGTGGGACTCGTCGAATTCATCGCATCGGATGCAAAAAACTTGATTCTCGTAGCAACGTCAAAACGCGTGTTCGCCATATCGCCCAGAGACGCGGCGTCACTCGTCCGCACATTTGCGCGCGCCACCGAAATGGGAAGCCTGTCGCCCGCCGAGCCTGTGTCGGTGTATCCGTCATTCATCGTCACACAGGCGTGGCAAAATTCCCTCGCGCGATTCTTGTGGATGAGCGGACTTGCCCTCAACGTCGGGTTGATCGTGTGGGTGGGAGTATTGATTCCCACGTTGAATCAAATTCCCTTTGGGTTCGATGCGTTCGGCGCGCCGAATGACCCAACTCCCTCAAGTCGTCTCATCCTATTGCCATTGCTCAGCATGCTGTTGTTCATCAGCGGACTCGTGACTGGGTTGTATTACTATCGCTGGGACAAAACGCGTCCGCTCGCAGTGATCCTGTGGATATCAAGCGCGGTAAGCGCGTTGTTGTTTCTCATGGCAGCGCTCTTCCTTGTTACGACGCCAATATAAATGTTGTTGCTTTATGGTTTTCTTCTTGCACTTGTAATCGCATCGCTCGCGTATCGCGCGCACAGCCTGAGCAAGAGCGGCGCGTTGGCGGCGATATTTTTAGGCACGGTCATCTTCGGGTTGGGCGGGATTCCATGGGCGGTGATATTGCTGACGTTCTTTTTCACATCCACCACGTTGAGCCGCGCATTCAAAAAACGCAAACAGGGATTGAACGAAAAGTATTCCAAAGGCGATAAGCGCGACGCGGGTCAGGTGTTCGGCAACGGCGGGCTCGCGGCGGCGTTTGTGGTCTTTCATTATTTTTATCCCGAATCAAGCATCGGCTGGGTTGGATTTGCCGCGTCGCTTGCAGCGGTCAACGCGGACACGTGGGCAACCGAGTTGGGAGTCTTGAACCCTACTCCGCCTCGCATGATCACGGACCTGCGCAAGCGCGTCGAAAAAGGGACCTCGGGCGGAGTCTCCCTCGTCGGCACGCTCGCCTCGTTGACCGGCTCCGCGCTGATCGCCGTTCTCGCCGCACTCTTCACTGCTAACTGGTCACTTTTTTTACCGGTCGCTTTTGCTGGTTTGGCTGGCTCGCTCTTTGACTCGTTCCTCGGCGCGACCGTGCAAGCCATGTACTTTTGCCCGAAAGATAACAAGGAAACCGAGAAGCATCCCCTCCACACCTGTGGCGCGCGGACGGTTCACCTGCGCGGCTGGAAGTGGCTGACGAATGATTGGGTCAATTTTGCGTGTGGGGCGTTGGGGGCAATGATCGGAATTATAATTGGGTTGTCGTTGTAAAGCATCGTTCTGTTACACACCGCCCCGAAGGTTAGTCTGGCACAACATGGTCTTGCTAAGGAACCTTCGGGAGTTTTGTTCAGGAAGCACAATATGACTTGCTCAGGACCGCTTTATGATCTTGCCAAACGATTCGTCGGCACGTGGAAGGAATACACTGTCACACCGGAGGGTGAAATACTCGTTGGCACCCTGCAAGTGGATTGGGAACCCGACGGCTGTGTCATCCTCCAGCGTTTTCACGCGGCGGAGGGACAGTTTGCCTTCATTGCTTTTGGGTATCTCAACCCCGAGGGCAACGCATGGGAGGAAACTTTCAGCCTCAACACGGGACGCGTTGCCCATTACCGTTGGCGCGAAGTCGGCGACGAAATCATCATGGATCGCCTCGGCGGCGACCCGAATAACCTGCGCCGATTGAAAGTTCATAACCTGACCTTCGCAGCGTATGATGTGTTCGAAGAAAGCTCAACGGATGGAGGGCAGACGTGGGAAGTTGTGGAAGTCACGCGCACGCGGAGGGAAGTGGCTGACGAATGATGAGGTCAATTTTGCGTGCGGGGCGTTTGGGGTGATGACAGCTCTCCTACTTACAACATTAAAGAGACAGCGTCGCTGTCACTGTTTTCAAAGTCCCTTCTCCAAGATCCCTACCTGCCACCAATAATGAATCGCCCGGAAGCTTCCACGGGGAGTTGAATCGATAATTAAAATATGCTACAATCAGCGCCTTCGTAGTGGGAAATTGCACTGCGAACCATCAAAATCG
>DAOTZF010000367.1:0-3104 GCA_034434415.1 Anaerolineales bacterium | reverse complement strand
TCCGAAAAATACGCGTCCACCGGCGTTTCGACCTTGATTCGATGCGAGAGTTTTACCTCCGTGTACGGCGGTATCGCCGCACCGACCACGCGTAGTTGCCGTCCCTTCAAATCCACCCACACGGGCTGTTTGAATTTGTCGAGTCGTTGTAACACCTCGCGGTACGACTCACGCAACGGCATGACCGTGTTGAGTCGGAATCCACTCACGATGGGATGCGAGGCGACCTCGGCGAGGAAGTCCGCGTAGGGAGGTGTGGTGACGATGACGGAGAGATTCATGAAAACCTCGGTGGTCGAGTAGGGGGAAGCCCGTATCGAGACCACCAGTAATAATTCAAACAAGCTATTTCATGTGGGTTGTGGTCTCGATACGCCCCGCCAAGCACGGGGCTACTCGACCAGCTATGAAATTTACAACTTCAACGTCGTCCCGCAGAATTTGCACTTGAACATCCCATCCGCATCCACGGGGATCGGCGCGCCGCAGCGCGGGCAGATCATCTCGATAGGCTTGCTCACCTGTTTCACCTTTGATTCATCCTGACGCGCGCGCATGTTGTTTTGGAAATCGCCGAAGTAACCCCACGAGCGCGCGATCAAGCCCATGGCATAGTCCACGGCGCGTTGTTCATCCTCAATGTGGAAGATCTTCTGCTCGCCGATCGCATTGCCCCATTGTTTGTCCACTACGTCGCCGCGCTTGCCGCCGGGCCGGCGCAGGAACCACGTGTTCCACTTTTGAGTCACCTTTTGCCATTCCTCTATCGAATCGAGATTGCCCCACACGGTGTCGCCGAGATAGTGACTCACTTGCTTGCTGTCCATCGTGGCGTGCATGTTGATGTCGCCGAACACAATCAGGAACGGCACATCACCAGTGGATGGAATTGTCACGTGCGTGTTGACCCAGCGTGCAAACAGTCCGTACGATTCAGGCGCGTCCCCTCCGCCGCCCTCGCCATAGAGTGAGCCAAGCAATTGCTCCAAATCGAATCCGCTTGCGAAAGGGGTCACTTGCAGGGGCCAGCGGTCCACTTTGGCATCTCCGATCGCCGCAAACGAGATTGCCACATCGGGACGATATTGCGAAAGCGTGTTGTACATCAACGGCAGGCGGTCGAAGATCTCAAAGGGCCACGATGCCATCGAGCCTGTCACATCAATGGCGACAATGATCGGGTTTTTAGAATCAGTCGAAATATGCTGTTTTGGGTCAATAATCTTTTCATTCGGGCCGGCTTTCTTTTCGTAAGTGCGTGGTCCCGATGCCGCGGCTCTAGCCGCGGAAGCCGCGCGCGCCGGCGCTGCGGTAGGGCTGTATGCGTATTTCGCGTCACCGTACCATTTCGAAGTATCTTCATCCCATGAATACATACGATTCTCCTATTGAATGATGGTTTCCATTGCAAGTGTCTGCAACCCGAACTCTTCACGAAAGCGAACATCCAGTCGATTGGACTTAATATACTCCGCCACTTCTTTTGGGACAAACGATTCCCAGTCTTCGTCGCGCGCCATCAAACGCCTCACTCCGGACCCGTCGGCTGGTACGCGCTCCTGAGGCAGAATCAACTCGAGAGGGCGGATGACGCGGTAGTCGTCCTTGAGGAGATTCGTCACGTAGGGATTCTCCGTCACGAACACGTCCAGCGCGCCGAACAAATCCTTCACCATCACGCGCCACCGCGGACCGTCATCGAGATCGGGGACGGGAATAATTTGATAATTGGAAAACCCGGCAAGGACAAGTTGAATCATGTCACGCGTTTCATCGAGTGTGAACGGGTTGCGCGCGTTGTAGCGGTTGGAACTGCCGATACCGATGAGCGCCTCCTCCCCATTATTGCAAACCGCCCGAAGAATTGCCGCGTGCCCTACATGGACAGGCTTCCAGCGGGCGATCATCCCGATACGTGAGTATTTTTTCGTGGGCATGGTGTGATTATAACAACCAAAAAGACCAGACAGGTTTTTTAAAACCTGTCTGGTCTCACTTGTAATTTTAGAATATCTGTTCTATAATTGTCCCATGAACCCGCTGGACACTTTGATTGACCTTTCCAACCAGATGGAATTGGAACACGCGGAGGAATCTCGGTCCTCGACTACGCCTGTTCACGACTCTGCCAAACCCTCCTGCTTCACCCCGAAAGCTCACCCTGGCTTTTCCGAACGGGAGAAACGCGCGGCGTTCGTCCACCCGGCTCAACTTCCGAACGGAAAGAAGGTTGTCCTTCTAAAAACTTTGCTCTCCTCCGCCTGTGAAAGGGACTGTTACTACTGCCCCTTCCGCGCGGGACGCGACTTCCGCCGCGCCACGTTCAAGCCGCAGGAATTTGCCGAATTGTTCATGAAGTTGAATCAGGCAAAGATGGCAGAAGGGATTTTTCTTAGTTCGGGCATCGCTGCAGGTGGAGCAAACACACAAAATAAAATCATCGATACGGCTGAAATACTTCGCAAAAAACTTGGCTTTCGCGGGTATATGCATCTCAAGATCATGCCCGGCGCTGAAAAGGGACAGGTCGAGCGTATGATGCAACTTGCCGACCGAGTCTCGGTCAATCTCGAAGCGCCGAACACGGTGCGATTGGCAAGACTTGCGCCACACAAAATATTCATCGAAGAATTGCTTCGTCCGTTGAAGTGGGTGGAGGAGATTCGTCGTTCACAGCCTGCCCACAAATTTTGGAATGGCAAATACCCATCGACCGTGACGCAATTCGTCGCAGGTGGCGCGGATGAAAGCGATCTGGAATTATTGACTACGACAAGCTGGCTGATGAAAAATGCTCGGCTTGCGCGCGCGTATTTCTCTGCGTTTCATCCCATCCGAGATACGCCGCTCGAGAACAAAGCCGCGGTAGACCCGTTGCGCGAACACCGTTTATACCAAGCCTCGTTCCTGCTACGCGATTATGGATTTGATCTCGAAGATATGCCGTTCAATCAAAATGAAAACCTTCCCCTCCACGCCGACCCAAAGCTTGCCTGGGCGCAGATGAACTTGAAAGAAAAGCCAATTGAGATAAACCAGGCAGAGCGGCGTGAATTACTTCGTATCCCTGGGATCGGACCGAAACATGCCGACGCAATCCTTCA
>DAOTZF010000366.1:0-1586 GCA_034434415.1 Anaerolineales bacterium | reverse complement strand
AGCCTTAGGAGTGCCTTGTTCTATCCATTGAACTACCAGGGCATGATCGACATTATATCAAAGAATAAAACTTGACTCTATTCGCCTCCCTCTTTATAATCCCAGCCATTCAGAAGTAGTATGTGAAAAATACCTGATAGAGAAGGGCGTGCCTGGTGGAAGCGCCCGCAGGCAATCTTCACCGAAGTCGTCTGATTCAGCTGCTGAAGAAAATCGGTGCTTACGAAGTACCGATTACTAGACCAGCACGGGATTGCCCGTTACAGCAATCAAAGTGCGTTTGAAAGTTGGAAGGTTGACTGTTGAAGGCAAAGACCTGCAACTTGTAACCTTCAAACCTTCAACCGAATGCAGGTGGTACCGCGGAGCCAACGCTTCGTCCTCTTATTGGACGGAGTGTTTTTGTTTTAAGAACCGACAACCCGATATTCGATACTCGACTTTCGAATATCGCGAAACGAATATCGAATACCTAACGACGAAGGAGCGAGAATGACCAAAGAACTACCCAAAGCCTACGATTTCAAATCGACCGAGCCGCGCATCTACGCGATGTGGGAGGCGGGCGGGTTCTTCAAACCGCACAACGATCCGAACAAAGCGGACTTCGACCCGAAGATCAAACCGTTCGTCATTTCGATTCCTCCGCCGAACGTGACGGGCGAACTACACCTCGGTCACGCGATGTTCGTCAGCGTCGAAGACCTGATGATCCGCTATCACCGCATGAAAGGCTATTCCACGCTTTGGGTGCCCGGCTCCGATCACGCCGGCATTGCCACGCAACTCATGGTCGAACAAAACCTGTTGAAAACGGAGGAAGTGACACGCGAAGAACTCGGACGTGAGGAATTCCTCAAACGCACGTGGGAGTGGAAACGCAAATACGGGGATATCATCACGACGCAGATTCGCCGCCTCGGCGCATCCTGTGACTGGGACCGCGAACGCTTCACGCTCGACGATGGGCTGAGCCGCGCGGTGCGGGAGGCGTTCGTCCGCCTCTACGAAAAGGGATTGATCTACCGCGGTCCGCGCCTTATCAACTGGTCGCCGGGGCTGAAGACCGCCGTCTCTGACCTCGAAGTGGAATACGAGGAAGAGGAAGTCACGCTGTATTACTTCAAGTACATGATTAAACCCTCGCAGGGGCGCAGGGGTGAGGGAGAATTCATCCCCGTCGCCACAATTCGCCCGGAAACGATCCTCGGCGATACAGCCGTGGCTGTGCATCCCGACGACGAACGCTACAAAAAATTCATCGGCAGGACAGCCATCGTGCCAATTCTGAACCGTGAGATTCCCGTCATCGCCGATGAATATGTCAGCATGGAGTTCGGCACGGGCGCGCTCAAGATCACGCCGGGGCACGATGCGAACGACTATGCCATCGCGCAGAAGCATAACATCCCCATGATTTCCGTCCTCGATAAAGAGGCGCGAGTCAACGAACATGGCGGACCATACCAAGGTCAGGATCGATTCGAGGCGCGCAAGAATATGTGGGCAGATATGAAAGACGCCGGGCTCACGATCAAATCTGAGCCGTATCGCACCACCATCCCGCGCTCACAGCGCGGCGGCGA
>DAOTZF010000365.1:0-9149 GCA_034434415.1 Anaerolineales bacterium | reverse complement strand
GAGGACATGAGAAAAGTTGCCTAGGTTGAGTCAACCATCACCGCGCGAGGGAAGCGTCGTTGAACCGCTTGAAGGATCGTCAGGCCGGAGTTGAAGAATAATCCCGCTGCGAAGATCCCCGCGTAGAGCATGATCAACCAGTTGGAATTTTGCCATGCCAGCCAGACCGTCCCCAAATTGAACAGTGCGAGGATGATCTCAAAGCCAACGAGCAGGTCGACTTTCACGTAATAACGGTTCGACGTCCATGTTTGTGCGCGTGCCGTGATGCCGTATTTCGGCGTCCGCTCGAACGCGCCCCGATGCCCAGCCCACACCTGCCATGCGGCGCGCAAGGTATTCAGCATCAAGCCGGCACCCAATGCGGCAAGCGTAATCATGTATGGCAGAAAGGCAAACCAGCGTTTACGCAACGAGTTCTGTGCGACCGCCACCAACGCGATCGGCGCGAGCGCAGTGACGTTGAAGATGACCGCGATGCCGAACAGACTGATCAAGCCCGGGTATCGTTCAGAGAGCGCGACAACCAGCGGGTATAAGAACACGCACATGAATAACAACAAATGAATCAAATACCCTGTGAGATGCAGGCTCGCTTGAATCTTCCGCGCAAGGCTTGCATCGGATTTCCAAATGAGTGGGATATAACGGATCGCGCAATCGAAACCTCCGTGCGCCCAGCGATGTTGCTGGCGGCGGAACGCGGTGAAACTGACCGGCAGTTCAGACGGTACTTCGACCTCGCCCGCGTAACGAGCGCGCCAGCCGCGCAGATACGCGCGATAGGAAAGGTCGAGATCTTCGGTGAGGGTTTCGGCTTTCCATCCGCCCGAATCGATGATCGCCGTTTTCCGCCACACGCCCGCCGTTCCATTGAAGTTGAACCATAATCCGAGTTGCGAGCGCGCCAGTTGCTCCACTGCAAAATGCGCATCGAGCGAAAGCGATTGCAGGAACGTGAGCAGGGAATAACTTCCGTTCAAATGCCCCCAACGCGCTTGCACAAAAGCGACGCGCTCATGATCGAAATACGGAAGGATGCGTTTGAGAAAATCGGGATTGGGAACAAAGTCTGCATCGAAGATGGCGATGAACTCGCCCTTCGCCGTTTGCAATCCGTCAGACAGTGCGCCTGCCTTGTACCCGTGGCGTTCCTTGCGGTGCAGATGATGGATTTGAACCCCCAGCCTTTTGATACGATCCACGGTTCGCGCGACGAGTGAAACTGTTTCATCCCTGGAATCATCCAGCACCTGAATCTCGAACCGGTCGCGCGGATAATCAAGCGCGGCGGCGGCTTCGATCAACCGTTCCGCCACGTACAACTCGTTGTAGATCGGTAATTGAACGGTGACGAGCGGCAACGACTCGATTTTTAGAGTCGGCAGTTTGGATTCAAGCGCGTCGCGTCGCTTCCACGCGTGATAGGAAAGGTATAAATAATTCAAGCCGTATAGGAAGAGAGTTGTGACGACAAGAAAATAAATCACAGTGACGGGGATGAAGAGGGTGTCGAGCCAGGTCATGATTCGCCCTCACCCTGCCCTCTCCCAAACGGAGAGGGTAATTCCATGGAAACAGCAACCAAACCCCATGCCAGCCATTGCCACAACCTGCCCGGCGTGGAAAACCATGTGTAATAATCGAAGAAGCCAACGACGGTGACTGCGAGGAGCAGCCCCATAGCGCCGACCACGCGCGGATTCGACCGTAAGTCTGCGCGGCGCGAGAATGCCACCCAGGGCAGAATCATCAAAAGGAAGTAGAAGATCGCGCCGAACATGCCTGTCTCCAATGCGACAGCCAGCAGAGTGAAATGAGGCGGCTGGTAATACGTTGGGAATTCGCCATACTCCCTCTTCATGGCCACCGGCGAAGCGCTCATGCCAACTCCCGTCAGAGGGTATTTTGTAAAGATCTGGTTCGCGATCTGATTCAAGTAGGCGCGTTCATCCATGGCTTGCGCTTCGGCTCGAATCGCTTGAAAGGATCCTCCGGCGTTCAAGCGCGCGCCAAAATAACTTGAATTCATCACAATGAACGGAAGCACAACGAGCGCCGCGCACGCGAAAAGCACTCCAACGGATTTGAGGAATGCCCAGCCTCGCGCCCTGGCTTCAAACAGCAAAATGAAAACCGATCCTGCGAACAAAGCCAGCCACGCGGAGCGAGAGAAGGTCATGAGAAGCGCGAGACTCAATAGAGCAAAAGTCATTCCGAGAATTAGAGAATTTTTACCCTCGCTTCGCAAATAAATGGTTAACAAGACAAGTAAACTGAAGGCGAGGCATCCGCCCAAAATGTTGGGATGATCCGAAAGCCCGTAGGCGCGCAGGAAACGGGCCGCCCCATCCGAAACGATGCTCACGCCCGACCAGGCCGGGTCAAGCGGATATTCGCCGACCAATTGCAATCCCACCGAACGTTGCAGAATGGATTGTGGAATCGCAACAACGGTTTGTAATATCCCCTGCAATCCCACTGCAAGACTGACCGTAAGCAATGGAACTTGCGCGTTTACAATGTAGAGATAGAACAAAAACAGCAGACACAATCGAATGGAGTGATACAGAGAGAGAGCGCCGTCCACACTGGAGGCAACCGAAATCAACGAAGAGGCGGTCAATCCCGCCAGCGGAATCCAAATCATGGCTGGACCAAGCCGGATGGGTTGAAGTTTGAATTGCCGTGAAAATCCCCAGGCGATCAATGTGAGAAGCGTGGTAACGTCAGGGAGGAAGAGGAGTAGATCGGTGTAATCACTGTAAATCGAGCCGTTCGGTCGTGAAAGCAACACCATCCGCAAGCGAAGCGGCAGGAGCACAAGCGTGGCAAAAAATGCGAAACGGGCGATCTTTTCTGCCGTGGTGTTCGGGGATGTTAGCGTAACCATATTCACAGGGAGCCTGTCGGAAGGGCTTATTATAATTACGAATTAGACTTACCATGCCTGAATTTATTTTCCTCACACAATCGCACCTCTATGCCGCGTAACATCCTCGTGAACGGACGGTTCCTTTCGCGGCGCATTACAGGGAATGAAAGATACGGGCGAGAGCTCTTGCGTTGTTTCAAAGGCGATCATCGTATTGAGGAAACCCGATCGCAGGGACTGGCAGGCCACCTGTGGGAGCAATTCGTTCTGCCAGCAACATTGAATCGGGATACGGTTTTGTGGTCGCCCGCCAATTCGGGACCACTTGCAGTTCGGAACCAGGCGCTAACCATCCATGATCTGAGTCCACTCGAACATCCCGAATGGTTCGCACGAAGTTATTCGGCGTGGTATCGTTTATTTTTGCCGATTCTTGCCAAACGTGTTCGCGTCATTTTCACGCCGTCTGAATTTGTGAAGCAAAAGGTGAGGGAACGATTTGGGGTCAAGAACATCATCGTCACGCCCAACGGAGTAGACACATCGGTTTTTCATCCTGAAGCAAAACAATGTGTGATCGAATTCCCTAAGAAATATATTCTATTCGTCGGTTCGATCCAGCCACGCAAGAATCTTCATGCTTTGATGCGCGCATGGCATCAGGTCAAAGATGATTTCAAAGATACGTGGCTGGTCATTGCGGGGGAATCTGGAAGAGTGTTTCGTTCGGTCAAATTCCTTGGCGAGGAACGAATCCGCTTTTTCAATTACGTCCCAGACGAAGATCTACCGGGTCTGTACGCCAACTCCAAACTGTTCGTTCTTCCTTCGTTTGACGAGGGATTCGGCTTGCCTGCGCTCGAAGCCATGGCGTGCGGAACGCCGGTCATTGTTTCGGATGGTGGGGCGTTGCCTGAAGTGGTCGGCGATGCAGGATTAATTTTCAGTTTAGAAAAGCCTGATACCCTCGCAAACACGATGCAACTGTGTTTAAGCGACAATCCCCTCCGCGCATCACTCATTGAAAAAGGACTGGCGCACGCGTCGAAATTTTCGTGGCAAACCACAGCCGATCGAATCTGGAACACACTGAATGAACTCTGAGCCGCGCATCGCGTTCGTGCTCGATACATTGCCATCCATCGGCGGCGGGGAAAAAGTGTTGTTCGCCGCGCTGGAAGCGTACCCACACTCTGATATCATCACACTCATCTACAATAAGAATGTGTTCGCCCAATCGCCGATCGCGAATCGAGCCATAAAGACTTCATGGCTCGATTCGCTCCCCTTCGCTCACCGACATCATCGTTTGCTTCTCCCGTTGATGCCCACAACCATCGAGAGGATCAATCTTCACCATTATGATATCGTAGTTTCTTTCAATTACGCTGTAGCGAACGGCGCGAACAATCACAACGGCGCACGTCATGTCTCGTACACGCACACACCCATGCGCTACGCATGGACAGATTCGGGGTGGACGAAAAACCCGGCTTTCACCTGGATGATGCGCCTCTTCCGCGCATGGGATCAGAAAGCCGCGTCACGCGTCCATGCGTTTGCCACCAATTCGCAAACCGTCTCCCAGCGGATTCGCCGCGCCTACGGGCGTGAGGCGCGCGTCATCCATCCGCCCGTGGAAGTGGATCGGTTTCGTCCGAGCCCGCAACGCGAAGATTATTTCATCACAGTCACACGACTTGTCCCACACAAACGAGTTGATTTGATCGTGGAAGCATTCAACCGATTGCATATCCCTCTCCTCATTGTAGGCGATGGACCCGAACTGCCGCGCTTGAAGTCGATCGCTGAAACGAATATTTCATTTACGGGGTTTCAAAGCGATGAAAAAGTGGCTGAACTTCTCGGCAACGCGCGCGCCTTCGTCTGCGCGGCGGAGGAGGATTTCGGCATCGCCATCGTCGAGGCACAGGCGGCGGGATGTCCCGTCATTGCCTACGGCTCAGGCGGCGCGAGAGAAACGGTGATCGAAAATGTGACAGGGCTGTTTTTTGAAGAACAAACAGTCGAAAGTTTGATCGAAGCGACCCAACGATTCGAAAAAACCTTCGACGGATTTTCCCCCGCGCGTGCCGTTCAAAACGCGCTGCAGTTCAACAAGCCGCGCTTCGTTCGGGAGTTCGCGGATTTTGTCTCGTCATAACTCGACCACCAGCAGGCGCTCGCCGGTAGGCTGCTCGCTTCCGCCCGCCGGTTCGACTGTGACTCCAATGGCGATGAATTCGCCCAACGGTACAGCGGATTGGACCAACGCCGTCGTGAACTCTCCGTCTGCGGGCAGGATGAACCCCGCGCTGATGCGATCCCCGCGTGCATTGACCAGCCAGATCTGATAACTCTGTGTGGCATCCAGCCGGGGGAGGTTCCAAAGGAGGAGCACCGCCATCGGTCTGTCTTTATCCACCAAAACCGAGCCGGTCAGGTTTTGCACGTCCGGCACGATCATGTGGATTTGTGTGTTCGGATACGCCAACATGCCGATTGCCGCCCGTTCGGCGGATAATCTTTCTGTCAGTGCGGCTTGTTCTTGTCGTAATTCACGGATCTGAAGTATTGCGAAAATATTCGAGACCACGAGAATCGACATCAATGCGGCATTGACGAATCGCCCGAGTGGGAATCGCTTGAAGAGTTGGGGCAGGTTCACGGTCCGGTTGGAACCGGAGGCGAGTCGAACCGGCAGGGTGCGCCGCAGGCGTGCAGGGGGAATCTGAGGCGGGAGCGCGTGCAGGAGTCCTGTTCCGATGGTTTGATAGTCCGCCAATTCTGTTTTGCACTCTTCACAAGTTTGAAGATGCACTTCGAGCGCGACAAGTTCATCTGCATCCAGCGCGCTGAGGCTGTATGCGGGAAGATTCTCCTGATATGGTTTACAGTGTTCTCGCAACATGGGTTACGACTCTCTACACTTAAGTACGCCGCAATTCATGACGTTAGATTTACTTTTCCGTTTCATCGAGCCACTCCCTTCGCAGCGATTGCATCGCGGCGCGCAGGCGCGTCTTGACCGTGCCAAGCGGCAGGTTCAAGACCTCGGCGATCTCGCTCTGGCTCATGCCTTTGTAATAGGCGAGGTCGATCAATTGGCGTTGTTCGAGCGGGAGGGATTGCACGGCGAAATACAAACTTCGCCAGCGCGCTTCGGAACCGGAGGTGGCTTCATCAGTGACGACCCGCCACGTTTCTTCGGGGTCTCGCGCGTTGGAGGCCGGCAGGCGGCGGCTTTCCAAGCGTAAACGATCCTGCGCGGTGTGATGGGCAATGGTCAATAACCATGAGGAAAGTTCACCCTGACTCGGGATAAACTGCCTCGCGCGGCTCCATAGCTTCAGGAAGGTATCCTGTGTGGCTTCCTCCGCCAGCATCGCATCGCCCAGCACGCGCATGGTCAACGCGTAGACGCGGGAGGCGAATCGATCGTAGAGCGCGAGGAAGGCGTGCTCGTCGCGTGCGGCAACTTGTTGCGCAAGTTCAGAATCGGTGGATGGCTTCAACTGAGATTGCTCCAAAACCCGCAATATTGTAACTCAGCGGTGGTACTTTGGTCATTCGCGTAAAGCAGCCATTGATTAATCCATTTGCAGGATGATGGACGTATTAACGGGTAAGAACATCATGTAAAAAGGAGAGAACCATGGACGCCAAATTCAAGATGCTGATCGTCAGTCTGCTGTGCATCGCGGTTCTGTTGTCCGCTTGCGGACCTGCCGCGTTAGAGACAGCCGCGCCGGTCGAGACTGCCGCTCCGGTTGCAACCGAAGAGCCAACAGAGGCTCCGACCGAAGCGCCCGCGGCACCGCTCACGCTGTTGATCGATAATGATGAGGGACCCATCACACCCGCCAACTTCAACACCTTCATCGGTTTCTGGATGGTCGGATGGGTCTACGACTCTCTGTACATCCGCACACCTGACCTCGAACCGATTCCTTCGCTGGCGACATCTGCCACGCCAAGTGAGGACGGCCTCACGTGGACGGTGACCCTGCGCGAAGGTGTGAAGTGGCACGACGGCGAAGACTTCAACGTGGAAGATGTGATCTTCAGTTACAACTTCCTCATCGCCGCAGGCCGCGCAAACAACCTCGCCGCGATCGAGAGTATGCAACCGAATGGCGATTACGGCTTAACCATCAAACTCAAGGAACCACAGCCGTTTTTCCTTAACGAAGGTTTGGCTGGCTCGTACATCCTGCCCGAGCATATCTGGAACGGACAGACTCCTGTCAGCGGCGAACTGAGCCAGTTTCAGGGAATGATCGGCACAGGCGCGTATAAACTTGCCGAGGTCGAACCCGGCCAGTTTTACCGGTTCGAAGCGAATCCCGATTATTTCCGAGGCGAGCCGCGCGTAAAGGAACTCATCGCCAAGATCGTCAAGGATCGCACACAGCAGTTCAACCAACTGCAAACCGGTGAAGCGGATGTAGTGCTCTCATCCGTGCCGCCGGCGGTTGTCGGTGAACTCGAAAGCAATGCCGATCTTGAAATTGCGAAAGGCTCCGATTTCTTTAATTATATTTTCTACACCAACGGCTCGCGTGAACCGTTCGACGATCCCGCCGTGCGGCAAGCCATTGCAAAAGCGATTGACACCAAAACGCTTGTAGATGTCGTCCTGCTCGCGCAAGGTGTCGAACTGCCGTTGAACTGGTATCACCCGGACCTTCCGTGGTCGATCAATGTGCCGCACGTGTACGATCCCACAGCCGCCGCCGCGGAACTTGAAGCCGCGGGTCTGGTTGACTCCGATGGCGATGGCATTCGCGAATTCAACGGCGCGAACACAGACTTCGGCATCCTGTGCGATGTGAACAACCCCATTGAAGTACGCGCTACAGAATTAATCGCTGGTATGTTAGGAGATGTCGGCATCGGCGCGTCGCAGAATTGTCTCGATATCGACTCGTCCGTCGCGTTGATCTGGCCCAACTTCGTTGCGGTCGCTGAACCCGACTACGACATGGGAATCTGGGGGTGGTCGTCGGGTCCGCAATTCCAGCGCGGGTTTATCAAATTTCTTACCCACTGCGAATTCGGCACAATCGGCTGGGGCAACCTCACAGGTATCTGCGACCCGACACTTGATGAACTCGTTGGGCAACTGACATCCAACACCGATCCAACCCGGACGGAGGAATACTCAACGCAATTGCAGGAACGCTTTGCAGAGAACCTACCGTTCATCCCGTTGATGTCGCCGGGCGGAAACTTCGCCTACAACCCATCCGCCTATGATGGCTGGGTCTACATGAAAGGCACAGGCATCATGACCGTGTGGTCCTTCCTCCCCGAAGGCGCGGTGGCAATTCCGTAACTCTGTCTAAACACGAAGTACACGAAGGAAACAAACCGGATTCCTTTACCCCTTTGTGTACTTTGTGCCCCTTGTGGTAAAAATCCCCTCCGTGCCAAACTACGAACCCAACCTTGACCTGTTCCGCGAAGCGTTCGGGACCAGCGTTCAGGACTGCCATGTGGAACTCATCAAGATCGCGCTCGGGTGGAGTCGCGTCTATCGTGCGACCTTGATTCAGCGGGGCCGCTCGACGCGCGAATCGGTCATTGTCAAAACGCTCGACCCGCATGGACCAGCCACCACTCCGGTCGAAGCGGGGCGGGAACTGTGTTTTTATCAAACTCTGCATCCTCTCCTTTCCTTCGCGAAAGCGGGGATTCACTTCCTGACCACAGACCCCGCCACAGGGTTTCACATCATCGTGATGGAGGACCTCTCCCTCACCCATCGAATCCCCTCTCATCCCTACCAATGGAAGCGCGATGAAATCAAATCCGTCATGCGCGCGTATGTTCGACTTCATATGAGCAAATTTGAAGATCTACAGTATCCGTGGCTCGCGCCGCGGCATGAAAGCATGTTGGATTTCGAAAGGATCCCAGAACAAGTCGCCATCGTCCAGCGCGCCGGGATTTGGGGCGACCTTCCTCATCTGAATGACCTTATCGCTTATGCGCGCCAGAGTTGCGCAAAATACAAAAATGAACACTTGTCGCTCATCCATGGCGACACGACTCCCGCCAACGCCGCGCTTCCCTCGGATTTGGATTCGCAATCCGCCATATTGATCGACTGGCAGGATGTGGGCATCGGCATGCCCGAATTCGACCTCGCCTACATGGACCTGCAGCCCTTCGACTCGGCACGCCTCTTTCCCCGGTCTTACCTGCTCGACACCTACTGGGAACTCCGCGCCGAAATGGATTCAAATCTTCCGTCGCCTGAAGAACGAGG
>DAOTZF010000364.1:0-9683 GCA_034434415.1 Anaerolineales bacterium | reverse complement strand
GCGAAGGGCAGGGGGAAGTGTACTAATAGTCCGCTTGAGGCGGCGTCCCCGCCGCCGAGGACGGCGGCTTGAGCAATGTTGCCATTTTTGACTTCCAATCGAACTGTCTCATTGCTTTTTGTGCAAACCGCTTCGATGACAGCATCCTTTTGAAGCACAACAGGGATGCCGAGCATGTCCCAGGCGCAGTTGGCGAAGTATGTCTTGCCGTCCGCGTGGACTTTGAAATCCGTCGGAATTGCCGAGAAGGGCCAAGCCATGCGAACATTCAAAGTATTTGGCTCAAGAAAGAAGGCGTGACGGTCGTTAAGTTCCTTGTAGTATTCGCCCGCTTCTTCGGTTGAAATGTTAAAGTGTGCGGCGGTAACTTCCACGTTGGGTGGATGAGTTGTGTCTACGAAATGGTTATAGACAAAGTGGCGGATTTGCCAGAGGAGAAAATCGTCCACGCTAAACTCCCGCCAACGTCATTAGAGTTCCGCACGCCAGAATCGTCAAAAGGTATAGAACTGCAAGAACGACGCCTCTTGTCCTGGATGTGGCGATAAGCATTCCCAGCATCCCTGCGGGGATGGCTGAGATTGTGACACTCAAAAAATTCGACAGATTTTGGGGCAGGTTAATTTTTACCGCCGTACCAAGCATCAGAATCGTCATTCTACCCAGCAGTTCCAAATCCAAAGCCAACATATACAGGAGAAGCGAGTTGTAATCGAGGTATTTGAGCGGCAGAAGGATGACTAAAAATATCAACACGCCGATCAACGCGCCCGCGAGCGGGCGAGGCAAGCCGAACAATTTTGATTCAGCCGAATTGTTCATCCGCGTTTATTTCATCGCTTTTAGGATTTCTTCCGCGCGGTCGATGCGCACGACCTTCTCTGCGACCATCTGCATGGCGACTTTTTCGATCATTTCGCCTTCGGCTCCTGCCGCGATGGCAACCTGCCTCGCATGCAGTGACATGTGTCCGCGCTGGATGCCCTCCGTGGCGAGGGCGCGCAGTGCCGCCATGTTTTGGGCAAGTCCCACTGAAACGATGATCTCTGCGAGTTCACTCGCGGTTTTGACTCCCATCAACTTGACGGCGGCTTGCGCGGCGGGATGCACCTTGGTCGCACCGCCGACGATTCCCACCGCCATCGGCATTTCGAGCGTGCCGACGAGGTTGCCATCCTTGTCCTTGCCCCAAGTTGATAGTGAAGTGTACTTGCCAGTTCGCGCTGCGTAGGCGTGTGCGCCCGCTTCGATGGCGCGCCAGTCGTTGCCGGTGGCGATGACGACCGCGTCCACGCCGTTCATGATTCCCTTGTTGTGTGTTGCAGCGCGGTATGGGTCGCTTGCGGCGAACGCCCATGCTTCGATGATCCCATCACGGACTTTCTCACCTGAAAAATCGTTGAATGCCAACTCGCTGACCGGAATCGTGCAACGCGCACGCGCAAGGCGATGATCTGCCAGGTTCGAGAGTATCCGCAAGTGGACGCGTCCGCCAGTGATGGCTTCGATGTGAGGCGCCAACCGTTCGCACGCCGTGTTGACCGCGTTTGCGCCCATCGCATCGCGCACGTCATAGATGAGATGAACAACGAGGAACGGTCCGATGGGGGATTCAGAAATTACGCGGACTTCGAGATTGTGCGCGCCGCCTCCGAACTTCTTGAGGACGGGGTCAACCGAATCTGCCTCAGCAAGGAGTTCCGCCTTATGCTCCAGCAATGAAAGTTGCGCCAAGTGGACGTTTTCCAGGTCCAACACTTGCATTTGCCCTATCATGTGAGGCTCGGTCGTTGTCGCGTTGAATCCGCCGCCCGCGCGTGCGAGTTTTGCCATAAATGAAGCGCCTGCGACAACCGACGGCTCTTCGAGAGTCATGGGGACGAGCACATCGCGCCCGTTTACCTGGAAGTTGAGCGCGATTCCCAATGGCAGGCTGTGCAAGCCAACGACGTTTTCGATCATGTGGTCGGCGGCTTCGGGGGTGAGTCCGCCGGAGGTCCACGCGGCAAACTCAGGCTGGGGAAGATCCGCTGCTTCCGCCAGTTTTTCGCGGCGCTCATCGAGGGGCATGTTGTAGAATCCGGAGATGCGTGAGTTGGTCATGGTTTATTCCTCTGGCTTATTGTATGCCGTGCTTCTGCCAAAATCTATCATATTATGAGATAATTTATCACATGTTGCTGACCCGTGAACAACTTCAGGAACGGTTGATCGCCCTGCATCAAGCCAGCCTTGAGCTGGTGAAGGATGTGTCACTCGACCACCTGCTCGAACGCATCGCGAATACCGCTTGTGAGCAGTCGGATGCCAATTACGCCGCGCTGGGGGTATTGAGCGAGGATGGCAATCTTGAAAAGTTCATAACAGTTGGAATGGCTCGGGATGAAATCAAGAGAATCGCCCATCCGCCGGTAGGGAAGGGCTTGATCGGGGAGTTAATGAACACGGAAGTGCCCTTGCGCATCCCGCGCATCAGCGACCATCCCAATTCGGTTGGTTTTCCAGCCAATCATCCGGTCATGATTCCCTTTTTAGGCGTACCGGTCCGCACTGGCGATAAACAGTTGGGGCAGATTTACCTGACCAAGAAGGAAAATGAGCCGGAGTTCACTGCCGACGATGAAAAGCTCATCCAGGTGTTGGCGGCGTATGCGGCGGCGGCCATCCAAAATGCCCGCCTGCATGAAAATGCCCGGCGTTTGGCTATTCTTGAAGAACGGAATCGCATCGGTATGGACTTGCACGACGGCGTGATTCAGTCCATTTATGGGTTGGGATTGTCTCTTGAAAACGTGCTTCTCTCTTTAAATGAAGACTCGGTCGAAGCTAAGCAACGAGTTCAAAGCGCTATCGACGGTTTGAATCAGGTAATTCACGACCTTCGCTCGTATATTTTGGATCTAAAGCCACGCCAAATGGGTTCGGATGGTTTGATCGGTGGCATTAAGCGCTTGGTTTCCGAGTTTAAAGCCAATACATTTGCCGAGGTAAGCCTTGTAAGCCCGCAGAAATGGATGAATGACCTGCCGGAACCCCATTCACTTGCCCTTTTTCACATTTGCCAGGAGGCATTGGCGAATGCAGCAAAGCATGCAAAAGCAAAAAACGTACAGATCTCGCTGTGGAAGACGAAAGACCGAGCGTTGATGGAGATCCACGATGATGGAATCGGCTTCGATATGGAACGAATCAACGCGAGCATTGGTCATGGGCTTGCCAATATGCAGACGCGCGTACAAACTGTTGGGGGTGATGTTGAAATTTCATCGCATGTCAATGAGGGAACGACAGTATTTGCATGGGTTCCGCGTCACGCGCGTGCTTGAATCGAACGAATCGATCATTCTTTAACATTGAATCGCAGAATCCTGCATCTTATTGAACGTATGTGAATTTATTATCAACACGCGTTTTTTAACAAGTCCTTTTGATGTTGGCATGATAACCTTCACCAAGGCGAATCAGCCCCATATATGGGGGTGTGGATAACCCTGTGGAGTGCGAGTGGCTGAAACGCGTGTTCTATGAAAGAATTGTCCAGCTCCGAAGTACACACAGACTTTTTAACGTTGAGTGACCTTAAAAAAACAAAAGTTTTAAACGTATCGTAGGCTTATCGTGTTGTACTTTTCGATAGTTATGCTAGAATGAGAACACGCTGAGATATGGATGTGGAGATCGAGTCGCATCTTTAAGTCCCTGTGAGTTTCTGAATCACAACAACATATTACAAAAAGTAGCCGCTGATGAAGCGGATTAACTTCGCATTATGCAATCACGGTCGCTGAGGAGTCACTATGAACGCAGAACAGGCATGGCAATCCGTACTCGGACAACTTCAGATGGAGATGCCGCGCGCCTCATTTGATACCTGGGTGCGCGATACCCGCCCCGTTTCCTTTCAAAATGGGATGCTTACCATCGGGGTCCGTAACGCGTACGCGCGCGATTGGCTCGAGAATCGCCTTGCCAGCACGGTCAACCGCCTGCTCGGTGGGATATTGAACGGGAGTGTGGCTGTCAGTTTTGTGGTGCATGGCAATGAAAAAGAAACGGAAGCGGAGGAAGCGCATCCCTCGCCGGTGGAGGTTGCTTCGACTCGGGAGCCAAATCCCCGCAATTCGACGCTGAATCCCCGCTACGTCTTTGAGAACTTCGTTGTTGGCTCAGGCAACAGGCTTGTGCACGCCGCGTGCCTCGCGGTAGCTGAGAAACCAGCCCGTGCTTACAATCCGTTATTCGTGTATGGTGGCGTGGGGCTTGGAAAAACTCATCTTCTTCACGCGATTGGCAACTCCTGTCATGCACGTGGGCTGAGCGTGCTGTACGTTTCCTCCGAAGAATTCACCAACGACATGATCACTGCCATCCGTACCCACACCACACAGGCGTTTCGCGAGAAATACCGCTCGATCGATGTGCTATTAATTGACGACATTCAATTTATTGCCGGTAAAGAATCCACGCAGGAAGAGTTTTTCCACACCTTCAACACGCTGCACGGACAGGATAAGCAGATCATTGTTTCTTCCGATCGCCCGCCGAAATCGCTCGTCACGCTGGAGGAACGCCTCCGCTCCCGATTTGAATGGGGACTCACGGCGGATATCCAGCCTCCCGATCTGGAGACGCGGCTTGCGATCCTCCGCTCGAAAGCCGAAAAGACCGGACGACAAGTATCGGATGAAATTCTTGAGAGCATCGCGCGCCGTGTGCAGTCCAACATCCGCGAACTCGAAGGCGCCTTGAACCGCATACTGGCGTATGCCGACTTGAGCGGTTCATCGCTCACGCCAAGTTTGGTCGAGGCGGCGCTTGCGGACTTGTTACCTCAGCGCAGTGATATTGTTCCTGCAAAAGTGATCGAGTTGGTTGCCAAGGAATGGCAGGTTTCGGTGGACGCGCTTCTCGGGCGCGACCGTTCCCAAAAAATCGTCCAGCCGAGGCAGGTGGCAATGTACCTTCTACGAAAGGAAACGGACGCGTCCTTGCCACAAATTGGAGAAGTACTGGGCGGCCGCGACCATACGACAGTGATGTATGCGATCGAAAAGATCTCCGGCGAGATCGAAACGAAGACGGATCTCAGAAAACGCGTGGTAAGTGTCAAACAGCAGTTATACGGACAGGCAGCGGTGGTTTGAGATTTGTTCGACCAACACACTTGCGGAAATGCACATTCGGAGGATGGGGAGCTCCGAATGTGCATTTAAAGGGGTGAAGGAAGCAGAAGGGGAGGTTCAGATTCCCCGTCAAAACGAACCGAGAAGCTCGTCAATTCCTGTGTTATAATGCTCGCCGTGGCGCTAAAAGCGCCACACATCTTGCCTGGGACGGGCATCAAGCGTCCCTGAGCGGGTGATAGATCCCCGCTAAACTTTTTCTGCCCGCTGATGAGGCAGAGATGCAAGGAGAACCATGGCAGTTATTTCAATGAAAGCCCTGCTTGAGAGCGGTGTGCATTTCGGGCATCGCACCAACAAGTGGGACCCGCGCATGAAACCGTATATCTTTACGGAGCGCAACGGCATTCACATCATCGACCTGCAACAGACATCCAAGTTGTTGAGCCAGGCTTACAATGTGATCCGCGATGCGGTAGCCAATGGCGGGACAGTTTTGTTTGTCGGCACAAAGCGACAGGCGCAGGAAACAGTAGCTGAGGAAGCCGCGCGCTGCGGCATGCCGTACGTGACTGAACGCTGGATGGGTGGCATTCTCACGAATTGGTCCACGATGCACGATCGTATTCAGGAATTCGAGCGGCTCGAGAAGATGCGTGATACCGGCGAACTTGCGCGCCTGACCAAGAAGGAAGGCTTGCTGATCGAACGCGAGATCATCCGTTTGTCCACACGCCTGTCAGGTATCCGCACCATGAAGCGTCGCCCGGATCTGCTCTTCATCATTGACGTGGGACGCGAGGATTCGGCAGTGCATGAGGCGAATCTGCTCGGCATTCCCATCGTGGCTCTTGTCGATACGAATTGCAATCCGCAGAACATTGATTACGTAATCCCCTCGAACGACGACGCGATCCGCGCGATCAAATTGCTTGTGGCAAAAGTCGCCGATGCCGTGCTCGAAGGCAAATCCATGCGTAAGGAAGAAGACACCGAAGCGATGCCTGCCGAGGAAACAAAAGGCAAATCGGACCGACCGTCGCGTAAGGCTCCCAAGGTCGTTGAGACCGAGGATGAACTCGGTGACACCGACCTGCTCGGCGAAGCAACACTGGCGAAGATGAGCGCCTCGCGCGCGCCGGTGGTCGCAGAAGCCGCGCCGGAGGCTGTCAAAGTTGAGTCAGCCTCTGAAGCCGTCAAAGAGGAGCCGGCCCCTGAAGCCGCCGCGAAACCCTCTGAAGAAGCAGGAGAATAGGGAGACATGGAAATTACGACTGAGATGATCAAGGAATTGCGCGCCGCGACAAATGCCGGCGTGCTGGATTGCCGCAAGGCGCTCGAAGAATCGGGCGGCGATTTTCAAAAGGCTGTGGACTGGCTTCGTGAAAAAGGTATGGCGACTGCCGCAAAACGTGCAGACCGCGAAGCCTCGCAGGGTATCGTTGAATTGTATTCTCACGGTGGCGGACGAGTGGGTGTGATGGTGGAGGTCAACTGCGAAACCGATTTCGTGGCACGTTCTGATAAATTCCGCGAACTGGCACACGAACTCGCGTTGCAAATTGCCGCCTCTGCGCCGCGCTACCTCAAGGCCGAGGAAATCCCCGCTGAGGTGCTAGAGCATGAAGCAGAGATCGCCCGCGCACGCGCGAAGGAAGAGGGCAAGCCGGATAACGTTCTCGAAAAGATCGTGCAGGGACGGCTCGAAAAATTCAAGGATGAAGTCGTGCTTTCGCGGCAGGCATATATTCGCGACGAATCGATGACTGTGGAAAAGTTGATCCTGCAGACGGTTGCCGCCATTGGCGAAAATGTGATCGTGCGACGCTTCCAGCGCTGGGAACTTGGCGAGAGTTTGAACAATTAAAGTAAAATGACCAACCAGATGGTTGGTCATTTTTTATCTACTCCCTCACCCCGTCCCTCTCCCACTGGGAGAGGGTGCCCGAAGGGCGGGTGAGGGTTATAAGGAGAGATATGAGTGACATCAAATACAAACGCATCCTCCTCAAGTTGAGCGGCGAGGCGCTCGGCGGCAAATCTGGCTTTGGCATCGATGTGGATGAGGCAGAGTCCATTGCCAGCCGCATCAAGGAAGTCCACGAGATGGGCGTGGAAGTGGCGATCGTCATCGGCGCGGGCAACCTGTGGCGCGGCAAGCAGGGACTCGAGCGCGGCATGGACCGCGCCACCGCAGATTACATGGGCATGCTTGCCACCGTGATGAATGCCATGGCGTTGATGGACGCGCTCGAACGCGCCGGTGTGTACACGCGCGTCATGTCCGCGATCGAGATGCGTCAGATCGCCGAACCCTACATCCGCCGCCGTGCCATCCGTCACCTCGAAAAGAGGCGGGTGGTCATCTTCGGCGCAGGGACGGGGAATCCCTTCTTCTCCACCGATACTGCCGCCGCGTTGCGCGCGACGGAGATCGACGCGAATGTGGTCATCAAAGCGACCAAAGTGGACGGCGTGTACGACGCGGACCCGAAAAAGAATCCTGATGCGAAGAAGTTCGACGAATTGAAATATATCGAAGTAATCAATCGCAGGCTTGAAGTGATGGACAGCACTGCCATCACATTGTGCATGGAGAACCAGCTTCCCATTCTGGTGGTGAACCTGTGGGACAATCACGCCCTGATCGCCGCGCTCAAAGGCGAGGCGGTTGGCACGCTGGTGCATGGATGAGGCTCTCAGGTTTCTCCAAAACCTCTCATGGGTTGCCTGTTGCATAGCGAATTTTGAAATTTTGGTGTATCCTTGCATCGGTATTGAAACCAATTCCAACTATCCTACAAGACCTTGAACGAACTTCCCGCAGGAGGCTGTGGTGATCAAAGACATTCTCTCCAGCGCCGAAACCCGCATGCGCGGCGCCCTTCAAGTGCTTCACGACGACCTTGCCGCCATCCGCACCGGACGCGCAAGCCCGGGGCTGGTGGAAAAACTCCCCATCGAATATTACGGAACGCCGACGCCTCTCATGCAACTGGCTTCGATCGGTGTGCCTGAACCGCGCACATTGACGATCAAGCCGTTCGACGCGTCCACGTTGAAGACCATCGAAAAGGCGATTCAATCCTCGGAGTTGGGGCTGAATCCCAACAACGATGGCAAGGTCATCCACCTCAACCTCCCGCCATTGAACGAGGAACGCCGACGCGACCTCGTCAAGCATGTGAATCATCGTCTCGAGGAGGCGCGCATTTCTGTGCGCAACATCCGCCGTGACGCGCACAACGACCTGCGCGATTTCGAAAAGGAAAAGTTGATCTCGGAGGACGACCTGGAGCGCGGCGAAGAAGACCTGCAAAAACTCACCGATAAATACATCGAAGAGATCGCGGCGCAAGGCAAGACCAAAGAAGCCGAGATCATGGAAGTGTGAAACAGCGCATGACCGAATCCCCGCTTAACATCCCGCCTGATAAGATTCCACGCCATGTCGCCATGATCATGGACGGCAATGGACGCTGGGCGCTTTCACGCGGCTTGCCGCGCCTGGCGGGTCACAAAGCCGGCACTGAGAACCTGCGCCGCGTCATCCGCGCCTCGGTGGAGTTCGGTGTCAAATACCTTACCATCTACGCGTTTTCCACGGAGAATTGGGGACGCCCCCCCGAAGAAGTGCAGGGATTGATGTTCATCCTCGAGGATGTGATCGACCGCGAACTTGCTGAACTCAACAAGGAAGGCGTGCAGTTGCGTCATATCGGGCGATTGGAAAGGCTCGCGCCTAACTTGCAGGAAAAAGTGCTCGAGGCCATCGAGTTGACGAAGCATAATGACCGTCTCGTCTTGAACGTGGCGTTCAACTATGGCGGGCGCGATGAGATCGTCAACGCGATCCAAAACATCATGAAAGATGGTGTGCATCCCGAGCATGTAACCGACGAACTCGTGGGCCGTTATCTGTACACGGCGGGCACACCAGACCCCGATCTCATCATCCGAACGTCGGGTGAGTTGCGCGTGAGTAATTTCCTCATCTGGCAGGCGGCGTATTCCGAATGGTACGTTACGCCGACGTATTGGCCCGATTTCGACAAAGAAGAATATCGCCGCGCGCTCGAAACCTTTGCCGCGCGCGACAGGCGCTACGGAAAAGTCTCCTCAAGTGAATACGAGGCATCGAATGCCTAGGCGTGTGTTGACCTCCGTTTTAATGGCGGTCATCGGCTTGCCCGCCATCATCTACGGGGGAGTTTTTTATTTTGCTGTCATCGCACTTGTGCTTGCCGGGAGCGCGTGGGAATTCGTGCGCATGTACCGGGCGGTTCAGTTCGAACCGCACGAATGGGTCACCATCGGAGGCGTGCTGTTGACAGCCACAGCGCGCTTCTTTTTTGCCGAAGCCGCGATTCCCGTCATGGTCTTGTCGATCATGGTCGCCATGACCGCGCATGTGATTGCCTTCGAACGCGGCAGGGATAAAGCCGCGCTGGATTTTTGCATCACGGTTGCAGGCATCGTTTACCTCGGCTGGCTCGGTTCGTATCTTCTCGACCTGCGTGCGCTTCCTGCCGGTGGATGGTGGTTGATGTTCATCCTGCC
>DAOTZF010000363.1:0-2018 GCA_034434415.1 Anaerolineales bacterium | reverse complement strand
TACGACCTGGCGGCTGGATTCCTTTACAACGAGGGGATCATTCACAGCAAAGCCGACTTTACGAACATGACCTATTGCGTGGACGGCAACCAGCAGGAATACAACTCGCTTCGCGTCCAACTTACGGTTGATTCAATGCCCCATCTTCATCAACTCGAACGGCATTTCTTCACCAACAGCGCCTGCGGTGTATGCGGGACAACCATGCTCGATGACCTCAGCGAGCGAAACATCCCCACGATCCCCGCGGGACCGGTTGTGGACCCATCGCTCATCACCTCCCTGCCCGATAAACTGAGACAATCGCAAGCTCTGTTCGAATCCACCGGCGGACTCCACGCCGCCGCATTATTCGACCTCGATGGAAACCTGCTCGCCCTGCGCGAAGACGTGGGCCGCCATAACGCTCTCGATAAACTGATCGGATGGGGATTGTTGAATGACCAACTTCCGTTCCACAACAAAGTGCTGATGGTCAGTGGGCGCGCAAGTTATGAACTACTGCAAAAAAGTTTCGTAGCGGGCGTGCCGGTCTTCTGCGCAGTCTCCGCGCCGAGCAGTCTCGCCGTAAATGTGGCCGAACGATTCGGCATGACGCTCATCGGCTTCCTGCGCGGGAACAGGTTCAACGTCTACACAGGCATCGAACGCATCAAGTCGATGGAACCCGCGCTGGCGAATTAATAATCTCCATAAATTAAATTCAGATCACTGCCGCCACTGGTTCGCGCGGATGTTCTTCTCCGCCTTCATGACGGTTTCAAGAATGCGTGCCGCGCGCGTTTCGGGCTTCTTCGCGTTGGAAATCCATTCGAGAATCCCGCGCTTTACGGAACGCGGAAATTCATCGAAATATTTCCTTGCGGTTTTATTCTTTGAAAAGGCTTTTGCGAGGTCAGGCGGAATCTTCAACTCTTCCACGTCATCTAGCGCATTCCACGAACCGTCTTGTTTTGCAGCTTCTATTTTTGCGAGACCGGCAGGAGTCATCAGCCCTGCTTGAATCAACTTCTCCACACGCGCTTTGTTGGTTTTTGCCCAGCCTGAACCTTTCTTGCGGGGAGCAAACCACAGCATGGATCTTTCATCGTCGAGTTTGTTGCCCTTGCTGTCCACCCAGCCGAAACACAACGCTTCCTCCACCGATTCTTCATAGCCCACACTTGGTTTTCCCGTGGCTTTCTTGTAACCGATCATCCACACACCTTCGGCGCGCGTGTGATTCTTTTCGAGCCACTTACGCCACTCCGCGCGAGTTTTGGGGTGGGTGGAATTAGGAGGAGGATTTTTCATTCTGGATGATCATATCGAATCGGTTCCACCCCTCTCTCACTTTCCTCTTTCCTCTTTCTCTCCCTCGCATAATAAAACGTCTCGCGCAACTGCGGCGTGACCAGGCTCGTCTCGCGGTGACCCATGCGTGTTCCATGAAACTGCATAAAGCGGAACCAAAATATTGAGGCAAGATTTTTCAGCAAGACGCGTTCACGCGCCGCGTGCCACAAGTCGCTGAAAATGTTCGTACTTGTTAAGCGAACAAAATCGTAGATGTTGAAATGCGACTCGGGATAAATCTTCTTGAACGCCATCGCTTCGCGGCGGTAGCGGTTGAAGACTCCGCGCGGCGTTTCGTCGTGGACATGCACGACCTCCGCTTCGGCAGTGTAGGCAATTTTATATCCCTGCTCCTTCGCCCACCTCGCCCACGCCAGATCTTCGAGTCCTGTCAATGTTTCGTCATAGGGATGTTTCTCCCATAAACCTTTTCGTATCGCGGCATTGGCATTGTTGCAAAACGCGGTGGGTTGATTCAAGTTGCTCGCCTCGGGATACCACTGAAGGAAAATCTGCTGTTCCGAGTATTTCGCCCAGTGCGGTCCGCGTTGTTTGCCGTACGTGAGCGCGACCGTTTCATCTTCAAACGGACGAAGCAGACTCTCCAGCCAATCGGGATACACGGGATAGACATGCGCGCTGGCGATGACGACCAAATTGCGCGTCGCTTCGCGGACGCCAAA
>DAOTZF010000362.1:0-1892 GCA_034434415.1 Anaerolineales bacterium | reverse complement strand
GCGGACGGTCCGTTCGCACCTTTGGTGAGCACTCTCCAGTACAGGGTCATGTTCTTGGGCAGGTCGGCGGTGGGTGTGTAGGTGGAACCCACCGGGTTGCCGGTGTGGGCGATCTGCGTGAAGGTGTTGTTCTTCGAGATCTGGATGGTGTAGCCGGTCGCGCCTGCCACATCTGTCCAGTCGAAGGACGGTCGCAGTTCGGAGGAGACAAAGGCATCCACAGGCGAGACCAGCGTGGGCGGGAGGAGTGCCGTGCGGAAGTAACGAACCGCAGACCAATTCCCGGATCCACCACCGTTGTTGAACGCTTTCACGCGCCAGTAATATTTGGTATTGGAATTCAATATGTTGCCGGGCAGAATCTCCCAAGTGGATGGACCAACGGTAATATCCAAATGAGGCGTGAGGAAATCGTTGTTGTCGTCCACTTGCAACTGATAATGGTCAAGATCGGGAGTGGAATCCTTCCAGTCCAGAATCGGCGTGTAATCTGTGAGCAACGCGTTGTTCGCCGGGCTCGTCAGCACCGGAACAGACGGAATGGAAATGCAGGTTTCAACGCGCACATCATCGATCCACCAACCCCAGGCAGCGGTGGACACATCTGTACCCATGCGCCAGCGAAAACGCACATTATGTCCAGCGAGAGTGGTGAGGTTATAGCGGGAATCCACATAACCGTGACTGAAGTTGGCAAACGCCTTGCGACCGCCCAATGGATTGCCCCATACGTTATTCAATGTGCCTTTGTAGTTTTGACCGGCACTATACAACGAGGCGGCATCGGTCCACGGACCTCCGTCCTTCGAATATTCCAAAACGCTTCCGTCATACAGCGCGGATCCGCCGAATTCAAAGCCATAGGAATGGCGGAAGTGCAGATAGGGCTTCACGTTGGCCGGCAGATTGATGGACGGACTAATGGCAAACGAGTCGTTGAGCGTGTAATTGTTGAAAGATCCGGAATCATCATCGGCATACAGGGAATCAAGGCCGCTTGTAGCGTAATTTCCTAACAATGAGAACCACGGGCTGTCGGTCCATAGAGACCAATTCGCCGCTGTACCCTGGGCGAAATCGAACGTCCAGCCGTCGGTGCCGGTTTCGAAATCCTCTTCGAACAGATTCGGATAGGCTGATGTGTTCGTCGGGCAATAGAGCGCATCCGGGTTGAAGTTCGTTGCCGGTTGTGCGTTCATCTTTACCGCATCGGTCGCATCGCGCACTTCCTGGCAGTCTGCAGATGTGATTCCCTCCGCGCCGCCGATCTTGACCACGCATGCCTGGTAAAGCCCGTTGTATAGATCGAGATAATCCGAGGCGGATGTCAAAAGATTGGTCTGGGTGTAGTAGTAAATGGCAAGGGTCTTTGTCCATCCCAACGCTGTGACCGTCTTGCCTCCAAATGTGCCGCCATCCACCATGAGGTACACGGCTTTGTTGTTGACGCCGCTGTTGATATGCACGCCGCCGTTGTCGCCGGTGCCTTCATAATAGTTGCCGCTGGTGATCGAGTCAGGGTCACCGAACGAACCGGGGGTTTTCATGTTGCGAATGGCGCCCAAGCCCGGCACATCCTCGCCCATCAGCCATTTGACAGCCGCAGTGTCTGTGCCGAATCCATTGGTCTGGTCTACATATTCACCCCACACGTCAGAGAACGATTCGTTGATCGCCCCGGATTGATACCAATAGAACAGGTTGGATTCATACTGGGTGACGCCGTGAGTCAATTCATGCCCGACCACATCATCCGCGGCAGAAAATCCGTCGCCATACACCATCTCCGCGCCGCTCCAGTAGGCATTTTGGTAGCCGAGACCGTAGCGCACGTGAGATCGAATAGCCATGCCGGCGCCGTCGATGCTGTCACGACCATGATCATTAGCATA
>DAOTZF010000361.1:0-6568 GCA_034434415.1 Anaerolineales bacterium | reverse complement strand
GCAGATGCGGCGACCGAGGTGATGGTGCGTTTTCCCGGGATCGAGATTTGGGCGGTGGGCGGACATTCTCTCGGCGGCGTTGTCGCGGCGACATATGCGACGAATCACCCTGATCGTGTGGACGGCCTTGTCTTCTTCGCATCTTACCCAGCGGACGACGGACTCAAGAACACAGCAATTCAAGTGATTTCCATCTATGGTACGAACGACGGCCTTGCCTCCCCGGAGCAGATCGATGAATCAAGGGAATTGTTGCCTGCGGATTCTTTATTTGTTCCCGTCGAGGGAGGCAACCACTCACAATTCGGATCATATGGTTTCCAAGATGGTGATGGCATCGCAACGATCTCTGCCGAAGAGCAGTGGGCGGAGGTCGTGGAGGCAACGGCTCATTTCCTGGAGTCGTTGGTTCGATGAGTGAAATGATCGCGCCGGGCGACCTCGCGCCCGATTTTGAACTGGACGATGTGAATGGGAATCGCATTCGGTTATCGACTTTCCGCGAATATGGGACCGTCGTTTTGTATTTCCTGCGCGGGTTTATGTGACCGTACTGCCGCGCGTCGTTGGCGCGCTTGCGTGATGGATATGCGGATTTTGTCTCACGCGATGCAGAAATCCTTGCCGTAGGACCGAACAATGCAGAAACGTTCCAGCGTTATTGGAAAAACGAAGCGATACCATTCACTGGTCTACCCGACCCCGACCATCTTGTGGCTCGGGTGTACAAGCAGGAGGTCAATGCGTTTAAATCAGGACGGATGCCGTTGATGTGCATCATCGATAAGAAGGGATATATTCGTTATGCACATTTCGGCGTGTCGATGCGAGATATTCCATCCAACGAAGAACTCCTCCGCGTAATAGATGAGTTGAACGCGTCATCCAATTAGCATGGCAATCGGACAAATCGCTTTCCTCGGTTCAGGAGAAACCTCGCTTGCCGGCGGGCGGATCTTTGAGACTCTCGCGAAACGGATCAATGAGCCTCTTCGGATCGCCTTGCTCGAAACTCCGGCAGGATTTGAACTGAACTCCGCGCAGGTCGTAGGCAAAGTGGGTGATTTCATGAAAACCCGCCTGCAGAACTACAAGCCTGTTGTAGATGTCATCCCTGCGCGTAAGAAGAATTCCGCCTTCAGCCCGGACGACCCGGAGATCGTCAAGCCATTGCTGCATGCCAACATGATCTTTATGGGACCAGGAAGCCCAACGTATGCGATTCGCAACCTGCAAGGGACTCTGACGTGGGATGTGATTCGCGCCCGGCACCGCCTCGGTGCGACATTGATATTTGCCTCCGCCGCGACAATTTCTGTTGGTGCCCACGCGCTGCCTGTCTATGAGATCTACAAAGTGGGGCAGGACGTGCACGCAGTGGATGGCTTGAACTTCTTTGGCGATTTTGGTTTGCATATTTCGTTCATCCCCCATTGGAACAATGCCGATGGCGGCGTGGATCTGGATACGAGTCGCTGCTTCATCGGCATGGATCGTTTCGTCGAGTGGTGCGACCTTGTCCCAACCGATAACCAGACCATTGGTTTGGATGAGCACACCGGCTTGATCGTGGATATTGAATCTGGGCAATGTGAAGTCAGTGGTGTGAGCAGTGTGTCCATCGTTCGCGAATGTGACCCGGAGATGTACCCGGCTGGTTCGAAGTTCAAACTCAGCGAATTGGGATCGGTGCAACTTCCCGACCCGATCCAAAAGGATATCCCCGCTCACGTCTGGGAGATGGTTATCAACGCGCCTCCTTTGAATAACGACAAACCGTCGGATGAGGTCATTGCGCTGGCCGAGGAACGTCTCACCGCGCGGGCGGATAAGAACTGGGCAGAGTCGGATCGCCTGCGAGATCAAATATCCGCGTTAGGGTGGACTGTGCAGGACGGCAAGGATGGGTATAAATTGATAAAGTCTTTGTAGGTCACGTTCCAAGCGTGACCTACATTGTTAAATGCGATAAAATAATTTGTACTTTCCCGAAGGAGATTCCCATGCGCGCAGTGGATATCATCATCAAAAAACGCGACAAGATCGAACTCACCCGCGAGGAGATCGAATTTTTTATCAAAGGGTTCGTAGCGGGGGATGTGCCGGATTATCAAGCTTCTTCGTTCGCCATGGCGGTGATGCTGAATGGCATGACGCCGCGCGAAACCACCGACCTCACCCTTGCGATGGCGTACTCCGGCGATACGCTCGACCTGAGCGATGTAGTCGATCTTGCTGTTGATAAACACTCCTCCGGTGGTGTGGGGGATAAGACGAGTATCACCGTTCTGCCCACCGTTGCGGCTTGCGGTTTGCCTGTGGGAAAAATGTCCGGGCGCGGGCTGGGATTCAGCGGCGGCACGCTCGACAAACTCGAATCCATTCCCGGCTACCGCGTGGACCTGACCACCGAAGAATTCAAAAAACAACTCAAGGAGATCGGCGCGGTGCTCACCGGTCAGTCACTCGCATTGGCACCGGCAGATGGCAAACTCTACGCGTTGCGCGATGTGACCGGAACTGTGCCATCGACGCCGTTGATCGCCTCCTCCATCATGTGCAAGAAGATCGCCGCCGGTGCGCAAGCGATCGTGCTGGATGTGAAGACCGGGCTCGGCGCGTTCATGCAGACTCTGGATGAAGCGCGCGTGCTGGCGAATTTGATGGTGGATATCGGCAGACTCGCCGGGCGCGAAGTGGTTGCCTTGCTTTCGGATATGAACCAGCCGCTCGGTCACGCGGTTGGGAATTCGCTCGAAGTGGTCGAAGCAATCGAAACCCTCAAAGGTGGTGGACCTCACGACTTCCGCGAACATTGCTTGCATGTGTGCGCGCACTTGCTGGTATTGGGAAAACGCGCGAAAGATTTAAACGACGGGCGCGCAAAAGCTGAAAAAGCAATGGCAGACGGTTCTGCGTTCGAGAAATTCCGTGTGCTCGTCACGGCGCAGGGTGGGGATGTCTCTTACGTGGACGATACCTCCAAGTTCCCAAAGACGAAATTTGTAGAAATGGTGTTGTCGCCGACTGATGGGAGCATCTCCCAAATCCAAGCACGAAGCGTGGGCGAGGCGTCGGTCATCCTCGGCGGCGGGAGGGCAAAGAAATCCGATTCGATCGACCACGCGGTCGGGTTGGTCATCCATCACAAGGTTGGCGATAAAGTTCAAAAAGGCGAGCCGCTCTTCACCATCCACGCCAACGATGAGTCGAAATTGGTGGAAGCGCGCGAAATGACACTCGCCGCGCATAGGTTTAGCACGGATGTTGTACAGCCACTTCCACTTTTCTACGACTGATGTGAGAGAAAATTCCTAGTCGTTGTGCGTTCTGTGGTGAATTAAGGTGGGTTATAATAGCAGACAGGAGCAGAATGGTTCATGGCTAAAACAACCCTGCGGGCTTACAACCGCGACATCGAAACCATGTTGGACCGCGGCCAGTTGGACGAGGCTGTTGCTCACTGTCACCATATCCTGAAATCCTTTCCCAAGAATCTTGCAACCTACCGCCTGCTGGGTAAGACGTTCCTCGAGATGAAAAAATACGGCGATGCCGTGGATGTTTTCAGCAGGGTGCTTGCTGCTGTGCCGAACGATTTTGTGGCGCATGTAGGTATGAGTCTCATTCGGGACGAAGAGAATCGACTCGACGACGCGGTCTGGCACATGGAACGCGCTTTTGAGACCCAGCCGTCGAACGCCGCGGTGCAAAGCGAACTCCAACGGTTGTATGGCAGGCGAGACGGCGTACAGCCTCCGCGCATCCGCATGACTCGCGGCGCCCTAGCGCACATGTACGTAAAAGGCGAGTTGTATCCGCAGGCGATCTCCGAGGTCAAAAGCGTGCTGAAGGAAGACCCGGGCCGCACAGACATGGAAGTTCTGCTGGCACGCGCCCATTATCGAAGCGGGCAGAAGAACGAAGCAGTCGAAGTTGCTTCCTCCTTGTTGCGTCGTTACCCGTACTGCCTCGATGCGAACGCCATTCTCGTCGACATCCTTGGCGCAGAGAAACCAGAAAGCGTTCAACCAAATCGCCAGCGCGTGATCGAGCTCGACCCCTACGCGGCGCACGTATCCGGCTCCATCCTCGATGCATCCGATGCGCCGGATTCAGCCATCTCGATCGAAAAATTGGATTGGAGTGGGGAATCCGTAAGCATGCCCTCCGATTGGCGCGAAACGCGCGGGATCAGTTTGCAAGCAGCGACGCAGGAAGAACCGGACTGGCTCAAGAAAAGCCTTGCCGCGACGGAGACCACGCCTCATCCCGCCGGGGAAGCAGAATTTCGCATGGACGCGCCCGCGCAACCCGCAGAAGAGATTCCCGACTTTTTGCGCGAAGCGGGCTGGGGCAAATCCACCGGCGCGTTCGATGAAAGCAAAGCCTCGATGATGGAAGCAGATGAAACCCTGCCTCCAACCGCCGCCGCGCCGCTTGCCGCCGCCGAAATGCCGGATTGGATCAAAGCGCTGGCTCCCTCGGAACAGGAAAAGACACCGGCCACCGAAGAGCCCATGCCAGATTGGATGGATCGCATCAACCCGAGCATCCTGCCCTCCGCTTCTGAATCGGCTGGCTCAACCGACCAACCGGACTGGCTGCAAGGCTTGGGAGGCACAACGGAAGAAGCATCACAGCCAGCCGCCGCGTTCAGCGAACAACCGGATTGGTTGAAAGGGCTCGCGGGTGAACCAGAGTCAACCACTTCTGCGCCTGCATCGGACGAACTTGATTTTCTCAAACAAATAACAGAACAGCCAAAAGAATCTCAACCGGCAGCAACACCTTCCGCGCCGGCGATGGATACTTCCACTTTGGGTACGCAAGCCGAAGACGACGCGTTTGCCTGGCTTGAAAGTCTCGCGGTCAAGCAGGGATCTACCGAAGGATTGCTCATCAAACCAGAAGACCGCCTTGCTGAAGAACCGGATTGGGTGAAGCAGGCAAAATCGTTGTCCGGTGAGCCGGAACAACCGGTGGGACTGGCGCCTTCGATGGGAATGCCGGAATCAATGGAGCCGCCTGCTGACAACATCGAAGATCTGGGGAAGAGCGAAAAAGAACAGGATGATTCGTTCGCATGGCTCGAAAGTCTTGCGGTCAAGCAAGGCTCCACCGAGGGATTGCTCATCAAGCCCGAGGATCGAAAAGATAGTGAACCCGATTGGGTGAAGCAGGCAAAAGAGATCGGTGAGCCATTGACCCCGCCCGCGCAGGAAGAACTCAGTCAACCCGAATCGCCGATGGACACAGCGATGTGGTTGAAGAGCCTCGATGCGGAAGGTCCGGTCTCGGAACCGGTGAGAGAACCGATAGGCGATGAGACCGCCATGTGGTTGAAAAATCTCGAAGCGGAGACCCCGGTTTCAGAACCGGCTCCATCTTTTTCGAGCGATGAAACTGCGATGTGGTTGAAGAGTTTGGACGATCAGGAAAAACCCGCTGTCACTGAATCCGCGCGGCGCGATGACCTGCCGGACTGGATGCAAAATCTTGAGGCGGGTGAGGCGGCTCCAGAAATTGAATCAGCCGTCCCTGCGGGAGAAGCGGAGACTTCACAATCCGATTGGTCGAGTGAGCTCACTCCTGAAGAGCCCAGGAGGCTGGATACAGGCAGTCTGCCCAGTTGGTTGCAGGATATGGACTCGGGTGAACCGGTTTCCGCTTCACGTGAGGATCTCCCCGCGTGGTTGCGCGATGAAACAGGCGAGGTGGTTGCCGAGCCGACGAAGATCGAGCCCACGCGCGCCGATGATTGGCAACCCATCGATACGCAGGAACCCGAATCGTTCGAAGTACCGCCGGAGATGCCGAAGGTTGAACCGAAACCCCCTGCGCGCAAAGCTGTTTCACCAAAGAAATCGGAGCCGCGTCCGGCGACTCCTGTTTCCACGTATCAAGAACCTGCCACTCGCAAAGGAACCGGTATGCTGACCCAGACTGTGGATATTGTGTTGGGGCAGGCGCGTAATGAGTTAGGCCGGAGCAATATCCCCGGCGCGCTTGAAACGTACACGAAACTCATCAAAAAGGGACGCTATCTGGATGAGGTGATCTTCGATTTGCGCGAGGCGTTGTATCGGTATCCCGTTGAGGTGAGCATCTGGCAGGCGCTGGGCGACGCGTACATGCGCGGCAACCGCCTGCAGGACGCGCTGGATGCGTATACCAAGGCGGAAGAGTTGTTGAGGTAAATTCTTTTTAACCACAAAGGGCACAACGGTCACGAAGGAAACGGAAAAATCCTTTGTGCACTTCGTGTCCTTCGTGTTTAAAGGGTTTTCAATTTTTGTTTTTGGAGGAAATCTGTGGAACGTTCGCTCGTATTGGTCAAGCCCGATGGTGTGCAACGCGCATTGATCGGGGAAGTAATCTCTCGTTTGGAAAGACGCGGTTTGCGTTTGGTCGCCGCGAAATTCATGCAGGTGAGTCGGGAACTGGCGGAGACTCATTACGCGATTCACAAAGGCAAGCCGTTTTATCATGGACTAATCGCCTACATCGTCTCTGCGCCGGTGATGGCGATGGTATGGGAGGGACCGAACGCCGTCGCTGCCATCCG
>DAOTZF010000360.1:0-1823 GCA_034434415.1 Anaerolineales bacterium | reverse complement strand
ACGTCCGCCCCTGCGTCGGCGAGAAGCGAAGCGCCCGCCAATAACTTGTGAGTCGAGAGTCCGCGCGGCGGATCCATTTCAACAGAGATGGCAAATTCACCGCGCCCCAATTTTTGCGCGAATTGCGTTGGCGGCTCCAATTCAGAGACTTCGGAGGTCTCCAGGACCTCCGAAGTCTGGATTAATACCGAAGAATGCAAATTCGATTCCAACGCTTTCTTCATCACCGCGATGTGCTGCGGAGTCGTTCCGCAACAACCGCCGACCACGCGCGCGCCTGCCTCACGGAACGACAACGCGTAGTCGCCAAAATACTCGGCGTCGGCGGGATACATGATGCGCCCGCCCACTTGTTCGGGCCAGCCCGCGTTGGGCTTTATCCAGAACATGCCATCTGGTACGGCTAGTTTCATTTGCTTCAGAATTCGCAATAATTGCGCGGGTCCACCCGAACAATTGACTCCCAGCACATCCGCGCCTGCATCACGCAACGTCCGCGCGACTTTCATCGGTTCATCGCCCAGCAACGTGCGGTCGTCGCGGGTGAATGTGACAGACGCGACAATGGGTAAATTGCACGTTTGTTTCGCGGCGCTGATCGCTTCGCGGATCTCGTACAAGTCGCTGAAGGTTTCGATGACGATAAGGTCGACTCCCGCTTCGCTCAACGCCTGGATCTGCTCCGCGAACGCTTCACGCGCCTCTTCAGGCTGGACTCTCCCAAACGGAGCGATTCTCACCCCCAGCGGACCGACATCGCCCGCGACCAGCACATCCTTGAACGACGCCGAGACGACGCGGCGTGCGAGGTCCACGCTGGCTTTGTTCAACTCAACGACATCGTCCTGCAATCCGTGTTTGGTCAGTTTGAATCGATTCGCGCCGAATGTGTTGGTGATGATCAGCTGTGCACCTGCTTCGATGTATTCGCGGTGAACCTCCGCAACCGCCGATGGGTTGGTGAGATTCAGTTCATCGAAGCATTTGTCGAATCCCACTCCACGCGCGTGGAGCATCGTTCCCATCGCCCCGTCGGCGAGGAGGGTTTGGTTTTCCAACAATTTTATGAATTTGTTCGTCATTATTTATGCTTTCATTAACTGCTCGACGCGCGACTCGCCGACCGAGTAATACTTCGCATCTTTGTGGTGAACGATAATCGCCGCCGTGGACTGTTCGGGAATCAATTGGTATGCCGCGCTGAGGGTCATGCCTAGTTCAGTTGTAACCGCAGGCAACAACTCAAAGATTTTTATGTGGTCTTCCAGCTCAGGGATGGCGGGATAACCCCATGAATAGCGTTTGCCTTGATTCTCAGCAATGCCCATTTCACGGCGGATGTGTTCGTGAAGATAATTTGCGGTGGCTTCAGCAGTTTGAACGCCGAGCCCATGTGTGAAGTAGGCTTCGGTGTAATCGTGCGCGGACTGTAGTTTCTCAAAACGTTCTGAGGCTTCCTGTCCCACGGTGACAACTTGGAAAGCAACCACGTCCATTTGACCTGATTCAACTGGCGCGTAGTAATCAGACAACGCGAGATGCTCATCGTAAGGCTGACGCGGGAATGAGAGGCGTGTCAATGTTTCATCGAGATTCTCGGGGTTGTAGACGATGAGATCATCACCTTCGGCTTGGCATGGGAAGAGTCCGTACACGCCCTGTGGATTGAGCCACTTCTCGCGCATGGCTTCGCGTTTCATCCTATCGAGACGCGCATCGAACTCGGCTTTTAGCTTGGTCCATTCTTCTCCATGCGTATTCTTCGCACCCCATGAGAGGCGATAAAGTTCGTTGATGTTGAGATGGGTGAAGACGATCTCGAG
>DAOTZF010000359.1:0-4534 GCA_034434415.1 Anaerolineales bacterium | reverse complement strand
GCGCCGGATCTATGTTCGTTTTGCAGGACGATGGAGAAGGTGGCGATGGCGTAGGGGCAGGGTTTCCCTGCCCAAGCAGGGCGAGATGATATCGCCCCTTCATTATTAGAATGTATGTGCTAGAATGGGCGGAAATTCATGGCAACACTCATCTCGATTTTCAAAAACTGTGTCATCCCTTCGGGATTTGTTTCCGCGTTTATACCCTTTCTAGAATCATTCCATCCCTTTGGGATTGGGAAAACGCAATCCAAAGTCTACAATCTTGCCATCCCTTCCGGATTGAATCTGACGTGAATCAACAATGACGCTCATCACCATTTCAAAACAAACGGCGCGGCGATTCGTCCTCGGCAAGCAGGGATTGTGGCCCGGGCGGCGCTGGCGCGGCAAGAAAGGCACGGCGCAGGCAATTCACGCGTGTGAGGCGGTGCAACTCGACCCGTTGAACGTCATCGCGCGGAGTCACGATATCGTCCTGCACAGCCGCGTGCTGGAGTACAAGCCGGAGTATTTGTACAAGGTCGCCTACGAGGATCGCGAATTTTTCGATTATGGGGGCTGGCTGGCGATGTATCCGATGCGCGAATTGCCGTATTGGCGCGTGCACATGGAACGGCGAAGCCGCGATAAACGTATCGAAGGTTTTGTGTTGAAGCACGAGGAATTGTTCGAGCAGGTCCGCGCGGAGTTGCGGAGCCGCGGTCCGTTGGGGAACCGCGACTTCGAGGGGAACAGAATCGGTTTGTGGAATTACCGCGGGCGCAAGGACACGTCGCTGGCGCTGTTCGACATGTGGCTTTCGGGCGAGTTGATGATGCATCACCGCAACGGCTTCGACCGCGTGTACGACTTCCGGGAGAACATTGCGCCGAGGGAATTCGATACCGTTGCGACCGAAAAAGAGGCGGAGAGATTCTTTGCGCGCAAATCTGTCGCATTTGTAGGGCTGAAACGCGAAGCGACCATGCGAGTTGACCTGAATTACTATTTGCGCCGCGATTACTCGATTGCGGAGGTGACGAAACTAGTCGAAGAGTGGAAAGAGTCGGGGATGTTCGAGCAGGTCCACATCGAGGGCGGACGCGACGCGCATCTCGTTTTGGCGGAGGATGTCAAAATTTTGGAGTCGCTCGAAAAGGGACGAATCCCCAAAGGGTGGAATCCCAAAGACACAAGCACGCTCGAAGAGGTCACATTCCTTGCGCCGTTGGATATCGTGAGCGCGCGCGGACGGGCGAAGAAATTGTTCGATTTCGAGTACACGTGGGAGGTGTATACGCCCGCGCACAAACGCCGCTGGGGATATTATGTGTTGCCGATCTTGTACGGCGATGATCTGGTGGCGCGGCTCGACCCCAAACTGGACCGTTCGACGATGACGCTGGAGATCAAAGGATTCTGGTACGAGGATGACGCGCCCGTAAAAGACGCCGCGTTCGCGGACGCGCTGGCAAAGGGATTGATTCGATTCGCAAAGTTTCTCGGCGCGAAGAAAGTAAACGTGAGTGCGATACAGCCGGTGAAGTTACGAAGTTATGTGAAGAGGATGTTGGCGGTGGACGGTAGACAGTTGACGGTGGACAGTAGACGGTAGACGGTGGACGGTGGATGGTAGACAGTTGACGGTTGGCAGTGAACAGCGCTTATAACCAGCTCGAACCAATAGATCGCGCTTGTTCAATAAAAAATTCCTTTACCTGCTGCCACGAAACCGGTTGAAGTAGAATCGGGTCTGCATCTGTTTCTGCATTTTCGAAATAGACCAGACGTTTTACGGTTTGCGATTCGAAATCACGGACACTGGGGTATTTTTTCGGCGCGAGATCCAAGATTTGGCGGAGGGGAATCTGCCGGCAGATGAAATACAGATCGTAAAAATCCTTGCGGGCGGCGCGTGAAAGCAGGGCATCCAATTTCATCAGGGCGATATCCTCAATGGACGCAAGCCGAACCCCATCCACCTCGATGGGCGGGGCGATCAGCGGAAAACCATACCCGTAGAAGCCGACCCGCACACCTTTTGCAAGATACGCAAGGTTTCCCCATGCCGAATCTGCGAGGATCGGGTGGAAGGGAGCAAGCGCAGTTTCAAGCGCGGCGCGAACCGATGGGATATCTTCGGAAGGCGAGAATAAATCCAAATCCACCGAACGGCGATGACCCAGTTGGAGGGAAAGGGCAGTTCCGCCCGCCAGATAAAATCTTTCCCCGATCGGACTTTCGGAAAACCCGCGCACAACAACGCGCATGTCTTCGGTGACGGTTTCCCAATGGATCGGTATCATGCCTCGATCTCGAGCACGGTCATCCAGAAGGTGCGATGTGGGTTCGGGAGCCGTTCGCGCGCGTATTTTTTTATCCAGTCGGTGATCTGCGTGCGGGTATAACGCCGAAACAGCCAGCGGACTTCGGCGCGGTCCCCGAATTGCAAGACGCGTTCGACGATCAACGCCGCGGAGTGTTGCGGGTCGAGGCGTTCGAATTCGTATTCCTGAAAAAATGGGGCGAGCGTTCGTGGAATGGGTTGTTCCATCGCGCGGATGCGACTCCTCGCCTCGATTATACATTCTTCATCGCGTTATTCGCGCGCGGGTTGACGGTGGACGGTGGACAGTTGATTGTAGATGATGGACAATAGACGGTTGGTGATATAGGCGTTGCTCTTGCAACCGGATGAAAAATCTTTATACTTGAAGCAAGTTTCATCGGAAAAACACCACAAGGAGAGTACCATGCCAGGACGAGGAGGACGAATCGGAGGAGGTTCACGCGGCGGAGGGTTCCGCGCCCCGCGTGTCAGCAGTGGCGGATCAAGAGGCGCGCGGATCAATATCGGCAGTCGCGCGTCGCGTGCGGCATCGAGCGCGCCCAGCACGAACGCATCGACAAACCCCGTTCATCACCACAGACCGTGGTATAGGAATCGATTGCCCGGCACAGGCGGCGGGATTTCCACCGGCATCCTCATCGCCTTGATCGTGCTGGGAGTTTGCGGCTGCGGGGCGCTGGCGATTGCATTGCAGGCGTTTGGGTTTGGGGGGTAATTGTTCGATTTCTCTGTTATGGAACTCACTGGCCTTGACATGTAACCCTTGAAGCGCGTTGATCTTCGCGCACAAAGACCATCAACGACTCAAAATCATAATCAATAAAAGGCAGACCTTGTTCGATGCGGGGTTTGCGGTCTTTCATGAAGTTGGCGATCCACATATGGTTACCGCTGTCGACGTCGAAACCGGGGATCTGTTTGAAGCGTTCGAGGGACCAGTGCTCGACGCCTTCGATCTGAAAATCACGATGGACAACAGCATACAGTTCGAGTTCACGCAGTTTGAGGAATGTAGGAATCTCCTTCAGCCAGGCGGGGGACAAGGTATAGGCTTGACGATAGCCTCGTAGAAAATGGATCAAAAATTCGTGTGTGAAAGAAGCGGAGTCTTTGTATCCCAGTTCTTCGGCATCCATCGAGATATAGAAGAGCACGATGGCGATATCGTTGACGAACCAGCTATAGGCGCAATCGTCGAAGTCGAAGAGAGTAAGCGTCCCGTCTGCATCCATGAAGAAGTTGTTTTGATGGGCATCCTGATGGACAAGACCGTAGGATGTTTTGTCTTTTGGCAGGGCGTGGATATGTTCTATGAGGGACACATATTTTTGATGTGCAATGACTTCGGACTCAGGCAGATACAGCTCGATGAAATTCAAGCTGACATCGTTCCACTCGGGGCGCCGCCAGACAGGGACGGGTTGATAGTCCACTGCCAACGCGTGCATACTGCCAAGGAGCCTGCCGTAGTTTTCGTAACGTGTGGAAGTCCACCCGGCGACCCAGGGTTGTTGACCTTGTGCCTTGATAAAGGCAGTGACGAGAAAGTGACCCGTTTGCCCGTCGTCAATGGCTTCGATAAGTTTCCCGTTTTCAGATGGGATCGCCCGCGCCACTGAGACGCCGCCACGCGCCAGGTAGTTGATCCAATCCACTTCGCCTTGCATGAGCGCTTCGCTCTTGCGAAAGCTGTGACCGATGCGCAGAATGAAACTTTCACCTCCACGCTCGAATTCGTAGATGAAACTCTCAAAGGCATCGAGCGGCTTGATCTGATCTTTTGCAATACCATAGCGGCGCATGGCTTCGTGCAAGATGGTGTCGTTGAAACGGGCGATGATTTGTTGATCCATGCAGCTTATGCTACTCGATTAGGGGATTTATGCGGACAAACCCCTCCCTAACCCTACCACTCGCGAAGAACGCTCGGGTACGCGTCCCCTAAAGGGGAGAGGCTAAATCCTTGCGCAACAAGCTCCCTCTCCTTTAGGAGAGGGGATGGGGGTGAGGTCTTCCCTTTCACACCTCCTCCTCTGCAACACATTGACCTTCGCCATCATCCTCGAACCAGTCTTGCCTGTTTCTTTTTGAAATCAACACTTTCAACCCTCCAGCCAGCATTTGCCCATGAGCGCTTATTGACGTGGTTACCCTCCGTCTCATGGTCCCACCATCGGCGGTCTTCGTACGCGGAGGCGGGCA
>DAOTZF010000358.1:0-2355 GCA_034434415.1 Anaerolineales bacterium | reverse complement strand
TTTGCGGCGGCTTCGTCCACTTGGGGCCACATCTGCTGATGGATCGAGTATGGCTTGCCCATATGATTCGTCCACAATTCTTCGGTGACGTGCGGCGCAACGGGTGCCATCATTTTCAGATAGTACTCCTTTGCTTCCTCCCATTCAGGCGTGCCGACCGCGCCTGCTTCGCGCGCTTTGTACATTTCGTTCAACAATTCCATCAGGGAGGAAATAATGGTGTTGAACTCGAAGTTCTCGAAGTCGTACGTGACGCGTTTCAACGTTTGGTGGACGCGTCGGCGCAGATTCTTTTTCACGTCAGAAGAGGCAGGCATCCCTGAGGGTGACGCGGCGTCGGTAAACAACGTCCACACGCGGCGCATCCAACGCGCGGTCCCTTCGATGCCGTTCGAGTCCCACGGAGCGCCCTGTTGCCAGCGCGCGAAGAACATCAAATACGCACGGACGGTATCCGCTCCATATTTTTTCACCAGTACATCCGGCGCGACCACATTGCCGCGGCTCTTCGACATTTTGCTGTTGTCTTCTGCCAGCACCATGCCCTGGTTGCGCAACTGCATCACAGGCTCACCGCCCTCGGTGATGCCCATGTCTCGCAACGCTTTGTGGAAAAAGCGGAAGTACAGCAAGTGCATCGTAGCATGCTCGCTTCCGCCGGTGTACGTGTCAACGGGCATCCAGTAGTTGTATTCCGCGTCATCGAACGGAGCCTGATCATCATGCGGGCTCAGATAACGCAGGTGATACCACGATGAGCACATGAACGTATCCAACGTATCGGTCTCACGAACTGCGTATTCGCCGCACACTGGGCAGGTCGCGTCCTTCCATGTGGGGTGAAATTTCAACGGTGATTCACCCGTTGGCTTCCATTGATCGATATCGTCGGGCAACAAAACAGGCAATTGGTCGTCGGGGACAGGATTCCAGCCATGTGTCTCGCAATAGACCATGGGAATCGGCGCGCCCCAAAAACGCTGGCGCGAAATCAACCAATCGCGATACCGATAATTCACATCACGTTTGCCGATTCCTTTTTCCTCCAGCCATTCGACCACGGCTTTGATGGCGGGATTCTGCATACCCTTGTCGTTCGTGGCGGGCGTGCCGTTGAACGGACCCGAGTTGATCATCACGCCTTCGTGTTCGTGCGCGTGCTCCATCGTGTCGCCGTTCAACTCAACGCCTTCGGGTTGAATCACGGGCACAACTTTCAAATCGAACTTGCGCGCAAATTCAAAGTCGCGTTGGTCATGCGCAGGGACAGCCATGATCGCGCCGGTGCCGTACGACATCAACACATAGTCCGCCACCCAGATCGGAATGCGTTCCTCATTCACAGGATTGATGGCATAGCCGCCGGTGAAGACGCCTGTCTTCTCTTTATCCTTCGCTTCGCGCTGGATGTCGGTCTGCTTCGCCGCTTGAGCTTTGTACTCGCTGACGGCTTCCTCATTTTCAGGAGTGGTGATCTTATCCACCAACGGATGTTCCGGCGACATCACCATGAACGTCGCACCCCACAACGTATCAGGGCGGGTGGTAAAAACCGGAATCGAGACCTGGGATTCCGGCGTCGGACCGTCTTCAGATCCGATGCCTTTCTCCTGGATTCCCATTTTCCCAACCACCGATTCCCAATCCAATCGGAAAAATACCGACGCGCCTTCGCTTCGTCCGATCCAATTCGTCTGCAAGGTCTTGATGTACTCGGGCCAGTCAATGCCCTCGAAGCGCAGCAATTCATCGGCGTATTTTGTCGCCTTGAAAAACCACTGCTCCAGTTCCTTCTTAATCACGGGGGTCCCACAACGATCGCAGACTCGATCCTCGCCTTTGACCTGCTCGCGCGCCAGCGTGGTATTGTCCTTGGGGCACCAATCCACGGCTTGTTTCTTGCGATATGCCAGCCCATGTTTGTACAATTGGATGAAGAACCATTGTGTCCACTTGTAGTATTCGGGGTCCGACGAGACCGCCTCGCGCTCCCAATCGAACATCGCGCCCATCGAACGCATCTGCGTGCGCATTCGGGCAATGTTTTGGTACGTCCATACTTTCGGATTGATGTTGTGCTTGATCGCCGCGCCTTCCGCAGGCAAGCCGAACGCGTCGAATCCCATCGGGAACAAGACATTATAGCCCTGCATCCGTTTGAAACGCGCGCGCGCGTCGGGAGGGGTCATCGAAAACCAATGACCAATGTGCAAATCTCCGCTTGGGTAAGGCAACATTGTCAGCGCGTAAAATTTCGGCTTGCGCTCGTCGATCACGGCGCGATATAACTTGTCCGCCTCCCACTTTGCCTGCCACTTCGGCTCGAAGACCTGCGGGTTGAAGGATTTGTCATTG
>DAOTZF010000357.1:0-1625 GCA_034434415.1 Anaerolineales bacterium | reverse complement strand
AACTTTTTGCGGGAGTAAAGCAATCGGTCTTCATCCGGGCGGAACCACGTCAGACCGCCAGCCTGACCACGCCCGACGATGGTCACTTTTTGCACCGGGTCCGCTTCGGCGATGGCGTTGCCAACCACGGCATGACCAGCCTCATGGTAGGCGATGATGCGTTTCTCTTCGTCGGAGATCAAGCGTGATTTACGTTCAGGTCCCATCACCACGCGTTCGATGGCTTCTTCGAGTTCAGGCTGCCCTATGGATTTCTTATTGCGGCGTGCGGCGAGAATCGCACTTTCGTTGACGAGGTTCTCAATATCTGCACCGACAAAACCAGGCGTGCCGCGGGCAAGCGATCCTAGGTCAACATTCGGTTCCAATGGTTTGCCTTTGACATGAACTTTGAGAATCGCTTCACGACCTTTCATGTCCGGTCGGTCGAGTGTGACGCGGCGGTCAAAACGACCGGGCCGAAGCAGCGCCGGGTCGAGAATATCAGGACGGTTGGTTGCGGCAATGATGATAACGTTCGTGTCCGTGTCGAAGCCATCCATTTCGACAAGCATCTGGTTGAGGGTTTGTTCGCGCTCATCGTGAGAACCGCCAAGCCCTGCCCCGCGCTGGCGGCCCACGGCATCGATTTCGTCTACGAAGACGATGCAAGGTGAATGCCGCTTTGCCTGATCGAACAGGTCGCGCACACGGCTTGCACCCACACCGACGAACATTTCAACAAATTCGGAACCGGAGATTGAAAAGAACGGAACTCCCGCTTCGCCGGAAACTGCTTTTGCGAGCAGAGTTTTTCCGGTTCCCGGAGGACCGACAAGTAGAACGCCTTTCGGTATGCGCGCACCCAATTGGATGAACTTCTGCGGTTCTTTCAGGAACTCGACGACTTCCGCCAACTCCTGCTTGGATTCTTCCGCGCCTGCAACATCCTGAAATGTAACAGTAGGATGTTCCCCGCTAAACATGCGAGCACGGGATTTGCCGAATGACATGGCAGCGTTGTTCGATCCCTGCGCCTGACGGAAGATGAACCACAAAACGCCAGCCATAAAGATGACCGGTAAAATGTAAAGCGCGCCGCTCAAAAAGCCGGTCCATTGTGAGGGCGGCTTGACTTCGATCTTCACATTATCAGGTGAAAGTTGTTCCTGCGTCACACCGAGGGCGATTAATTGTTCGACCAGGGTCGAATTCGGTTCTTTGTACGATTCAACACCCTCTTCTGTGCCGCTCGTATACACCACCCGCAGACTGTCATCCGCATCGATAACCACACGAGACACTTTTCCGAGCTGGATATCCTCGGCTAACTGGTTGATCGTGAGCGATTCTTCCGAGGTCGTATCCCGCTGGACCATCATGACCACCATTGCCACGACGGCTACGATCAACAGAAATGTAACAACAAAAGATTGGTTTCTTGGATTCACTGTGCCTCCGAATAATTCCGAGCGGGATTATACCAACGAGACCTGTTCAGGGATAGCCTCACCGTAAACTTTATATATTATTCTAATAATCCGCGGGTTGGCACGCCGCTGTCCCGGGAGTTATGCAAGAATCAGTTCTACCGGGCAATGATCTGAGCCTTGGATCTGGTCGTGGATGATCGCGTCCTTGACGCG
>DAOTZF010000356.1:0-12392 GCA_034434415.1 Anaerolineales bacterium | reverse complement strand
GAACCAGCCGTCCATACGCGAGAGAAGCGAGGGCTCGTAGAGCAGGATGAAATTGTCCACGCGTCGGAGTCGATTGGCGGCGGTCTTGCCGCGCGTGGGCTGTCCCTCTGGTTTTTTTGAAACGCGAACGTGTGCCATAAACAACGTAGGGGCAGGTCTACGACCTGCCCCTACCGGGTTTTGGTTAGTCAGCCGCGGATGCGTCCGATGAAAGTTCGGTCGTCTCCGCCGCGTCTGTTTCGGGCTCGTTCTCGGCTTTGACCGGCGCCTCCTTGAGGAAACCGGTGCCGGCGGGAATGAGCTTGCCGATGATCACGTTTTCCTTCAAGCCGAGGAGCGGATCGGTGGTCGAGCCGATCGCTGCGCCTGCCAGCACTTTGATGGTGTGTTGGAAGGACGATGCGGAGAGGAACGAGTCTGTGCTGAGCGATGCCTTCGTGACGCCAAGAAGCACTTCAGAGAACTTCGCCGGTTGTTTGCCATCGGCGAGTAACTGTTCGTTCATCTTGCGAAGTTCGAGGCGGTCCACGGGGTCGCCGGGCAGGAACTTGGTATCGCCGGGGCGCGTGATCTGCACCTTGCTCAACATTTTCCGGATGATGACCTCGAAATGCTTGTCGTGAATGTTTTGTCCCTGTGAACGGTACACTTTTTGCACTTCGGTCATCAAATACATCTGGCAGGCTTCGCGTCCCCGGATCTTCAACACGCGGTGCGGGTTGAGCGAGCCTTCGGTGAGAGGCGTGCCTGCTTCGATCTTTTCGCCGCTCTTCACAAGCAGGCGCGAGGTGGTGGGGATTTCGTAGGATTTTTCCTCGCGTTGGTCGTACGAGACAACGACTTTGCGTTCCTTCTTTTCGACGCGGACTCGTCCGGCGTGCTGGGCGACGATCTTCGCATCGTCCAGCGTTGCAAGCACATCGCCGGCTTTCACTTCCGCTTCATCCTTGACCGCGATCTTCCAATCTTCGGGGATGCTGTATTCATCGCTGACGAGTTCGCTGTGTTCGATGATCACTTCGCGCAGGTCGGCGTATTTTTCGGACTGGTTGATGCGCACGGTGCCGCTGATCTCCGCGACGACAGCTTCGCCCTTCGGCTGTTTGCGCGCTTCGAACAATTCCTCCACACGCGGCAGACCGGTGGTGATGTCTGCTCCGCCAGCGGCAACACCGCCAGTGTGGAAGGTACGAAGCGTCAACTGCGTGCCGGGCTCGCCGATGGATTGCGCGGCGACGATGCCGACCGCTGAACCCAAATCCACCATGGTGCCGCGACCGAGATCGAGTCCATAGCATTTGGCGCAAATGCCGTGCTGCAGTTCGCACGTCAGCGGCGAGCGGACTTTGACTTCCTCCACGCCGGAAGCAGCGATTCTGCGCGCTATATCCTGGTTAATGACATCGTTGTATTCGCCGAGTACTTCGCCGGTCTTCGGGTCAAGAACCTGTTCGGCGAGCAGACGGCTGTACAAACGACTGCTGAGCGATTGACCTGCCACATCATCACGGCGGCGAATCATCACGCCATCGTGTGTGTTGCAGTCGTGCTCGTTGATGATGATATCCTGCGCAATATCCACGAGGCGGCGGGTGAGGTAACCGGCATCGGCTGTACGAAGAGCCGTATCCGCCAGACCTTTGCGCGCGCCATGTGTCGAGATGAAGTACTCCTGCGCGGTGAGTCCCTCGCGGAAGTTCGAGCGGATCGGCATCGGAATGATGCGCCCGGAGGGGTCTGCCATCAAACCGCGCATGCCCGCCAACTGTGAAATGGTCGAGAATCCGCCTTTGGTTGCGCCGGAGGATGCCATGGTCGAGAGGTTGCCGTCCGGATCCATATGTTTCTTCACGGCATCTGATACCTTTTCGGTTGTGTTTTGCCAGACTTCGATCTCGCGTTCGTTCTTTTCCTGTTCAGTCAGGAGGCCGCGTCGGAAGTCGCGTTGCACGAGTTCGATCTGCTTGAGGGCTTCGTCGATGATTCCCTTTCGCTCCGGCGGGATCGTGATATCCGCAACCGCCAGTGTGGTGCCAGACCTCATCGCGTATTCAAAGCCGAGGGTCTTGATGTTATCAGCAACATCGGCGGTCTTTTCCTGTCCGCAAATTTCATAGACTTCGGCGATCAGGTCTTTCACACCGCCTTTATCCAGTTTTTCGTTGACGAATTGCACCTCTGAGGGAAGGATTCGGTTGAAGATGACGCGGCCAACCGTCGTATCGATGAGACGCGTTACCGGTTCTTCGAGCCGGTCACCTTTGTCATCGTACCAGGTCTTTGCAAGCATCTTGATCTCAGTGTGGATTTCCACTTGATCGAGTGCGTACGCCATCTCCACTTCGTCCATATCGGCGAACGCGCGTCCATCACCTTTATGTTTCGCTTTCTGCGGCATGGTGAGGTAATACACGCCCAACACCATATCTTTCGAAGGCGAGATGATCGGTTCGCCGTCGGCGGGTTTGAGCAGGTTTTTGGAGGCGAGCATCAATTCGCGCGCTTCCTTCACTGCCTTTTGAGAAAGCGGAACGTGCACAGCCATCTGGTCGCCGTCGAAGTCTGCGTTGAATGCGGTGGTGACGAGCGGATGAAGTTGGATTGCAGAACCCTCGATGAGAATCGGTTCGAATGCCTGGATGCCCAACCGGTGCAGCGTAGGCGCGCGGTTCAACAACACGGGACGTTCACCGATGACGCCTTCGAGCGCTTCCCACACTTCGGGGCGGTTGCGTTCGATCAGGCGGCGCGCTCCCTTCACGTTCGCGGCGTAGTTGTTTTGCACAAGCCGCGCGATCACGAACGGACGATACAGTTCAAGAGCCATGCTCTTCGGCAATCCGCATTGATACAGTTTCAGTTGCGGACCGACCACGATCACCGAACGACCGGAATAATCCACACGTTTACCGAGCAGGTTGCGGCGGAAGCGGCCCTTTTTGCCTTTGAGCATATCGCTCAACGATTTAAGTTCGCGGCGTCCGCGGCGGGAAAGTGCCTTGCCGCGTTGCGAATTGTCAATGAGGCTGTCTACTGCCTCCTGTAACATGCGTTTCTCGTTGCGGATGATGACATCCGGTGCGCCAAGTTCGAGCAATCTCTTCAAGCGGTTGTTGCGGTTGATGACGCGACGGTAAAGATCGTTCAAGTCGGAGGTGGCAAAGCGACCGCCATCGAGTTGCACCATCGGGCGCAGATCCGGGGGAATGACCGGCAGGATGGTGAGGATCATCCATTCGGGTCGATTGCCCGAGCGTTTGAACGCCTCCACTACCTTCAGGCGAGTGGTTGCCTTCTTGCGCTTCTGCTTCGATTTGGTGGTCTTCACCTCGTGCCAGAGTTCCTCGGCGAGTTTATCGAGGTCGAGGCGTTCGAGCACATCGTAGAACGCCTCAGCGCCCATGTCTGCGCGGAAGACCTGCCCCCACCGTTGTTTGAGTTCGCGGTAGCGGCTCTCACTCAGAAAGGTGAACGGACGCAGTTCGAGCAATTCATCGCGCTGTCGGGATGATTGGTTCGATGAAACTGAAGTCTGCTCCTCGAGTTGCGAACGCAGGGCTTCCATCTTCAGGTCGGCATCCGCCTTAATGCGCCCCGCTTCCATTTTGAGATCTTCCAGTTCCTTGGCGCGCTGATCCTTTAATTCATTTTCCATCGTTTCGAGATTTTTCTGGACGATCTTCTGCACTTGTGTGATGTGCTTGGCGGCAACCTTGTCGCCGGCATCAAGAATCTTTTCACCGGTCAATTCGAAGACGACAGCCTTCTTGGCATGCTCGCCCATCTGACCTTGCAACAGTTTTTCGAGCTTCTGTCCCTCTTTGATGACCGGGTCCACTTTCTCCGCAATGACCTCATCATATCCCTGCTCGAGGTTTGTGCGTTTCTGGTTGATGTCAGCCAGTGTGTGATCGCGTTTGGTCTTGATCTCGGCGATCTTAGTGTTGACGCCCGCCGCCTGTTCGCGCTCGGTATCTGAGATTTCATCTTCGATGCGTTTGAGGGCCTTGTTGCGGGCTTCCTCATCCACATAGGTGACGATGTATTGGGCAAAGTACAGCACGCGGTCGAGGTTGCGGCGCGAAATATCCAGCAACATGCCCAAATAAGACGGGATGCGACGGGTATACCAGATGTGAGCGACGGGCGTCGCAAGGGCGATGTGCCCCATCCGCTCGCGGCGGACGGCAGCGCGGGTTACTTCCACGCCGCATTTGTCGCAGACGATTCCTTTGTAACGGGGGTTCTTGTATTTTCCGCAGTAGCATTGCCAGTCGCGCTGGGGTCCGAAGATGGCTTCGCAGAATAAGCCATCCTTTTCGGGGCGGAGGCGGCGGTAGTTGATGGTCTCGGGCTTCAGCACCTCACCGTACGACCATGACATGATCGTCTGGGGCGAGGCGAGGCTGATACGAAGTGCGGTCAGTCCTTTGGTTTCCACGTGTTCTCTCCTGAAAAAGAAGGTAAGGAGTACGGCTGTCCCTGTATAGCGTATAGTCGGCTGGTACGAGAGACAAACAAAGGCAAGCGCTTCCAGAGTATTTTCTGAAGCGCTTGCGGTGTATTACTCGTTTTTTTACATCCAACGAGCGTAATTATACGCGTTAAAAAGGGAGAGTCAAGGCTGGCGTCATAAGAGTTGCATTGGAGTTCCTGTACATTGGCGACGCCTGCAGTTGAACTGCGGGCGACCCGAGAACTCCGGATTCAAGATAGCAGGCTCTTTGCAAACGATAGGAACTTCTGCACATCCGTAAAGTTGGTGACCATGCCGATCGAGATCCGCACTGCGCCGATGGATTTGCCGTCGAAGCACATACGGAAATCGTCCTGCGAGAGGCGTTCTTCGTGCCCCGGCTTTGTAAAGCACACATCCAGTTCCACGCGCGAGACGCCCAGCGCAACCTCGCCGGCGCCGGGGTTGCAAAAACAACCGGTCCGCAACGAGATGTTGACATCGTTCGCGCGCCCTTCGATGTAGCGATGGTCGTAGACGTTCCCATCCTGATCGTAGAAGTTGACCGTAACCGCGCCGCCTCTTCCCTCCGTGGAGGTTGGTCCGTACACCCGCACGAGATTCGCCCCGTTGCTGTGTTTCAGCGAAGTGAGGTTTTCCAACAGCCAGCCTGTGAGGCAATGCACACGTTCGTGAATAACATCATAGCCAATGGATTCGATGTGCTTAAGCCCGATCTCAATCGCGGGGATATTCAGGTAATCGATCGTTCCGTCCTCGAACGCCGACGAACCGTCTGCCATGTAAAACTTATCGCCCTGCACCGACGCGACAGTGATCGTGCCGCCTGCAAACCACGGGCGATGTAATTTTGCCAGCGCCGTTTTGCGCGCGATCAACGCGCCGAGGCCCGTTGGATAACCGAACATTTTATAAAATGAAATGGGGACAAAATCAGGCTTGACCCTGCTCAGATCCAATTTGCTGGTGGGCACGAACGCGGCGGCGTCGAGCAGAACATCCCAGCCGTGTTTGTGCGCTTCATCGATCCACTTGAGCGGGTGTTGCACGGAAGAGAAATTCGATTGGGCGGGATAGGCAAAAAGATTTTGTCCGTTCTTCGCTGGTTGAGCTAACTCGCGGCGGAGTCCCGATTCGTCTGCACGCATGTCGGGCAACGCGACCGGGATATACGTCACCTTTGCGCCGCGTGAGTGTGCGAACTCGCGGATGCCGTTCACCGAGTTGTGATTGTCAAAGGTGAGGAGGTACCGTCCCTTTGCGAAGGGATATGACTCTCCGACGAGTTTGAGCGCGCCGCTCGCGTTGGATGTGAAGATAGCGATGTATTCATCGGGGTCCGCGTTGAAAAAATGCAACACATATTCGCGCGCATGTTCAATGAGTTGCGTTGCCGCCAAGGATGTAGGGTTGCTCGAATGAGGGTTGCCGAACACATGCTCTGCCAGCAATTTGTTGTGCCGCCGTAATTGCGATTCGGCGTATAACCCGCCGCCGGTGTAGTCGAGGTACACGTGCCCGCCTAGATCGAGCCGCGCATATTCTGTGGCGCGCAGGTCGTCGATGAGGTGGGTGGTCGGGTAGGTTGGATAGGTCTTTAAGAAGGAAACAAATTCAACATCTGGCTTTTCCATGTGGAAACCTCACGGCAATTATAATACTCTCATGCCTCGCATTTGTATTTTCCCTCGCGTGGAAGGGCTCGGCGGTGTGACATCCTTTCGACTCAAGTTCGAGCAGGGATTGCGCACCCGCAACATGGACGTGACCTACGATCTGAATCAACCCTCGGATGCCATCCTCGTTCTCGCCGGGACGAAAAACCTGCTCCCGCTGTGGCGGGCGCGTTCGCAGGGACGGCGAATCGTCCAGCGTCTCGATGGAGTCAACTGGGTGCATCGCGTGCGATGGGCGGGGTTGCGTTATTCGCTCCGCGCGGTCTATGGCAATTGGAATCTTTCGTTCATTCGCGCGCGAATCGCGAATACATTGATTTATCAAAGCCAGTTTATCAAACGCTGGTGGGAGGATTGGTACAAACCTGCGCGCGTTCCATCCTCGGTCATTTTGAATGGCGTCGATTTGAATCTGTATTCACCGGATGGCATACACGAACGCCCGACAGATTTTTATCGCCTGCTCGTTGTGGAGGGAAGCCTGGCTGGCGGATTGGATTCAGGATTGTTTTACGCGGTTGATCTTGCGAAACAGTTATCGAAGAAACAAAAGATCGAATTGGTTATCGTCGGGCGTGTAGATGTGCGCACGAAAAACAATTTGCAAGAACAAAAGGATTTCAGAATCCGTTTCATTGAATCGGTGCCGCGCGAGGAGATTCCGTTCCTTGAACGGTCATCGCATTTATTGTTTTCAGCTGAAGTGAATCCACCCTGCCCGAATTCCGTTATCGAGGCAATGGCGTGCGGATTGCCTGTGGTCGGCTTCGATACGGGTTCACTTTCTGAACTTGTGCAGGGAAACGCGGGCAGGCTTGTCGCGTACGGCGCGGACCCGTGGAAGTTGGAGAAGCCAGACATCCCGTCGCTGGCGGATGCGGCGGAGGAAGTCTTGCGTGAGAACGAACGCTTCCGTAAATCCGCGCGTGCGAGGGCGGAGTCTGTGTTTGGTTTGGATACAATGGTGGATGAATATTTGAAAGTCTTGCTGGATTAAGGAGCTCACATGAACGAAGAGATCATCGCTTTCCTGAACAAACATTTGCAATCGATTCAGGAGAACGATATAAAAACCTACAACGATACCACTGCTGAGGATCTGACCCTCTACGAATGGTGGATCACGCCGCATCGCATTGACGGACTTCCCTTCCATGAATTTATGATGTCCTCCAACGCCGAGCGCGGGACGGTGTTCGGCGCGGAGTCAAAAGGTAAAACGACGACGCGATTCGATCTTTCGAATTTGCACATACAAAACTATGGCGATACCGCCATTGCAAGTTACACACTGCTCATCAGTACGGCTTCCGCGGAAGGAGTGAAAGTGGCTTCGCACAACGAGAGCCGAGTGATGGTGAAATTAAACGGCGCATGGAAGGTCGTCCACGTGCACAAATCGCCGGCCTGGCAGGCTCCGCACATTCCATCATGAATCGATTTATTGGCAGGCTTGCCCTGCAACAACGCGTACTACCGACTTACCGCGCTCCGTTCTTCGACTTGCTCGCCTCCTCCTGTGACGGCGGGATGAGTCTGTTCACCGGTTTACCGCGTGCCAGTGAGGGGATTGCAACCACTGATCAATTAACAATCGCCAAATACCAAACGGGAAAAAATATCCATCTCTTTGGCGGCTCTCTCTATCTTTGCTATCAGCAGGGATTGATGAACTGGCTGAAAGAATGGAACCCCGACGCGCTGATCGTGGAAGCCAACCCGCGCTATCTTTCAACGTCTTCTGCTGTAAAGTGGATGCACGCACAAGATAAGCCGGTCATCGGCTGGGGGCTGGGCGCGCCGCCGGTCAGCGGACTTCGAGAGAAGAGGCGAATCGGTTTTCTCCAGCAGTTCGATGCGATGATCGCGTACAGTCAGCGCGGCGCGGATGAATATGCGAGTTATGGTTTTCCATTGGATCGTCTTTTTGTCGCGCACAATTCGGTTTCCCCTTCGCCGACATGGGAAATGCCGAATCGCCCGGATGCATTTGGCGATCGACCCTGCGTGCTTTTTGTGGGGCGCCTGCAATTCCGCAAGAATGTGGACTTGTTGATCGGTGCATGTGCTGAAATTCAAGACGTGAGGCTGGTCATCGTCGGTGATGGACCGGAACGCGAGGCGCTCGAAGAACTTGCCGCAGAAATTTACCCCTCCGCCGAGTTTGCGGGGGCAAAGCATGGGGAGGAGTTGCAAGCCCTCTTCGCCGAGGCAGATCTCTTCGTCCTGCCGGGAACCGGGGGGCTGGCGGTGCAGGAGGCGATGAGCTACGGCCTGCCGGTCATCGTGGCGCAGGGAGACGGCACACAGGATGATCTCGTGAGAAAAGAAAACGGCTGGCAGATCCCACCTGATGATTTCGAGGCGCTGGTCTCCACAATGAAAGACGCGCTATCGGATGTAGCGCGTCTCAGGAGGATGGGGGAAGAGTCGTTTCGAATCGTGAAAGAGGAGATCAATATCGGGAAAATGGTCGATGTTTTTGTGACCGCGTTGAATTCAACTGGAGAATGAATTGATCGCCTCCTGCAAATTGTTATAGATGAGCAGGCTTTGCAGAAAGCCCGCGATGTTAAGGATGTAATAAAGTTTTGGGTCCGGGCAGACGAGTTTGAAATACGGGGATTTGTATTGTTCTTTCAGATCGTGCATTCGCTGAAGTTCGTCTTCGGGTGTGAACAATTTGAAAATGGATTGAATGGCGATCAGACCCGAACTGGTGAGAAGCTCCACACTGCTGAGGTCGAGCAGAAGATTCCGCGCGCCGTCTTCGTACGCCTGGCGCGCACGATCGAGGAGTAGATTCGAGGTGTTGTGGTCCACCTTGCCATTGAGTTGCAGGACGGTGATGGAGGCTTCGCCCTGAACCTGCGAGGCAGTGATCTTTAGTTCGCTCATATCTCACTCTCCTGTCTTAGCCACAGAGCGCACAGAGAAAATTGAGAAAAAGAACTCAGAGAACTCTGTGCTCTCTGTGGCTTGTGTTTCTATTCCTGATTTCTTTCCACGTTCACCCACATTTGCTCCCCGTTCGTGGTGATCTCGATCCAGCCGTTCTGGTCGGTGCGTAACAGCGAATAGTCCTTGATCGTTTCAAGCGTCTCCCGGTCGGGCATTCCATCGATGTCACCCGCCGCAACGTTGAGCACGATCAATTCGGGATTCAGATTTGCGATCCACTCCGGCGGGTTCGAGGGTGCGTAACCCGAATCGGCAAGTGACAATACGCTTACCGGTCCGACACTTGCACCGTTTCGCAACTCGTCCAATGCTTCAAAACTCATGCCGATGGGCAACAGCGCGCGAAAGTTCTTCCATTCAATTAATAACACAGAACCGCGTGAACCCGTGGAAAGCACGCGCAAGGTTGCACCATCACCGAGGTCGAGTGTTTGATCATTCTCCGCCATTGTTACGTGAATCGCTTGCAAGGTTAAGTATTCATCCAACACGCGCGAAGAGAACGAGCCCTGCTCGTTTCCGCTCCACAACACGTTATCGGGCGGATAGCGTTCGATCACGCGCGGCAGTGATGCAACCTGATCTTCTTCCGTGTTGGCGATCACAAGCCAACTCAACCCGCGATCGAATGCAGACACGCGCCTGCCCAATTCATCCGAAAGAATCGTCACGCTGGGTCCGCCGTTGATGAGCACCGATTTGCCCGAAGGCGTTTTGATGAGCACGGCATCCGCCGAGCCGACCTCCAGAAATGTGACATGCAAGAGTCGGTCTGGGAAAGCGGACGCGGCGCGTGAGATCAACAACAACGCGAGCGACAACACGAGCACGACGCTTCCCACGCCGATGACGCTGGCGCGCTCCCTGGCGGCTTGAACCCACTCCCCAAATCTGGACCCGCCAACTGTCAGCGCGAGAAGCGCCGCGTAAAACAGGATGACGAATCCGATGGAGAGGTCACCGAGGATGATCGTCCCATGCGGGACGCGGTCGAACAATTCGACGATTCGAATCGTGTACGCGGCGAAGGGCCACGCGACCCATGCCGCGAGCTGACCGAGCGGAATCCAGAGCAGGCTGAGGAAGACCGCCATGCCGCCGAGGATCATCACTGCCGGTTGCGCCGGCAGGATGAACGGGTTGGCGATGAACGAGACAAGCGAGATGCGTTGGAAGTGATATGCCATGATCGGAATCGTGGTGAGTTGCGCGGCGAAGGTAAGCAGGACAAAATCGGAAAGAGGTTGAATGATTTTTTCAACCGTGGAAAGTGGAAAGTAGCGGGCGAGAACTCCTGCTGAAAAGTGCGAGAACGGTTCTGCGTAGAGGATCAAACCGAGCGTTGCGAAGAATGATAACTGAAAACCGACATCCCAAACATACAGTGGATTCCACAAACACATCAACATTGCCACGGCAAGCAGTGTGTTCAACGCGAATTGGCGTCGACCGATCTGTCGTGCGAACAACGCGAGAGTTCCCATGATGGCAGCGCGTACGACCGCCGCGTCGCCGCCGACGAGGACGGTGTAAAAGACGATGCCGAAGATTGCCAGCGCCGCGCCCCAACGCGGACCGAAGAATCGGCTGAATAGTGTGACGAACAACGCGGCGATGATGCTGATGTTGAAACCGGAGATGGCAATGATGTGTGCAGTGCCGGTGTCTTTGAAGGCTTGTTGCAGGTCTTTGGTGAGACCGGTATCCACGCCGAGCAAAATTCCTGCAAGCAGTGATGATTCGGGGTCGGGAAAGATGCGGTAGATGTTTGCGAGCGATCTCTCTTTCAAGGCGTACAGCGCGGCAGAGATCGGATTCCCGCCTCTGCCCGGCAGGACGGTCACTTCTGCGGAGGACATGTACGAGTGGATGCGTTGCGCGGCGAGATAGTCGCGGTACGAGAAATCCTCGTTTTCAGGCGGCGTCTTCAACTTGCCGCGCAGGCGGATGATATTTCCATACTGAAACGTTTGGTTGGCATCCACGCGTACGAGGAGCAATCCGTTGGCTTCGAGGTTGCGATCGCCGGTATCCACATTGGTCACTTGCAAGCGGAGGTTGGTGTACGCGTCGCGGTAATCGGGCGGCTCGACCAGATAGCCTGTAATGAGTAGATCGTAATCGCGGTCATTATAAAAAGCGATGTGGAACGCATCGAAGTTCGGAATGGAAAGTTGGTAACGGGCTGAACCGAGTATGAGGGCTGGGAGCAATACCAGAGGCAAGACGAAAGCGCCGCCCTGAGGCTCTCGAAGGGAGGAAAGAGATGGGATTCGTGTTGCGAGTAATCGGAAGGCAATTGCAAGAAGAATCGAGAATACGAAGATAGCGATCCAAGCCCAAAGTGGAAGAGGAACGAAGCTCGCGAGAACAATCCCCGCGAGGAAGGCGAGCGAGATCCACACCAGCGGAAGCTGGGTCGTGAATCGTTCGCGCAACGATGTGGGATGGTTCGTCGCCTGCATTTGTGTCATTCATCATAGCATGGAATGTCGAGGGTGGGATACAATTTTCACGATGCCCTCTCCAAAACTCATCCTTGTCACCGGCGCGACTGGCTATGTGGGCGGACGGCTCGTGCCGCGCTTGCTCGAAGCGGGGTATCGCGTGCGCGTGCTCGTCCGTGATGCCGCGCGCCTGCAGGGACGTGTATGGGTGAAACAAGTGGAAGTCGTTTCCGGCGACGCGTTGGAGCCGGAGACTCTCACCGCCGCGTTGAAGGATGTATCCATCGCGTATTACCTCATCCACGGGATGCAGGGCGGGAAGGTCCATGCCGAACGCGATTTGCAGGCGGCGAAAAACTTCGCCGCAGCCGCGTCACAGGCGAACATCGAACGCATCATCTACCTCGGCGAACTGGTTGATCCGACTTCGAATCTCTCTCCCTACCTTCGCGCGCGGCATGAAACGGGACATGTTTTGCGGCAGGGCAAAGTGCCGGTGACGGAGTTCCGCGCGGGGATGATCGTCGGTTCGGGTTCCGCGTTGTTCGAGATGATTCGTTATCTTGCCGAGCGCGAACCGTTGTTGATCTGCCCCGCGTGGTTCTACTCAGAAGCGCAACCCATCGCGATACGCGATGTAATGTCTTATCTTATCGATGCGATTCAAACTCCCGACTCGGTTGGCAGGTTGATCGAGATCGGCGGGGCGACGCGTCTCACCTACGCGGACATGCTGCGCGGCTATGCCAGTGAAAGGCATCTCACGCGTTACCTCATCCGCACGCCGTTCTACGCGCCGCGGCTTTCCGCGTATTGGGTTCAACTCGTCAC
>DAOTZF010000355.1:0-4091 GCA_034434415.1 Anaerolineales bacterium | reverse complement strand
CCGAAGTTGATGATGGGAACAGCCTGATACCGCAGCACTCCTTTCGCGGCTTGACCAACATTCATTTCTCATTCACAATTGGATATCTATGAATAAACGCCTTCTCAACGTGGGGCTGGTTGTCCTCATCGACATGCTCGGCTTTGCATTGATCGTGCCATTGCTGGCATTCTATGCCGATACCTTCGGCGCGACGGAATTTCAAACAGGCTTGCTGGTCTCCTCGTATGCCGCCATGCAGATGATCGGCGCGCCGATTCTGGGGCGCCTCTCCGATCGCTTTGGACGCAGACCCGTGTTCCTCATCAGCATTTTTGGCACCTTCATCGGACTGCTGATTCTGGGATTCGCAAATTCACTGTGGATGTTATTTGCCAGTCGAATCCTTTCCGGGCTTACGGCGGGGAACATCTCGGTGGCGCAAGCCTACATTTCAGATGTTACGGATGAAAAGAACCGCGCTCGCGGCATGGGGATGCTGGGTGCGGCATTCGGCATTGGATTCATTCTCGGACCCGCGATTGGCGGCACATTGAGCGTGTACGGTTTTGCCGTTCCGTCGTTTGTTGCGGCAGGCATGGCATTCATCAACCTGCTCACCGTGTTTTTCTGGCTGCCCGAGTCGCTCAGTGTAGAACGCCGCGCAGAGTTGCACACGCGAAACAAAATGGATCTGTCCTTTGGCGCGTTGCTTGCCGCGCTGCAACATCCGCATGTGGGACCGTTGCTCTGGCTGCGTTTTGGTTTTGCGATCGCGTTCAATTCGTTTCAAACGGTCTTTCCGTTGTATGTGCTTCACAAGTTCGGCTTGAACGCGCAACAGACCGGATACATCCTTGCCTACATCGGGGTGGTGCTGGTCGTCATGCAAGGCGGGGTCATTGGTCCTCTTGCGGCTCGCTTTCGCGAATCGAATCTGTTGGTGGTGTTCGTTTTGTTCGCATTCCTCGGGATTCTGGGCTGGGCAGTCGTTCCCACGGTATCGTTGTTGCTCGTTAGCATGTTCCCGTTGGCGATCGGCGCGGGGTCGTTCAATGCGTTGATCAATTCTGCGATCAGCAAATCAGTGACCGCGGAAGAAGTGGGCGGGATGCTGGGGTTCGGAGCCGGGCTTGAAAGCGCCACGCGTGTGGTCATGCCCGCGCTCGCGGCGTATCTGCTTGGCGCGTATGGACCTTCCGCGCCCGGATACATGGGTTCGCTCGTGATGGGGATTACTTTTGTGTATGGATATTTCATGCTCATCCATCGTTCACAGCCATGACTGAACACTGGTCAGCCCCCCGGCAAATCAAGTACAATTGCGCCCAAAATACCAACCGGAGATAATCAAAAATGGCCACTGTTCGTACAGATGTGTTCAAACTCGGCGATAAATTTGCCACATTGCTGGGCGATGAAGTCAAAGTTGGCGATATGGCTCCCGAGTTCACCTCCGTTGTTCCGGGGTGGGGAACCGTGAACCCGTTACAGGAATCGAAGGGCAAGGTCGTCATCCTTTCGGCGGTGCCCTCCCTTGACACGGATACCTGCGACCGCGAGACGCGCCGATTCAATGAAGAAGCCGCGAAACTCAGCGAGGATATTGTCATCTACACTGTCAGCACAGATTTCCCGATGGCGCAAAAACGCTGGTGTGGCGCGGCAGGCGTGGACAAGGTGAAGGTGGTCTCTGACGTAGTGGACGCGGAATTCGGCCTCAAATACGGGGTGCTGATTAAAGAAAGACGTTACCTACGCCGTTCGGTGTTTATCGTCGGACGGGATGGAAAACTCACCTACGTGAAATACCTGCCCACCCTGGGGGAGGAACCGAATTACGAGGAAGTCATCGAAGCCGCAAAGAAGGCGTTGGCTTAATCACCCTGCCCTCGATCATCGAGGGCAGGGTTTTAGAAGACGATTGAATCATTGCAGGGGCACAGCGAGTCGTTTTCAGTTCAGACGATCATTCGTTTCGCTGTGCCCCTGCATTTGATAGGATATGCCATGAACCTCAACGAGCAGTTCGAACAATTCCGCCAATCGCCCACGGTCGCGATGGGTGACCGCATCGCCGCGCTCAAAGCCAGCGGGAAAAAGATCATCGGCTTGCAACAAGGCGACCCGGACTTTGCCACGCCGCAAGCGGTGATCGATGTTGCGTGTCAGGCATTGCAGGATGGGCTGACTCATTATGGACCTTCACGCGGCAGACCGGATCTTTTATCTGCCATCGCCAGCAAGTTGACTCGCGATGAAGGAGTTTCGTATGACCCCGCCTCCGAGATCATCGTCACGCATGGCGGGATTCACGCGTACTTTTCGGCAATGCAATCCATTTTGAATCCCGGTGACGAAGTGTTAATGCCCGACCCCACATGGGCGACTCATGTCAACTTGGCGACGATGCTGCGTGCGGAGGTGATTCGCGTCCCTGCCCCTGTGGAGGACGGATTCATTCCATCGTTCGACGCGTGGGAACGCGCGGTCACACCAAAGACGCGCGCGATGGTGTTGAACTACCCGTCCAACCCGACGGGAATCGTCCCTTCGCCGGAGTATTTGCGAAAATTGCAGGATTTTGCAAAAGCGCACGACCTGTGGGTGATCACGGACGAAGTCTATGGCAGTTTGTATTTCGAGGAGAAGCCGCTTTCGCTCGCGGCGATCGAAGGCGCGAAAGAACGGACGTTGATCGTTCAAAGCCTCTCGAAAACGTATGCGATGACCGGTTGGCGCGTGGGATTCCTTGCCGCACCCTCGCGCGTGATCGAGAACGCAGTCAAGGCGGGGCAAAACACGATCACGTGTGTCGCTCCGTTCATTCAAAAAGCCGCGGCGTTCGCGCTCACCGATCCCGGCGTCCAGCAGGAGACTGCAAAGATGCGCGACGCGTATGCGCGGCGGCGCTCGCTCCTGATGAAGTTATCCGCCGAACTGGAAAGTGAAAAGGTGATCGTCACGCCTCCGCAAGGCGCGTTTTATTGCTTTCTCGATCTTCGTCCGCTGAAAATGAGTTCGCTCGAAATGTGCGAACGGATTCTCGAAGAGAAAAGTGTTGGGCTGGTGCCCGGCTCCGCGTTCGGCGAACAGGGCGAGGGATTCATCCGCATGTCGTTCGCCGCCTCGGATGAAGAAGTGGAAACGGGATTTAGAAAGATCGTCGAGTGGGCTGAAGCGCAGTAGGAGTAACGCATGGAAACCGAATCAAAACTCATCTGGATGAACGGCACACTGGTGGAGTATGACCAGGCGACGGTGCACATCCTCAGCCCTGCCATGCACTATGGCGCGGCGGTCTTCGAAGGAATCCGTGCGTACGATACGGCGAAGGGACCCGCCGCCTTCCGCCTGAGGGAACATGCCGAACGCCTGCTTGCCTCGGCGCGCATCTTCGGCTTCCGCGAATTTCCATTTACTGTGGATGACATTATCAAAGCGGTGAAAGATACCGTGCGCGCGAACAAGGTCAAGGATTGTTATATCCGCCCGCTGCTCTACCTCGACGGAGGCGCGTGGAATTTGAACATCGACGCGGGCAAACCCGCGCTGGCGATCGCGGTCGTGGAGTGGAGTCACTATCTCGGGAAGGAAGCGCTCGAAAAGGGAGTCCGCGCCAATGTGTCGTCGTTCACGCGGCATCATCCCAACGTGAGCATGACCAAGGCGAAGATCGCCGGGAATTACGTCAACAGTTTTCTCGCCAAGACCGAATCGGAACGACTCGGCTTTCAGGAAGCCATCATGCTCGACCCGCAGGGATACGTTGCGGAGTGCACCGGCGAAAACCTATTCCTCGTGCGCCGCGGAAGAATCATCGCGCCGCATACCGCGCCGGTCATCGAGGGCATCACGCGCGATACCATTTTCACCATTGCGAAAGACCTTGGGTATGAAATGATCGAAGCGCCCGTTTCGCGCGACCAGTTGTATCTGGCGGATGAAGTGTTCGTGTGCGGCACCGCCGCCGAAGTGATCGGCTTGTGCGAGATCGATTTTAGAACGATCGGCGATGGCAAATCGGGGAAGGTGACGCGCGAGATTCAAAACATGTATCACGATGCGATTCGCGGACGGATCCCGAAGTATGAGGGCTGGTGCGATTACGT
>DAOTZF010000354.1:0-2329 GCA_034434415.1 Anaerolineales bacterium | reverse complement strand
CTTTGAGGATGCGCGGGTCAGATCACTTGTATCGTTGACCCTCGCTCGGTCTTCTCCACTTCGATGCGCGTTGGGAAGGCATCTTTAAGTTCGTCGAGATGTGTGATGACGAGGATTTTGGCAAAATCGTTTTTCACAAGGTTGATGGCTTCGATGAGCCGTTGCCGTCCCTGCACATCCTGCGAGCCGAAGCCCTCGTCGATGACCAGCGTTTGCAGGCGCGCGCCTTTACGTTGAGCAAGGACCTCGGACAACGCCAGCCGAATCGCAAAGTTGACACGGAACGCCTCCCCGCCGGAATACATTTCATAACTGCGAATTCCCGCCGAATCGCTGATCTGAATTTCGAGCGTTTCTTTCAGGTCGTCGCGCTTTTTATCCTTGAACTCGGCTTGCGTGATAAATCGGATGGACATGGTTCCATCAGACAGACGATCCAGCAACTCGTTTGCTTTCTCCTCGATCTGCGGCAATGCCTGCTCGATCAGCAGGGCAGGGACGCCGTTCTTGCCGAAGGCTTGTTCGAGCGTGCGGTGTTGTGCGACCTGTTTTTGGAGGGAATTGCGTTCTTTTTCAAAATCCGCTTTGCGGGCGCGCTGGGTCTTCAACACATCCACGCGTTGTTGCGCGCCGCCCAATTCGGCGCGGGCGCGGTTTTCCTCCTCGCGCAAGCGGAACAATTCGCGCTCAGCCGCATCGAGATTAGGCAATGCCATCTCTGCGGATTCAAGGCTGGCTTTCGCGGCTGCATGATCGGCTTCAAGAGCTTTGATTTCAGATTTTCGATTTACGATTTCCGATTGCAGGCTGGCAACCTCGCCATCGATCTGTTTGCTCACGCTTTTAGCAGAATCGAGTTGACGGTAATCATTCTCTATTTCTCTCAATTTTCTTTCTTCCTCGCGCGCCTGGTCATGCGCGGACGCATCATAGCCAAGTTTTGCCAATTCTTTGTCCAACTTGGTGAGTTGCTTTTGTTCGTCCACAGCATATTTGCCGCTCTCCAAAAGTTTTTCCACTTCCTTCAAGCGTTTCCTGCCGGTGGATTCCCACTCTTTTGCAAGGGACTGCAATCGTTCCAGGCGTTCTGTAAGCCCGGAGATCTCGCTGGCAAATTTCACGCGTTCGTTTTCGGCAGAAGCGAGACTGGAGATTTGAGATTCGAGGCTGGCAATTGTAGTATTCAATTCCGATGTTTCTTTCTGGTTGGCGCGGAAGAGGTCGCCTTTTTGTTTACCTTCCTCTTCCAATTGCTTGAGCGTGGACTTGCGATGCTTTTCGCTCAACTCCTGCCCGCACAAGGGGCATGTGGCTCCTTCGGCAGATTTGAGCGTGTCGATCCGTTCCTTGAGTTGATTCATTTCCGCTTTGAGCGCGTCGTTTTCCACTTTCAATGCGGCTTGGCGTTCGCGCGCGGCGTTGCGTTCTTTTTCAATTTTTATCCGCTCGGCGACTCTGTATTCAACTTCAGTGAGCGACTTTTCCGCTGCCTCAATTTCCTTTTTTATGTTGCCTATCGCCGACTGTTGATCGCTGACCGCTTCCTCCTCAACCAACAACGAACGTTTCTCTTCCTCCAATTTGGCTTTTTCCACCGCGATTCGTTCCTGCAGGGGGGCGCGTTCCTTTTGGTGTTCGTGAAATTCCGCGGCGGATTTATCCAACTCTTCGAGATCTTTACGCGCTTTTTGCCAGGCTTTATACGCGGCTTCGATCTCCTTCGTGCGGGTGACGAGGTCTGTGTAGGAGGCGCGCTCTGCTTCCTTTTCGGCGAGGCGACTCTCCAAAGACGCGAGAGCCGCGCGAGATCGTTCGAGTCCTGTCGCGAGGGTGGATGTCAATTTGCGTTGTTCCTCCACCAATGCTGAAGTCCGTTTCAAGTTTTGAAGGACGGACTCCTGCGCCTCGCGCGCCGTGGACAGTTGATTCAGTGACGTTTGAAGTTCTCCCAACCGAAGCTTCCGCGCTTCCTCCTCGGCCAGTTCGGCATCGATCTCTGCCATGCGCCCGTCGATGGTTTCGACCTCCGCCTCGATCTTCTTACGCTTCTCGGCGGTACGATTTTTATATTCCTCCCACATTTCGAGCCCGAGGATGTTGCTCAACACATCCTTGCGCTTGCTCGCGTTCTGTTGGGTGAATTGGTCTGCCTTGCCCTGCAAAAAGAAGGACGCGTTGACGAAGGTTTCGTAATCCAGTCTCAGGGTCTGTTCGATGCGCGCCTGGGTATCGCGCGTAGTTTTTTCAGTGAGCGGCTTCCAAGTCCCTTTGACCGTGGACGGTTGACTACTGACTGCGAGGGACTCATCGTCTGCTGTCTGCTGTCTGC
>DAOTZF010000353.1:0-2747 GCA_034434415.1 Anaerolineales bacterium | reverse complement strand
GAGGCGCTCGCCGCTTAATCCAGACAAAATCTTGCGTGATTCGCCGTTGATGAGTTTCAACGTCTCAGGCTCGATATCAAACCCGTAGCGCGCCGCATAACGGACGGCGCGGATAATGCGCGTCGGGTCGTCGAGAAATGAGTTTGGATGCAAGACGCGAATCGTTTTCTTCTCGAGGTCAGTTTGTCCGTGCAGCGGATCGAGCAATTCGCCGAAGCCGTCGCCGTCCACGCGGATCGCCATGGCGTTGACGGTGAAATCGCGGCGGCGGAGGTCGTCGTCAATGGCGGATTTGGTCACGTTGGGGAGAGCGCCGGGGCGAGGGTAGGTTTCGCGGCGGGAAGAAATCAAATCAAGATATTCGATAATTGGTATTCGGTATTCGAGTTTCGATTCTTGAATATAGAACGTCGCCGTGTGGAATTTATCATGGACGGTTATTTTTCCGCCGTACTTCTTTACCAGCGCACGACCTAGCGCGATGGCATCTCCTTCGACGGTGAGGTCAATGTCTGTGATGGGGCGAGCCAGCAACAAGTCCCGGACGGAACCGCCGACGAGGTAGATGGGGAATCCCAAGGCGGAGGATTCGTCCGCGATGCGACGGATCAATTCCAGAAGTGCAGAATCCAATGATTTTTTGAGGAGGTCGGCGAGATTCACGCGTTTATTGTAGCAGAGAAATTCGAGTATAATCGGCGCATCATCCACAGGATTGCTTCGCTCATGCTGAACCCGTTGCCGCGACCCGAATTGCACAAACCTTCCCGCTCTGGCTGAGGTTCGATTCCGCGTGTCTCGTGAACGGCTCCCAGATGTGGCGAGCCGTTTTTATTTTTGACCTCACCCCTGCCCCTCTCCTAAAGGAGAGGGGAGAAAAGTAGAAATGAACATCTCCGTTTTTGGCGGCGCACAGCCGCAGCCCGACTCTCCCGAATACGAAGAAGCCCGTTTACTGGGCGCGCTTCTCGCCCAGCGCGGACACACTGTGCTGACCGGAGGCTACATCGGCGTGATGGAAGCCGCCTCGCGCGGCGCGCATGAAGCAGGCGGACATGTGATCGGCGTTACTTGTGAAGACATCGAAGCGTGGCGAAAGGTCAGCAAGAATCAGTGGGTGAAAGAGGAGTGGCGGAAGAAATCGCTTCTCGAGCGCATGCAAGCCATCATCGAAGCGAGCGACGCGGCAATCGCCATGCCCGGCGGCGTTGGCACGCTGGCGGAAATCTCGGTGATGTGGAATTTGATGGCTGTGGAGTCTTTGCCCCGAAGGCCGTTGATACTGGTCGGGAAAGGGTGGCGATCCACACTCGACCAGTTTTTCACATCGTTCGAGTTTTACATGCCCTTTCGCCAGCGCGAAAGTTTGATGTTCGCGGAGGATGTACGAAGGGCTGTCCTTAGTTTGGATAGTTTGTTAGTTGGATAGTTTGAAAACCCGGTGGTTGAGTAGCCGCGAAGCGGCGTATCGAAACCACCACGCCGTAAAGAAATTTCTGTAACAAAATTATTCTTGTATCTCGGTGGTCTCGATACGTGGCGCTTGCAGCGCCACTACTCGACCACCGGTGTACACCTAAAAGAGGACAAAATGGCAGAAGAAAAATTACCCACCCGCGCGGAAGATTTTGCAGAATGGTACAACCAACTCGTCGTGCGGTCAGACATGGCGGATTATTCGCCTGTGCGCGGATGCATGGTGGTCAAACCCTACGGCTGGGCGCTGTGGGAGAACATCACTTCGTGGCTGGATGGCGAGTTCAAGAAGACCGGTCACGTCAACGCGGCGTTCCCCACGTTGATTCCGCTTTCGTTCTTTGAAAAGGAAAAAGAACACGTGGAGGGGTTTTCTCCGCAATTGGCAGTCGTGACTCACGGCGGCGGCGAAGAACTCGAAGAAAAATTGGTTGTCCGCCCCACGTCCGAGACGATCATCGGATACATGTATTCCAAGTGGGTCAAGTCGTGGCGCGACCTGCCGATTCTCATCGTGCAATGGGGATCGGTTCTGCGCTGGGAAATCCGCACGAAACTTTTCCTGCGCACAGCGGAGTTTTACTGGCACGAGGGTCACACCGCGCACGCGACCGCCGACGAAGCCATTGAGGAGATGTATCGCATCCTCGACATCTACGAACGCTTCTGCCTCGAAGAAGCCGCGATCCCCGTGTTCAAAGGTCCCAAGAGTGAATCCGAAAGATTCCCCGGCGCGCAGGTCACCACCTCCATCGAGGCGATGATGTGGGACAAACGCGCGTTGCAGTCCGGCACGTCGCACTATTTCGGCACGAACTTCGCCAAAGCGTTCGATATCAAATTCCTCGACAAGAACAACGAACTTCAATTCGCCGAAACAACCTCATGGGCGATCTCGAGCCGCATCATCGGCGCGATGATCATGGTGCACGGCGACGATCAGGGACTCGTCCTGCCACCCCGCCTCGCGCCCATCCAAGCGGTCGTTGTTCCCATTTTCAAAAACGATGACGAGAAAGTCAAAGTGATGGAAGTCGCCGACCGCGTCTTTGCGGAACTCAAAGCGGCGGGGGTTCGAATCAAACTCGACGACCGCGACAACGTCAGCAGTGGGTTCAAATTCAACGATTGGGAACTGCGCGGCGTCCCCGTTCGCGTGGAGATCGGTCCCAAGGATGTGGAAAAAGGATCGGTCGCGCTCGCCCGCCGCGACAAGCCCGGCAAAGAAGGTAAGACCTTTGTCTCGCAAACGGGTCTCGCTTCGACGGTGA
>DAOTZF010000352.1:0-2946 GCA_034434415.1 Anaerolineales bacterium | reverse complement strand
TTACCTTTCGCGATTAAACCGGAAAGCGGATGCCGCCGGTCAATGATCTCGCCGGTCTTCCAATCGTAGCCTCCCCAGAACGAAAGCGGTTCCGAGCTCACCAGAGCCGTCCCTTTGGCAGAACCTTCGATAATCGGCTTGCCGTTCAAAATCAATTCAGCCATAGCGAATCGTCCCGGACGATCTTTCCCTCGATCGCCGAATTCACGCAATCGCGCAAACTGCCGAATGCAATTTTCCTTCCCAGCAAGCCGGGCGTGTAATAGGCGAACTTTGCAGAGTTCGTCATCAGATGTTGAATCTCCGGCGGCAGCATCGGCGTTGCGAGGATGCAGGTATCCACGGTCAACTGCGCGCCGAACTCCTGAAGCGCATCGAGATAGCCAGCCTGTTTTGCTAGTTGGGTCATGGCACGGCTGGAGGTAACCAAAAATTTCACATTCGGATTCTTTCGACGCCCCGCTACCAACGGCGCAAGTTGTTTGAATTCCGCCAGTGAAAAATGCGGACTACCCATCACGATCATGTCCAGCGCGTCACTGTCGGTGTGAGTCAACTCGCGGCGCGCGGCGCACAAGGCGTCCATGGTCACTTCGATGGTTTGCAAGGGCGGCTTATTTTGAAAAGCCGACTCCAACGTCCCTGCTTCGGGTGTGACCCCGACGATATGGAACAACGCAACCCCGCCCGACGAAGCCGACGCGGCACCCAACGCCTTGAGTTGATCTTCCGTGGGAACGATTCGCATCCCGCCCAGCACCGGGATTCGATCCAACGCGGCTTTGCCGATGTAATGCCCCAGCACCGGGTAAAAGTCATCGCTTCGCTGAAGCGCCTCGGGAATTTCATCCAGCCGAAATAACAATTCACCCGCGCGATTTTCTGTGAGATGCAACCCGATTGCTGGCGCGCGGCTGGTGAGCGCGCAACAAATATCGAACAGGTCTGGGTATCGTTCTGTGCGCGCGCCGATCACCGAATTGGCGAAGACGATCGCGTTGGATTCGCCCCACGCGATCTGCTGACCGAACTTCGGCTTCATCTCGGTCTGATACGGCGCGCACGTCCATGTCGGGATTGTCCCCATGCTGCGATACGCCTCCATTTGACGTTGAGCCTGCCTCGCCCACTCCGCGGGGACCGCCCATTCGCGCCAGTGATGCTCGTCCAACCCGCTGACGTTGAGCGTGGTCGGCACGCGGACTTTCGCGCCGAGGCTCGCCAGCCGTTCGGCAAATTCCAAGCCAGCCTCACCGATGTAGATCGTGCTGTCGATGTGCGCGCCGGAGATGTCCAGCAGTTCCTGCGCGCCGGACACTTCCGCCATGCGAACGAGGATGGACATCGCCATTTTGACGGCGGGACCATCGTCGCCGCGCAACATTCTTTGGTCGTTTTCTGTGAGATAAAGGGTCATATCCCTTTCATTAAAACACAATGCCCCCGAATATGGTGAATGGGTTTGAATTGCGATTCACTAGGCAAGAATTCCAAAGGATGCCATCATCTACCGACCTATGTCATCTGTCGCCACGGCGCCACGCGACGCCTTCGGGATTTGGAAATTAGGTTTTCCCGTTTTGGGCAGGATGGCATCAGAAAGGAGAAATTCTTTGCCACGAATTTTCTCGAAACGCGTAATAAAATTCGTGCGAATTCGCGTAATTCGCGGCTGAGGTTTTAGCGCTCCCCGTCAAAAACGGGAGAGCCGAAATTAATTTATGTACCCCAACTCGGACAAGCCGAAACCAAAAAGCTTGAACCACTGAGACACGAAGACACTGAGAATAAAAAAACTCCGTGACTCTGAGTCTCCGTGGTTAGCGAAAAATTCCTGCACAAAAACAAGAATTTCACTCGTAAGTTACTAAAAACCTTACATCTCCTCGGGATTAGATTTCTCCTTTGTCTCACTTAATATTCCGTTCGATGCGAGAATCGGGAATCAACCAGATGAGCGCGACAGCTACGTACAGCGCAAAGGAAATCCACGAATTGAAAAAGGCAAGGATGATGGCGGCGGTGTAACCGACCAGTGAAACGATCTCTTTGAAATTGCCTGCAACAGCCAGCGCCAGCGTGGATTCTTTTCCATGGTGGGCGATCATTGCGCGGACGAGCAGGTAATAAGCAAATCCCGCCATCCACAGGACGAAGCCATAGACCGCCATCGGCAATTGATCGAAATTGGTTTCACCGCTCCACGCCGTGGCGAATGGAATCAGTGACAGCCAAAAGAGCAGGTGCAAGTTCGCCCAAAGGATCTGCCCGTTGACCTGTTTGCCCGCCTGCCACAGATGGTGATGATTGTTCCAGTAAATGCCGAGGTAGATAAAACTCAACACGTAACTGAAAAATACAGGCGCCAGTTCGCTCAAGGCGGCGAAGGTGGGTTCATGGGGAACTTTCAATTCAAGCACCATGATGGTAATGATGATGGCGATGACGCCATCGCTGAAGGCTTCGAGTCGGTTTTTGCTCATGCGGCAAGGATAACAGATACGCCCATGTTACGGCAAGAGCGCAAGAAATTGTAGACATGATTAACCCCAAACTTAAGGATTCAGCCACGGATTACACGGATAGCCACGGAATTTGAGTTCTCGTCTTGGTTCGAGCCAAACGAACGCCGACCGGTTATCCTGCGGTCGGCGTTTTTCGTGTAAATTCGTGAAACTTGTGCTGAGCTTGTCGAAGTATCCGTGGCTTAGAGATCGAAAGATTAGATTCAGGGTGATACATATCTACGGGAAGAGAAGCGAATATCTTTCTTGACATCGCCCCCAGCGAAGGCTACAATTTCGCTGCACCAATCCAATTTCAACCCACAAGGAGAGAACCATGGCATTCGAACTTCCGAAACTGGCATATGCCTACGACGCGCTCGAACCTCACATCGACGCGCGCACGATGGAAATCCACCACACGAAACATCACCAGACCTAC
>DAOTZF010000351.1:0-9922 GCA_034434415.1 Anaerolineales bacterium | reverse complement strand
GATATCCGCCTTGATCTGTTCCAGTTCTTGTTTCACCTTGTCAGAGATCTGTGAATCGAATTGATAGAACGGTGCAAGACTTACTTCGCCGGTTTCCAGTCCGCCGAAATGAATACCGCCTGTAAATGCATCCTCTACGATCGATCTTACGGTCAACTCCACAGTTTTGTCGTAATTTTTCACAATGCTGGTCAGGACGATTTCCTGAAGGTTGGGAAAAGCATCCGCCCAATCGAAGTCCACGCCGATGAAATAAGCATCTCCATGCGACTGGACCGCGTTTGCGGATCCCAAACCTATATCATAGCCAGCCACCGGCAAAACGATATCTGCACCCTGATCCAATAATTGCTGTGTAATTTCCCTGCCGTCCAGTTCACAGCAGAAGCCTCCCACAAAAAAGCCCTCATGTTTCTGCGGGTCCCATCCAAGAACCTCCACATCTGCGCTGTTCTTTTCGTTGTAGTATTCAACGCCGAGAGCAAAACCGTCCATAAAGTCTGTGACTGGGGGAAAGTCAACGCCTCCGAAGACCCCGACTTTGCCGGTTTGCGTTTGCGATGCCGCCAGGTAACCTGCCAGAAATGCCGCCTGGTCAGTTGCAAATAATTGGGTCCTCACATTCTCCAATGGAGGGTCAAACGGGAATTCAATCAACAGGAACTTCTGGTCCGGGTCTTGTTGGGCTGCGGCATGTACGGCATCCGCTGTAACATAAGAGCCGATGATCAGATCGCAATCCCCCCGTTGAAATTCTGTAATGTTTTTCTGATAATCGGTGGTCTCTACCGATTCAAGGACTTTAATATCCCAGCCGAACTCCGCATTGGAATTCTGCATGCCATGGAAAACGGATTCTTCGAAAAAATTACCGGATAAGCCGTTTATCCCGGTCACCTGGCATACCCTCCCTGAATCTGTAGGAGGGATTGGCGTGGGGACTGGAGTGCTGGCGGTTGCCCCACATTCGGACGGGTTTTTGTGCAGGTATTTTATACATTCGCCGCTGGCTAACGTCCTCGTCAAGCGTGATTTTGCGAGGGTGATCAAATCTTCGAGCTCTAAAAAATAAACATACGTACCATCATCTTCGCCTGTTGCAAGAAGTTTTCCGTTGGGGCTGAAGGCGACATCAACCAGGCCCGAACCGTCTCCAAAGAAGGTGTTCAGTTCCTTTCCTGTGGAGGCGTCCCAGAGTCTGGAGGTCCCGTCGCGGCTGGCAGTGGCGAGGCGTTTTCCATCGGGGCTGAAAGCAATGGAGGTGACCTGGCTGGCGTGACCGCTCAAGGTCAAGAGTTCTAAACCGGATTTTACATCCCAGACTTTTGCAGAATCGTCGAGGCTGGCAGTTGCAATCAGGGATCCGTCTGGGCTGAAAGCGATCCCCGATGGCGAAGCAGTATGTCCGCGCAAGGTGAGGATCGTGTCGCCTGTAGCTGAATCGAGCACCTGCACGGTGTTATTGTATACACCCACAGCGATCAGTTTTTCATCCGGGCTGAATGCGGCCGTGCGAACCGCTGCTGGGAAAAATAACGTATAGATCGCTTCAGGCGGAGAAACTGTCATATCCCAAAGAACAGCCTTGTAATCTTCGCCAACGGAAACAAGCCTTGTTCCGTCATGACTGTAGGAAACTGCATTGACGGGAGCCGTATGTTTTGACAACTCCTCAAAATCTGAGGGAGTTGACAAATCCCATATACGAAGGCTTGAGTCTTCGAACCCAGCCGCAAGGTTTTTACCATCCGGGCTGAAAGCCAGGTCATAAACGAGTTTGCCCGGATTGGGCAGGGATTGGATAACCTCCCCTGAGCTGGTTTCCCATACCTCGATTAATCCATTTTCAGCACTGGTTGCAAGAAGTGATCCATCAGCGTTATATGCCAATTGGCCGCCTGAATAAGTGGACGCGTACGAAGATAAAACCTCACGTCTAATGATGTTCCATACTCTCAAAGTTCCGTCTGTGCTGCTGGTCGCAAGTTTCGTCCCGTCCGGGCTGAAATCGACCTCGATCACAGGCTCGGTATGACCGGCGAGTGTCACCACTTCCCGCCCTGTTGCCACATCGAATATTATTGCGATGCGATCCGAACCGGCGGATGCGATCCACTGCCCGTCTGGGCTGAATTCGATGTGGTTGATCCATGCGGTATGACCGACGATGGTGGACTGCTTCTCGCCAGTCTCTGCATCCCAAATGAAAATTTCCTTGTAGTCTGGTCCGCCTGTGGTTGCTATCAACTTTGAATCGGGGCTGAATGCACCAATCCCGTCCACGCCTGGCTCGGTTAACACCAGCATTTGTTTGCCTGTCACGGAGTCCCATACCCTTGTTGTTCCGTCATCACCGAATGAAATGACACGCGTGCCATCCGGGCTAAAGTATGTAAAGCGAGCCCCAGCAGTATGACCGACAAACTCAACCAGTTTTTGACCGGTCTCCGTATCCCAGATTACTGGAACTCCATCGGAGGCGGAAGTGAGAAATCGTTTCCCATCCGGGCTGAACTCAACGGTTATGCCATCATAATTGATTCGACCGGGCGTAACGATTTCCTCACCGGTCGGCACATCCCAAAAGTGAATCCCATCGTCATAACCAGCTGCCACCGTTTTGCCATCCGGGCTGAAGACCGAAAAATAACCAGGCACTTCAAAGACCAACTCGCCGGTTTTGGCGTCGAATAATTTTGCAGACCCTACTCCCGCCAAAATGTAGTTTCCCTCCGGACTGAACTCTACGTTCCACGGGTAGCCCGGCTCGTTTGCTTGTATGACCATTTCGATCCGCGATGTTTGTACTGCGCGGTGCAAGGCATCCTCAGCCTCGATCGTTCTTGACGCATCCAATGCTTCCAAAGCCAGCAAGACGCTGAGCTCCGGGTCTGTATTGAGATTCAAGATCGCAGCCGCCGCCAACTCACGGGAAGTAGCCTCGCGGTTGGACGCCTGTGCCTGCCTCCCAAAGATGATCGCAGCCACGCCCAGGAACAATGCGATCACCAAAGCACCGCTTAGATAAAGTGCACGTTTGCGCAATTGCCCTGCCGAACGGGTTTGTTCTTCGGCGCGCTTTCTTTCCGTTTCCGCAAGCATCTGCGCAGCCTCGAGTTCGCGCTGCTGCCGCAGGCGTTCCTCGGATTCGATCCGGTCCCGTTCGCGGGTACTGGCCTCCAGAAACATCCAGTCATTCTGTGTCAGTGCGATTGTGGTATTTGCCAACCAGCCTTCGAATTGTTCCAGGCGTGTGCCGACAAGCAGAAAACTTGCGTCTCTGCCGGCGTTTTTCCATTCGTTTGCGGCTGTTGCAAGCTGTCTTTGCAGGCGGATATCGGCGCGGCTTTCGTTGAGCCAATCGCGCAGGCGCGTCCATTCACGGATGAGCGCTTCGTGTGCTACTTCGACCGTCGCGCCGCGTGTGATGGGGTCGTGGTCGAACGTCAACAGCCGCGCACGACCAAAAGCTTCGATGACCGCAATCAGCGATGCATCATTGGCGGTTAGTTGCTCGAGTTCCTCGCGCAGGACTCTGCGGCGTGTGTCTTCTGTCCCTTCGCCGAGGGTGACCAGCCGCAGGAATAATTGTCTCGCCGCGGACTGCCCCGCTCCATCCAGATTTTCATAGATCGTTTCAGCGCTTCTGCCCAACGCCCCAAGTACACCACCGATCTCGCGATAGGCTTTGTTGGTAAGGGTGCGTCCTTCACGTTTTTCGAACAACTCAGAAAGAGCAAATTGCAACAAGGGCAGGGTGCCGGGCTGGTTCCCAGCTTCGCGAATGATCGTTGAAACAAGACCCTTCTCCAACTTGAGTCCGACGCGCTGTGCGGGACCGGCAATAGTTCGTTCGACTTCGTCCGCTGTGAGTGGCAGGACAAATTCAAAGCGCTGGTTCATCATCTCGCCGAAATCCACATAACGCAAGGGCTTATCGGTGAAGTCTGCACGTAGTGTGATGACAACGCGCAGGCGGCTGCGCTCATCCAGAATTGCGGTCGCGATATTTTCAAGGAACAGCGCGCGTTCGGCTTCGTCTTCAACCAGGGTAAAGACCTCTTCGAATTGATCGATCACCAAAACCAATTCGACAGAATCGTCTGCAGGCAAAACGCGATGGACTGTCCGCAACAAACCGCGGCTTCCATCTTTCAATTGAGACAATAAACTTTCAGGCGGGTTGACAGCAACGCGCAACAACGAAGCTTCAAGTTCTTCAAATGGATGTTTGCCCGGTATCATATCGACAATGAACCAGTTTTCGGAGCCCGGCAAACCGCCACTTCGTAACGCAGGAATCAACCCGGCTCTTACGACCGATGACTTGCCACTACCGCTTGGACCGAGCACTGCCAGAAAGCGACGCAGGTCCCCACCTTCGCCGAGGCGAGCCAGCAATTGCTGGACGAGTGTCTCGCGCCCGAAGAAATTATCGGTATCCGCTTCATTGAAGGCGCGCAAACCCTTGAATGGATTAGTGATTTCAACTTCCGTCTCTTCTTCGTAGATGATTTCCCCTGGATGCGAGTCGGCTATTCTGCCGATTGCAAGACGGAAACCGTTGAGAAGGGAAATGGCATCCGCATACCGTTCTTCGGGATTTTTGGCAGTCGCGCGCGAAATCACATCATCCAATGCGGCAGGCAACCCCGTTCTCCGTGCAGAAAGCGGGGGCATGGGAGTGTTAATGTGCTGTTGGATCAGATCGAAGGGAGTCGGACCCGCAAAAGGAACCGTACCGGTCAGCATTTCGTAGAGCATCACGCCGAGGCAGTAAATATCGGTCTGCGGTCTGATCGAGAGCGATTGGATTTGTTCCGGCGACATGTATTGCGGAGAACCGATCATCGCATCCATGCTGGTCTGGTTTTCAACATCGGGATTGCCAAGGTTCTTGGCGATGCCGAAATCTGCCAAATACGCATTCGAATCTTCATCGAGCAGAACGTTAGCGGGTTTTAAGTCGCGGTGAATGATTCCGATGCGATGCGCCGAATTCAATGCCAAACAAACCTGCTCCAGGATTTTTTCAGTAGCCTCGATCGAAATCGGTCCCTGCCCGAGAAGGTTTTGGATGTTTCCTCCCCGCAAGAGACGCATCACCAGATAAGCCACGCCAGGTTCACGCCAGTAGTCATAAAGCGGAACGATGTGCGGGTGTTCGAGCCGCGCGATCAGTTGAGCTTCCGCTTCGAAGCGGCGGATAAAATCCGGGTGATTGGCAAAGGCTGGCAGGATGATTTTGACGGCGACTTCGCGCTCCACATTTGGCTGTACCGCCCGATAGACCGATCCCATACCACCCATGCCGATGCGCTCCGCGAGTGCATATCCACGGATTGCCCGCCCAGTCAGGTCTTCGCGGCCAATCTCTTCGATGGCTGGAGGAGGAGTAACCGGAGGCAGTTCTGATGAGACGGGTTTTACGGAACGCGCCCAACGGACGAAACCGGCACGTTCATTCAATGGAATTGCCAACGCCATCGCCAGACGTTCAGCAATCTGTACAGAGGCGCGCAGATCGTCGGCTTCGATCTTGCGTAGTGTGATGGCGGCGCATCCCACACGCCTTGCCAGTTCCTCCTGCGTCAGGTCCATTTCACGACGCCGCTGCCGCACGTACAACCCAAATGATTGTTCCTGGTTCATGGCTGCTCCTCACTTAATTAAAAGTATAGCCCAGCGGCGGGTGAGGTTCAAGGCGGAAACGGGTTTATATCGCTTTTTATATCGGTCGTGAAATGGGTGCGAAAGTTATATAAAAAGCGATAGGAAGCCCCAAAAACCCTTGAAATCGAATTTCCAAAATGCTACAGTAGCGACATGAAACGCGCGCGAAAAATTCAATCCATTCAACCCAAGGAGAACAAAATGAATAACAAAAAGTTTTCGCTCTTGCTCGCAGGTCTGATGTTTGTCATGGTTGTTTTGCAAGCCTGCGCCGGTTCGTCCGCGTCGAACTTTCCGACTGGGAAATTCGCAGACCCCGAAGACCCGCTTGTGGGATTCGAATTCCATGAGGATGGGACGTGGAATAACTTCTATTACGGTGCGAATGAAGTTTGGGGCACCTACAGTGTCAAGGGTGATCTGTATATCGAGGAAACGAACAACTTCAACTGCGGCAAATCACCCATGAGTTTTCGTTACACCTTCGATGGAACGAATCTGCAATTCGAACTGACCGAAGAGAGCAAGAAGGATGATTGCGAAGGCAGAAGGGACGCGTTCGACGGCACGACATGGGTGTTGGTGAAGTAGGATCACATTGGTTGGGGGATAACTGGAAATCAACAGTTATCCCCCAATGGGAGAAATTATCATGAGCAAAAAAGATTCTGAAGGCACACATACTGGAAAGACCGAAATCAGTATCGCGAAAATTGGCTTGATAACCGCTATCGCGGTGGCACTCATCTCTTGCATGGGGACGATTGCGGTTCCTTTTTTCCAATATCTAACCAATTGGGCGACACCGACGTCCAAGGTTCAACCTACTATCGCTGAACAGGGATCTAGTGATCTCCCGCCGGCCATGATGCCGAACGCTCAAGTTGAACAAAACACCTTACCCGCAATCTTTACGCAGTCTCCACCCACCAGTACCCCAATTCCACCAACTTTGACGCAATCGTCGTCCACTGCAACACCAAAACGCTTTACGTCAGCGAGCATCGAGGCGGAAGATGGATCAATGAGCAGCGGGGGATTTCCTGTCCGGGATCAAACCGCAGTATCAGCATCCAATCAGGCATATTGGCTGGGGGTACAAGGCGCTTCTGTAAAGCTTACAATTTATGAAATGGCAGCCGGTCAATATGAATTGATAATTCGATATGCCAAATATACCAACAATGCCGAATATCGTGACCCAGGTTATCAAAACTTGTATGTAAATGACAACCCTGACCCGTTTCTTATTACCACTTTCAAAACTTACGATGATGCAGTATTGAAATGGGGAGACCTTCCGCCGATAATCGTGCGGCTTACAGAAGGAATGAATACACTCATCATAAAGAATGATGCAGGAAATCAAGTTGCGGGTATTGATCGCATTCTCCTTCGCTTGATTGGTCCATGAGATATATTAGATTTTATCGGAAATAAGCGCAGCCAACCTCTTTTGTCGTGAACTGCGCGAATTTCAAAAAAACCCTTCTATTCGCGCCAATTCGTGAAATTCGCAGCTGAGGAAAATTATTTCCGAAGGGGTCTATTGTTTGGCGAGAAAACTTCTCGCAACCCTTAAGTTTTTGCGGCTCGCCATACCTCTCGATGTATGAAACCTGTGTCGTTTGTTTGAAAGGAGAATCTCATGTTGAAAAAACATACCATAGTTGTAGTAGCCCTTTTCGCAATCTTGCTTTTACTGGCAGGATACGCGCAGGTGTTATCTGCGAAGCATCGCAACCCTGCCCAGGTAAAAGTCGAAGCGTTTTATGACGACAATAAGAACGGAATCTTCGATGATGGTGAAGATGGCGCTCAAGCCAAAATCGTAATTTCTCAAAATGTTACCTGTATAGCATCGTGTACTGATACATTTTTACTCATTGAAACAAATGCAAGAGGTGTTGCGTTAATCGAGGGTATACAACCCGGTAGATACTGTATTATTTTCTACGGAACCCAAACTATAACAACCCAGTTAGCGCGGGAAGTCTACGTCAGTGGCAATATGCCTGCAACGGTTCCGTTCGGGATTGTTCGACCATAGGTCGCGCTCACCTCATCTTACAAGCAAAGGGCGTGGAGTTTAATACGCTCACGGCGGAACAAACCCACTATATGAACTCGTGGGAAGAAGGCACTTAATCAGTTACCAGTATCTGGGTAACCAGTGAGTCAGTGAAGCCTCGCGGATGCCGAAGGGTCCGCGAGGCTGTTTGTTCACTATACTAGTTACACGAGAAGTTAACACCAATGGTGTTGCTGGTGTGTCCCGCCTGGTCGCGAATGGTCACACCGATCGTTACGTCGTATTGTTTCGTGCCGCAACTCCATTGCCCGGTAACGGTACTGCCTTTTCTCTGGTTGGCATTTGGGGCGAACGAGATATCTTTAATCGTGCCTGATGTCTGCACCGAGGTGCTGATCAGTTGAAAATCAGCGAAATTCGCATCGCCTTCACCATCGTAGAAGTAGACATCCAGATAGGCGACCAGTCCCCCGGATGAGGCGTCGAATCGTACGGTCACGTGGTCGATCACCGGTGCAAGCGCGGCAAGCGGAGTGACGGTCGCCGGTATTTCGAATTCTTGTAAACTGGCGGTATCACCGTTAATGACTGCGTGTTCTCCCCACAACCAACAGGTTCCTGCGGCGTTTGGGTTATCGATGATCCAGTAGTTCGTCGTTGAACTTTTTCCAATAACTTCCGCCTGTTGTCCGATGGTCAACGCGCCGATAATTTCGTACTCCGCGCCGGGTCCCGAGCGGCAGTTGGTATTCGCGCTGACCGTGACGATTACTTTGGACGGCGTTGATGTGACTGCAGGTGCGGATGTGAAGGTGGGTTCCGGTGTGGACGTCGGTGCAAGCGCGGTTTGCGTCAATGCTTGAAGAAGTTGCGCCTGGGCGGTGATGGTCAACGCCAGATCGGGTCCGGAGGTTGGTTCAGCCTGTGTGGTTGGTGCGCCGCACGCTGTCAGAATCAACGTGATAAGCATCACGAATCGCGATACGTTCTTTTTATTCATGGTTCTCCTTGCAAATTTTATAGACTTTTGTAGAACATTCAGACTGGCTTATATCATACAATGATGAACGCTTATTAATCTGTAAATTGGATTTGTTCAAATTGAGACAATGGTACTACTTCCTTGATTGGAAAAATCATGAATCATGCCAAATCAGGCGGGACGATTTCTCGTGAACCACCAGATCAATACTCCACCGATCACCAACGAAGGCAGAATGATTAACCCTGCCTCGGGACCAAATCGTCCGCCCGTCCACAATTCAGGACCGACGACTTCGATGCGAGTTAATGGATAAATATCCAAGCCTGAGACGGGGAAACCAAACACCACGCCCTCGCAAAAATTCCAGCCGATGTGCAAACCGATGGGGAGCCAGAGTTGCCTGGTGCGGACGTAGGCAAATGCAAAATAAAAGCCAGCAAGTGTAATGCCAAGCACCGCGCTCCAACTCGAATCTGGGTTGAAGATGTGTAGAAAGCCAAACACCGCAGACGAAATCATCACGCCCCAGAACAAGTTAAGTCCGCTTGTGAGGGTTTGCAGGTGGTAGCCGCGCGAGAGCAGTTCCTCGTTCCAGCCGACCAGGACGAAGATGACGAAGAACGTCAGTGTGCCGGTGATCACGCGGGGGATAGAGTCGACGTCCCAGGCAAAACCTTCGAAGGTTATCCAACCCAGGGATTGCATAACCGCATAAATGAAACCCATTTGTATGAAGGTGATTCCGATGCCAGCGAAAATATCGAACAACGCCTGCGGGTTCACTTTCAGCCCGAGGCTTTCAATAGGTTCTTTATCAAGGAATCGTTTTGCCAGAAATATCGAGATCGTGAAGGCGAACGTCTCAGCGATCACGGAAAGGAGCAGAAGTTCGGGTGTGATTTGAGTTGAAAACGCCGACTCGGGGTCGAAAATGAAATAAACGAAGATGAGGGGAACCCCAAAACACGCAAAAATAAATAAGGAGACAATGGTTTGAATCAACAGTCTCCAGCCTGCGCGCAGGCGCGACCCGTCATGTGTGAGGAAGATCTGATCCAGCGTCATCCACTGCCTTTCAGGTAGATTCCCGTCGGGTCGAGTTCGTCGCGCAGGATACGGAGTTCGTTCGCGGTAACCGATTCAGTTGTCCCGACGCGCGAAGCGGTTTTCAGATCCCAGCCTGTATTGGCTTTCGCTTCGTCCACTGTTTTGCCGGGGTGCAGTGACGTGAG